>DATDAX010000126.1:0-14160 GCA_036525175.1 Terrimicrobiaceae bacterium | reverse complement strand
GGAGTTTCTTGCCGAGGGCACCGCGGTGGAAGATTTGCAGGCGCCCGATCGCATACTGATCGGCGGTGAGCAGACGCCCGAGGGGCTTGCTGCCATCGAGAAGCTAGTGTCCGTCTATGCACGGTGGGTGCCGCGTGAGCGAATTCTCACGACTAATCTTTGGTCCTCCGAGCTTGCCAAACTCGTTGCAAACGCGTTCCTCGCTCAGCGCATTTCCTCGATCAACTCGATTTCAGCGCTTTGTGAGAACACGGGCGCCGACGTGGAGGAGGTCGCGCGAGCGATCGGCACCGATTCCAGAATCGGACCGAAGTTCCTTAAGTCGTCGGTTGGCTTTGGAGGGTCCTGCTTCCAGAAGGACATTCTGAATCTTGTCTATCTTTGCGGCTACTTCGGCATTCCGGAGGTCGCGGACTATTGGGACCATGTCGTTCGCATCAACGATTGGCAAAAGAGCCGATACGTTACGCGGGTTATCCGGACCCTTTTCAATACAGTATCCGGCAAGCGTCTGGCTGTATTGGGATTCGCCTTTAAGAAGGATACCAACGACACGCGCGAATCGCCGGCAATCTCGATTTGCAAGGCGTTGCTCGACGAGCAGGCGCGACTCGCCATTTACGATCCGAAGGTCGAGGCCTCTCAGATCTTTGCCGATCTGGAAATCAAGGCTGACGATCCCCGGATCGAGATTTGCTCGAGCGCGGCTCAGGCGGCCAAAGGCTCTCATGGAGTGTTGGTGCTGACAGAATGGGATGAGTTTCGCGATCTCGATTTTGCGAAGGTCTATGAGGAGATGCACAAGCCGGCCTGGGTCTTTGACGGACGCAACGTCCTCGACATGGCCAAGCTGAAGAGCTTGGGCTTCTACGTCTACAGCATTGGAAAGCCTCACTCGATCTGACCGAACGCACTTTTCGGACTCTCTCCCAATTTCCAGCCAGCGTTCTGCCTCAGGCATTGGGAGCGGTACTAGCAACCGGATCTTATCTCGCGAATTTCCGGGTTGGTGTCGTGAAGAATCTCCTTGTTTTTGGCGACGAGAGTCTGGTTGTTATCCTATGAATACAGGCGGGCCAGATGTCACCGAGAGCCTTTTGGGGCCGCGGGAGAATCGATGTTCTGCCATGTGGACGGGTTGTCGCATCGCGCAGAAGTTTTTGCGCGTTCCCGTAACTGATATTTTTTGATGGCGTCAATCACCTCTAGATCGCTGGCGTTTCTTGGCAGGATCATAAAGGTCGTCTTGCCTTTTGGCAGGAGAAGGCTCTTTGTGGTCGTCGGGAGTATGATCGCGGTTGCGGTGTTGCAGTTGGGCGGCGTGGCTTCGGTGCTTCCCTTTCTCTCTGTGGCAGCTCATCCCGAGGGCTTTGCTACATCGGATCTTGGCAAGTTTCTGATATCGCTTTTTAAGGTCACGGACAACAAGCAACTGGTTTACGTAACGGGAGTGTTGGCAATCCTGTCGCTTGTGGTTGCGAGCGCATCGACGATCGTCAGCCAGGTCATTGTCGCGCGTTACGTCGGTGCTGTGGGGCATTGGCTGCGCATGCAACTCCTCTCCAAGTATTACAGCCAGCCCTACTTGTACTTTGCTTCGCGCAACTCTGCGGTCCTTACGAAGAAAGCGAACACCGATGTGTACATGTTTACCAGCTTTCTTCTTGCGCCGCTTTGCGACTTTGCTGCGAGGTTGTTTACCACGGTCGTCATAGCGGCTGGCCTTCTCGTTCTTGAGCCCGTTGCGACGCTGGTAGCCGGCGTGTTTTTTGGCTGCTTCTATCTGTTGTTCATGCGGATCACCCGAAGTCGGGTGCGCTCGATCAACGAGGTCGCAAAGGAGACAAGCCAGGGGTTGAACCGGCTCGTGCAGCAGTTTATCGCTGGCATGCGCGACATTAAACTTAGAAATGCCGGTCCGTTTTTCATCGACAAAGTCGATGGGCTTTCAACTCGCCAAGTACACGCGGGAGTAATGAGCGCTTGGATTGCGGGGCTTCCTCGCAACCTTATCGAGCCTATTGCGTTTGCAGGCACCATCACGTGGGCCATGGCCGCCCTGGCAGCGGGTCGACTTGATGAGGTGCTTCCGACTCTCGGCGTCATGGCCATGGCTGGCTTCCGCTTGTTGCCCAATATTCAGATGCTTTACAGTAGTCTCCATCTTGTCGCGACCAATCGCTTCTCACTGGATGAGCTTGCCGACGAGCTGGATTTTTCCTCGCCCTCCTATCCGGTTCCGATTGCGAGGAAGTCGGCCGAAACCGCCGAGGCAGGCCAATTGTTTAGCGACGTAATCAATCTTCGCGACATTACCTTCAATTATCCGGGTGTGGAACGCCCGACTCTGGACGGCATCGACCTCCGAATCAAGCGAGGCACATCGATCGGATTCGTTGGCCAGACGGGTTCGGGAAAATCCACTCTAATCAACATCCTGCTCGGGCTTTACGAACCGACCGGAGGAGAAATTCTCATCGATGGAAAGACGCTTTCGAAGCCGGTGCCTCCGGAATGGCAAACGCGGATCGGCTACGTTCCCCAGGAGATTTTTCTGTTGGATGATAGTCTAGTCCGAAACATCGCGCTGGGTGTAGCCGACGACAGAGTTGACCAAGACCGCTTGAAAAGGGCCATTGCGTCGGCGCAGCTCGAGGAAGTGATTGCGAAGATGGCCAGTGGACTCGAGACTCAGGTTGGCGAACGCGGTGTCATGCTTAGTGGAGGACAGCGCCAAAGGGTCGGACTCGCGAGGGCGCTTTATTTTGATCCGGAGATGCTGATACTGGATGAAGGAACCAGCGCGTTGGATAATGAGACTGAAGCAAAGTTCATGCGCGCGGTTGAATCCTTGCAGGGGGAGATTACGATCATCTCAATCGCGCATAGGTTGACGACCGTCAAGCGATGCGACGCCATTTATGTCCTGGTAAATGGCAAGATTGGTGAGGCAGGAACCTACGACGAATTGATGCAGTCCAAATCGGAGTTCTTTCGACTAGCAAGTGCGTCCGCCTGATCCGCAAGTCGCCTTGACGATGAACCTCTCGAAAGCGTCTTCGACAGTCGCAGAGAGAGGGTTGGAAGAGGCGGTTGGCACTCTATGATTCGGGTTGCCTATGAGGTGTCCTTCGCGGTTCCCCAACCAGGCATGCAGCCTGTCATGACGGGGGTGGGGCGTGTTATTCAGGAGTTGCTGCGTTGTTTGCGGGTCGATCCGAATCTGGACCTCCGAGTCACGGGAGGTTTTGGGGGAGATTGGAATCCGATGATAACGAGCCTCTCTGTGGAAAAATGGGCCGCCTCAGTTTTGACTCCATCGATCAAGGCAGTAAAGGGGTATCGGGCACATTCCAGGGTTGGCGAGCGAGCAGCAGAGGTGCTTTACCGCTTTCAGGAACGAGCGAACCGCACGGGAAAAAAAGTGTCTTCAGTGCGTCGAAAACTGCGGACTCTCAGGCTCGCTGCTCTGAGGCGCATTGCTCACTCGTCTGTAGACTGGGGAGTTGGGCGAGAGGACATTGACGTGTTTCACTCAACCTTCCGATCGCCGCCGGATTGGCTTTCGCCTGCGGTTCCGCGTGTGATCACGATTCACGATGTTATCCCTTTGAGATTCAAGGCCGAATATGATGCCATCACATTGGGAACGCTCGAATCTGTGATCGTCAGTTTGGACCCTAAGAGGGATTTCGTGACGGCCGTGTCGCAGTATACCAAAGAAGATTTTTGTGACCTTTCGGGTTTCCCAGCTGAGCGGGTCATCGTCGCGCCCCTTTCTGCCGGGGATCGTTTTCATCCCGTTACTTCGGAGAGCCTGCTTGCGGAGGTTCGGGGTCGTTACAAACTGGCGGACAAGCCCTTCTTGCTGTCGGTTTCGAACCCTCAGCCACGCAAGAATATTCCGCTGTTGATCCGGAGCTTTTACGGTGTCCTCCGACGGCTTCCATCCTGGGACGGAAATCTGGTTTTGGTGGGCAATGTGAAGGCCGGTTTTGGCGTGAAGGCGATTCAGGAGGAGATTGAGAAGGAACCAGGGCTCCGCGGCCGCGTCATCTGGGCTGGCGGCGTTTCGGATGAACACCTTTGTTGCCTGTATAGCGCCTGCGAAGCGTTCCTTTTTCCTTCTACTCTCGAAGGCTTTGGGCTTCCAGTTCTTGAAGCGATGCAGTGCGGGGCGCCGGTAGTATGCTCGAACACAAGTTCGCTGCCGGAAGTTGCTGGTGACGCTGCGATAATGGTCAATCCCAAGGATGAGGCGGCCGTCGCCAGCGCAATTTTCGACCTCCTTTCAAATCCGGCCCGTAGGCGCGAGTTGGCGGCTCTCAGCCCTCGCCGGGCTGCCAAGTTCTCCTGGAAGGCTTCTGCTGAGAAAGTGGCTGAGGCTTATGGAATGGCCGTGAAACTGCGCGAAGCGCAAGGCGGTCGCTGACACATCGGCCTTGCGCCGAGTCCATATCGGTCCATTGTAGGATTGGACGTTTCAGCACTCTGCGGCACGCTTGATCTGACCAACTCTGTATCGGTGTGTACGTAAAAACCCAAAAAAATGTCAGGGAAGAATCTCTCGGGAATGAGAATCGACAAAATACTACTACTTGCAAATAAGAAAGCAGAACTTCATCTCCAAGTCTTCGTCAGATCCCTGCGCAAAGTCGGCTGCGAATTGCCGGTATGGATAATCCCATTTGGGGAGAAGGATTTCGAGCCGCCTGCGGGGTGCCGTTGGATTGACGACGAGAATTCGAAGTTACTCGCTTTCTTGAGGGAAAGGTCGGCGCATCCCTTGTATAGTAAATACATAGCGTTGCTACAGAGTAACTGCTGCTATTTTGATACGGACATTATCCTGCTGAAAGAGCCGCGGGAGTGGTTGAAGGCGGCTCCTTCCGACGCGTTTGTTGTGGCGGATACAGAATGGGCCAAGAACCGCTGGACGTTTTCCGACGATTCGCTGCGCTTCCTGGCTAGCCTTTCTTCGTGTTGGCCGCTTTTGACATTCAATTCGGGCTTCTTTGCTTTTGAAGACCCGCTTTACGAAGAAGAAGAATTGCTCTCGTTGATCCAGGAACCGGAATTTCGAAGCACCTGCCTTGAGCGAAAGCTGAGTCCGATCGACCAACCGGCGATCAATTGGCTTGTTTTGCGAAAACAGCGACGGATCTTCAACTTCAATCTACCTCCCCAGGGCATGGAATCGACCATGGCAGTGGACTATGGTACGAGGCAGCCCAAAGCGGTTCTCTCGAACCCTGCGGCACCCGCCTTTATTCACTACGCCGGCCCGGTATTTGAGGTAGGTCTTCCGGTGAACGAGCTTTACGTGTCCTATCTGACCAACGGGGAAAAGCGTCGGTGGGATGCGGAGCTGGAGCGGCGGCGTGAGTCAACGCGGTGGCTCGTAAAATGGCCGCTCTTCATTCGGATGCTGAATCGTTTGATCCGTTACACCGATTCGCGCTTCCATGTTCAGCCCAAGTTGTGAGGTGTCAAGCCAAGGCGGATATGCGTCATGAAGGGTAGGTGGCGGGTTGCCATTGCAGCACTGACTGCGCCGAGTTATGTCGGTGGGCTCGGCTCGTACCAGCGCGGCCTCGCGACGGCCCTTGAGACATTGGGGGTCGAGGGCGTCTTCGTGTCTGTTTTTCCTGAGCATCCTCAATTGGGTAGGTCAGAAAGCCCGGTGCCGTGGCCGGTGAAGTGCGGATCGAGTCCTGCAATATGGACCAAAATCAATAGAGTCATGATCCGCCTAGCTGCGAGACCGGCTCTCCATCCAGCGCTCGAGCTCATGGTGTCAAAAGCTCTGCCTATCAGGTCCCTGAATCGATTACTTGGAACGGTCGACTGGATCCATTTTGTGGGTACCGGCCGGGACTATTTGGGTTTTGCTCTTCTGCGCTTTGCACGAAGAGCCGGTGTTCGCTTCACTGTGTGGCCCGCGGTTCATCCCAGAAGTTGGGGCGACGATGTGCTTGACATTCGATTGTACAAGAAGGCCGACGTGGTAATGTGTCAGACCAATTACGAACAGCGGCACCTCTCGGAGTTGGGAGTTCCGGATCGTAACCTTTTCCTTTGCGGACTGCCTCCAATGTGTTTAGCCGACGGCAACGCTGGTTCGATCAGGCGAGAGCTCGATTTGGGAAGCCGTCCCTGCGTCCTTTTCCTTGGACGAAAAGATGAGGGAAAGGGCTACTTTGCGTTGCTTCAGTCCTGGCCGATTGTGCTGCAATCGATCCCGGACGCCTGCGTTCTGTTGGGAGGTCCTGGCGATCCGCATCAAGACAAACTCGGAAAGCTGCCGCCAGGTTCCTTCCGTGATTTGGGTCTCGTCAGCGAGCGGACAAAAGCCGACGCGCTGGCCGCGTGCGACCTTTTCTGTCTTCCATCGAGCCACGAGTCATTCGGCATTGCTTACGTGGAAGCTTGGTCGTATTCAAAGCCGGTCATATGCGGCACGGCACCTGCGTGCCGAGAGTTTATTGAGGACGGACGCGGTGGCGTATGGGCGGACCAGGATCCGGCAAACCTCGCACAAAAGATTGTGAGCGTTCTCCAGAACCCAGAGCTGGCGAAGACTATGGGAGAGTATGGGCATTCTTTACAGCAGCAGCGCTTTTCCTGGTCCGTTGTCGCTGATACACACCTGCGTGCCGCCGGGTTGCAACCCGCCTTGTGACTCTCAAAAGGTCCGCGTCGAAGCCGCAAACCAAAGATAGTGTGAGCCGGAGATGGTGGGCAGCCAACGGGCCCGTGGTTGACGAGTGTTTCGTGGTTTTTTTTATTTTAGGCGAGAATTGAGTTCCAAATTTCCGGAGGGTTCGTGATCCTAGCGATGCATGTCGAGCACGTATGAGTATTAGAGCACTGCCATTACAGATTTCTGCGCTTCGGCCTTAAGCCAGACATCTGATTAACACACTGTACCGATGCCATTGGTGAGCATTGTTATTCCCACGTGCAACCGAACCGGGGATCTCAGACGCTGCCTTAGTAAGCTGCTTCCACTTCTGCCGGCGGATGGCAGAGTGGATACGATTGTATGCGACGACGGATCGAGCGATGAAAGTCGCAGGATGATCGCGACGAATTTTCCGGCTGTTCGATGGAGTCAGGGACCGAGGAGGGGTCCCGGGGCCAATCGCAATCTCGGGGGCAAGCTCGCAGACTCGGAGTGGCTTGTGTTTCTTGACGACGATTGCATTCCCAGAGAGGGATTTCTCGATGCCTATCTCAAAGCCTTTAGCGCGACCGGCGCCAAGGGTCTGTTTCACGGCTTTACCTACCCCGTTCCGGAGCCCACTTCCCTGAGTTATGAAGCGCCTGATGTACGTGCTCCCGCCAAGATCTTTGCTTCATGCAATTTTGCCATACGCAAGAGCTTATTCGAGGTCACGGGAGGATTCGACGAACGCTACACCATTGCCTTTGAGGACATCGAGTATTTCGCGCGACTGGATCGGCTGGGGGCAGACGCGCAATGCATTCCCGAGGCCGCGGTTGACCATCCGTTGAGGCCGCTTCCTGCTTTCGTCAAGCTGGGGAAACGTTGGGAGGGACGGGTCATATCAACTATGGATCTCGGTGCAGGTCCCATGCAAGTGGCCATTCGGCTTCCGAAGCATGCGCTTGCCGTCATTCTTTCTCGATTTCGTGGCCAGAAGCCAAGTCTGGGAAATGTCAAGGCGGCGATAGCTTTTGCGGGCGAGTTTCTCTATATGATGACGCACTTGCCAGGGTGGATTCGTAAGCATTCCCGAGAACCGCACAGTCGATTTTGGACAGAGCAAGTTGCCCTTGGAAAGGCGCCTCCTCGTTTTGGACTGTAGCAAGGGCCTGGTCAGCAAGAGATCGGATTTTGTGAAGTTTGTTGCTTACGGCATTTTTTGGAGTTCGGGCGGCAAGTGTTATTTATACAGGTAAGACTCAAACCGCGGATGGCTGCCATGTCACGCCCTTGGAGCTTGTGGCGATCATGGGGCGGTGGTGTGGTTGTGGGCAAAATCACTCCGGCTTTAGATCCCAGAACTAACGTGAAAGATATTCGATGGGAATGTCTGATCCGGGATGTCCTTCGAGGCCATCGGGCGGCTGCCAGAGCATGAAGCTAGCGGTCACTGGATTCGTGTCCGAGCAGGCGGGCAGTGTAGCGTCGGCGAACGCGTTGTTGCTGCGCGAGTTATTATTGAGAGGACACGAGATTCATTTCTATTCGAAGGCCTCGTTTGTCGACCCCCGGCCTGCGGTCGGAAACCTGCCGGGATTTGAGTTCCTGGATACGACCAATGTCGCGCCGGATCGCTTGCGACAGCGTCTGAGTCGCGTCCCGGTTGCGGGATTTGTTGCGGGCCAATACGATGCTGCGACGTACATTCGGTTGCTCGTGCGCGAGATGGCGAGGAATCATGCCGCCGAGAAGTACGATCTCAGTTTGTGGTTGGGTGAGTTTGCGCGCGGGAAGATGGGTGCTGTCCCCGTGGTTAGCTATATTCAAGGCCCTCCGGGCACGGACGCACGCTCGATTCTTGAGCGCCACGACGAGATCAAGGCGCTTGCGGGTCCGGCGGCGGCCCTCAAATGGCAACTCTTGGCCCGTCTGCGTCTGTCGCGCCTGGGCTTGCCTCCTCTGGAGCTTACCGACCACTTTATCGTAGGAAGCCTCGAGTCAAAGCGAACGCTCCGTAACCTGTATGGCGTCCGAGACGAGCGGATCCTGACGCTGCCCTATCCCATCGATCTCAAGATGTTCACAACGGACGTGCTGGATACGAATGCAAGCTCGAATTCTTCGGTGCGGGCATGTTGGCTGGGACGTATTATTCCGAGGAAGCGTCTCGATCTTTTTCTCAACGGCGCTGCACTCGCAATTCGTGAGGGAGTAGACGTCCGATTGAGCCTCGTCGGTGGAATCGGCTTTGTTCCAGGTTACGAGAAGCTGATCGGGGCTTTTCCATATCCTGAGCGGCTGCGATGGGACAAGGGTATCCCTCGGGATAAAGTACCCGCTCTGCTTGGTCAGCAAGACGTCTTAATTCAGCCGAGCGATGAAGAGAATTTTGGGTCCTCCGTTGCAGAGGCTCAAGCATGTGGTCTCCCTGTAATTGTCGGCCGTACCAATGGCAACGCGGATTACCTGTGTTCGCGAGACATTCACCTGAAGGACGACCGTCCGGAGACGTTGGCCGGCGCGCTGCGCGAGTTGAGCCTGCGGAAGGCCGAGGGTCGATGGGGCGATCCCGGTGAATCGCGGAGGTGTGCAGAGGAGCACTTCGCTTTGGAGAAGGTGACCATGCGGTTGATCGAGATCCTTGAGAGCGTAGCCAAGCGTGGCCGAAAATGATGTCGGTCCCGCTCCTGAATTAGGTTTCACTGTCTTGCGTATCGGACTTCTCAGCGCCGCCTTTCCACCGGATTTTGACGGGATTGGGGACTATACCTATTGGTTGGCGAGTGCCTTGGCCCAGAGTGGAGTCGAGACGAGCGTCTGGACTTCAATCGGCAAGCAACGTCTAGCTTGTGAGGGCGTGGAAGTGAATCCCTTCTTCGACTCGAACAAGCCGCAGTCGGTTGAAAAGCTTCCCGACGTCCTTGAGAAAGGACGTTCGATTGACTGGCTTGTCGTCGAATACAATCCGTTCGGGTATGGCAAGTGGGGATATTGCCCGTGGCTGGTTCGGATGCTGCGCCGATTGAAACGATCGGGTCGCACGCGGGTGGCTGTCATGTTTCATGAGACGCAGGTTCCTGACCGCCCTTTCAAGTTGTGGGTGATGCGTCAATGGCAGAGTCGGCAGCTGCGCGACTTGTCGCGTTTGGCGGATACGATCTTTGTTTCTACCACCCGCTGGGAGCCGGAAATCAAGGCGGTCTGGCCGAAGGCGGTTTGTCACCATCTGCCGGTGGGTTCGAATCTCCCTTGCTCGAAACTTTCACGAGAAGCCGCTCGAGAGGCTCTTGGCATTTCGCCTGATACGCTGGTGCTTGGAATGTTCGGTTCCTCGCATCCGAGTCGCATGACCGACTGGATGGGAGCTGCGGTGCGCGGCGCCGCGAACGTGCATGAAAAGGCCCTTGTTTTGTACGTTGGCAAGGACGGGAAGGAGTTTCGTGAAGTCTGCGCGGGCTTTCCCTTCAAGGATGAGGGACCGCTGGCCGCGGCAGATGTGGCAGATCGATTGCGGGCGATGGATATTCTTATTTCGCCCTTTATCGACGGTCTTTCGACACGGCGCGGCTCTGCCATTGCCGGCTTTCAGCATGGTTTGGCCGTAGCTTCCACTTGGGCTGACCATACGGACGCGCTCTTGCGGAACGACTCGCCTCCGAATCTGATCCTAGCGTCCCGCGACGACTTGCCTGCGTTTATCGAAGGCATCAAGAAGTGGATCCTCTTGAAGTGGCAGCAAGGAGAGAGAGGTCGCGACGAGATGGAGGCGTTCTTCGAAAGGTATTTCGCGTGGCCCGTTATTGCGCAGAGGACAATCGAATGCCTTCGATAGCGGCCCGATTTTTGCCGCCAACGTAATTTTTTATGAGAGTCGTTATCGTCATGCCGTCGGCGCACTTGCATGGTGGAGCTGAGGAAGCCTTGATTCATCTCCTTCGCTATCGGGAGGCCGCAAAGCTATCCTCCGTTTTAGTAGTCCTCCTCGAAAAAGGCGAGCTCGAGAAGATCTTCGAGGAGACGGGGGTGCGAGTCGAAGTTGTGGATAGCGGCCGCCTCCGCGAACCGTGGAAGATTGTCTCCGCCATTTTCGAGATTAAGCGCCTGATAAGGGAACATCAGGCAGACCTCGTTCTCGGATGGATGACAAAGGCGCATATCTATGGCGGCGCCGCGGCAAGGTTGGCGAAAATTCCGGCTATCTACTTTCAAATGGGATTGCCGGACAACAGCGCAGTCGACCGCCTTTCTCGCAAGGTGCCCGCCGCCGGCGCGCTCGCTTGCTCGAATTTTGCCGCAATATTGCAGCAATCATTCGTTCGCCATCGAGTTATAGGAGTTCCATTGGCGGCTGATTTTACGCGCTTTTCGGACGCTGCGAATCAGGATCCCGCGGAGATACGGCGTAAGCTGGGATTGGATGTCGATCGTCCGATCGTGGGAATCGTAGGTCGTCTGCAACACTGGAAAGGCATGCACGTCTATGTGGAGGCGATGGCCCGCGTCTTTCAAAAGGTCCCTGAGTGTCAGGGAGTCATTGTGGGTGGAATGTTCAAATTTGAGCCGGAATACGAATCCTGGCTGCGCGAGCGAATCAAGACACTTGGCTTGGAGGAAAAGATCCGGATGGTCGGAGTGCAGCGGAACGTTCCGGAATGGATGCAAGCCTTTGACGTTGTTGTGCACGCTTCAGAGCGCGAACCGTTTGGAATCGTGGTGATCGAGGCGATGTCGCTTGGAAAGCCTGTGGTGGCAACCGGACCTGGCGGACCCGAAGAAATCATAACCAACGACGTCGATGGGCAACTGGTCACTTGGAACAAACCCGACGAGCTTGCGAAGGCTATCTTGAAGTATCTTCTCGATCCTGAATGGGCACGGTCCGTTGGCGAGCGCGCAAGGCAACGCAGTCAGGAATACACAATGGACAAGTATGCCGAACGAGTCGGCTTTGCGATACGAAAGCTCTTGGGAAAACGTTGAGTTTGATCGATTCCGGCAGCTGCCAAAACGCGTTGCCAAGCACTGATTAGGTGCGTATAGTTTAGTCGGTACTAATGGATTGGTTAGTCGCTGCTATTATCGTTGGAATTGCCGCATTTCTGGCAGCTCAAAGGTCGACCTTTCTAGTCGATTATGTCGTTATCGTTTACGTATTTAATCGCGGTCTGCGGCGCTTGCTGGATTACAATGCCGGCGTGTTCAACCCATTTTCACCTGTAAGTTTGACGCCACTGCTGGTGACGGGTCTCATGATGATCCCGTTCGTCATGAGTTACAATACCTTGCCGAAATCGACGAAGACCATTCTTAACTGTCTTTTCATCGCGATAGGATACGGTTTTCTCGTCGGCTTTGCGCGCATCCAGTTCGCGGCGGTTTATGCTCTGGCAGAGGTCATGGCACCGATCGCCATGTTCGGCTATATCCTGACATTAGGGCCCTCGCAGGATACAAAGGATCGCTGGCTTCGCACATCAGCCTGGTGCGCGATCCTGGCGTCGGCATACGGCTGGTATCAGTATATGACAATCCCTCCCTGGGACGCGTTTTGGGTTCGCGCTGTGGGATTGGAGGGCTATCTCGGAATTTTGGAACCTACTAAGCTTGCGGTCTTTTCAACGATGTCTGAGCGCGGAACGCTCGGTGGCTTTCTTGGATTCGCCGTAGTGCCAATGATTCTGTCACCCCGTTGGAGAACGCCCCTCAGTTGGTTCGGAGTTATCCTTGTGCTTTCCGTCATCCTACTGGCCGGCACGCGAACGGGAATTATTTTGGCTGCGTTGTCGGTAATGATTTACGTGCTGGTCAATCGAGGAACCGGTTTCATCCAATTGGCACTTGCCTTTATCGTCATCTCGGTGGCGGGCTATTTCGGGATGGGCGCCATGCCGGGTGCGGAGAAGGTGCAGGATCGCTTTTCATCACTTGGGGATATGCAGAACGACGGATCCTACCAAGGCAGGGTTGAGATCTATCAAGCCTCTTTAGGTTCCATCTTGACGAATCCCCTTGGTTCAGGTCTTGGCGCTAGCGGCATTTCAGGCCGAATCAATGTCGGAGGGACGGGTACTCAGTCAGTGATCGCAGATGCCGGGTACGCAGAGATCTTTTTCCAGTTCGGCTGGCTTGGTGCGCCATTGATCATCTACGCGCTTTGGAGAATGTGGCAGGAGATGGCGCTTCGATACCGAATTGGAATGAGGACCCCGGACGTCATGTTGGGCCGAGCGTTCATGCTAGCTCTTATTCCAGCTTGTTTCGTCGGCAATATCATTACGACGTTTTCAATTTTGTGGATCGTATTCGGAGCGGCTCTTGACCCGAAAGCGTTCCGCACCTATGTGACGAAGTTGCAACTAGTGCAGACCGCGCGGCGCCAAAGGGCGGAAGCCGCCGCAACTCCGTCACCCGCATAGTAGAGCGAGGCTTCTTAGGGTTTGTAAAGGCCATCAAGGTCACGATTGATCGTCGCCTCGGCTTCCAGCCTGCAGCGCCTTTTGCGGCTTTTTACCCTTGCAGCGTCGAGTCGAGTTCCATCTCAATCCATGATGCGAATTCGGCGATGCTGTTGGGAAACAGCGGTTGGCTGGCAGTACGGAACTGAGGCGTTTCTTGTCAGCTAAGTTACAAATGGCTCAAGGAAACCAAGGTTGCAGAGCAACTTAATTCTTGCTCAAAGAGCAAAGGGAACAGAAAAAAAGGAGGTAACAGAAGTGAAAATCGCGTTTTCAATGATTGTTTGTAACCGGCGGGATGGCAGCGCCCGTGCGGTCAACGAAGTGGCAGAAAGACTCGCGGATCGTGGGCACGAAGTACATCTCTTCGCGCGCATTGCCGAGGACTTGGACTTGAACAAGATCCGTTGGCATAAGGTTCCCGGGCCAGGTTGGCCAGAGGTCGCCAATTTCTGGACCTACCACGTTCAAGCCAACCGATCGATCCCGGGACGATATTTCGATATCATCCACACAATCGGTTGCAATACGTTGCGGGGCAATGTGATAACCATTCAAAATATCCAGCCGGCGAAAAAGAAAATCCTGGATCGACTGAAAAACCTCGAAAAGGTTTCGCCGTTCCGCCGCGGGACGAGAGCCCTCTATTTGAAGGTGACGAGCGATGCGGAATATCATCTCTATACGTACAAGCCTGGCAAGCGGCCTCCGTATTTTCTCCCGGTGTCGCGCGGTGTCGAGCGCGAGCTCCGCGATCACTATAATATCGGACCTGCGCCTGTTAAGATTGTGCCCAACGCTGCTGACATCAATATCTTCAAGCCGATCTCGGAGGCGGAGCGTCTGGAATGGCGACGCCAGAACGGACTGAATGCGGACGACGTCGTCTTGATCTTTGCAGGTGGCGAATGGGTGCGCAAAGGCCTGGATCTCGCCATTCGCGGGCTCAGCTTGGTTCCTGAGAAGAAGGCAAAGCTATTTATCGCCGGAGACGATCCGGCCAGGGATACGCTTAAGGCGCTCGCTGCCGAGTGC
>DATDAX010000125.1:0-5067 GCA_036525175.1 Terrimicrobiaceae bacterium | reverse complement strand
GCTTTTCGGACCTCGTTGGGCTTTCCCGAAAATGATCTGCCGTGCTTTCTGAGAGCCTTCAGGTCTTCAGAGAAAGCGCGAAGAGCCTTTGGAATCCCCTTGTAGCTCTTGCCGGCTTTCTTTACCCGACCCTGTTGCACCAGATCTTGAAGTTTTTCGTATGCGCGCAACCGGAGCATCTCCTCGCCCCCGCTGGCAGCATTCCGGGCTCGAAGTCCCGCATGAACGATGACGAACAGGGCCTTGAATTCATACGGCCTGGCGTCCAAGAGCACGTCTACCAATTCCTCGGTAACGTTGTCGGGACCCCTGCGTGAGAAAGAACTGAATTTTAGACCCATTGGTAACTATACCACAGATTCCCAAAAATGGGAAAAGACCTGGCGCCTCCCTCTGAAGAATCGAGGTTATCACGCCATTGCTGACTTGAAACTTAAGGAAACTATGCAATATTAAACAAGCAAGGTTAACTCCATTGGTTTGGCCGAATAGGCGAAATTGGTTCTCTAAGATGAGAGAAGAAACAGTGTGAGCCGACCTTGCTGCTTTGTGTACGGCAAGAGCTTCTACCGGTTATGTGGTGAAACTTTCGGCGAGGTCATTTCTATCCGCCACACGCGCCTCGGGTTGTTGAAGCCGCGAAACCGGATGTCCGACGGTTCAGGTGGAACGTTCGAAGCCTTTAAGAATTCCGTCATTTCCGGACGTTGGAAGATCTCATCCGAGACGCACAAGTCGCCGCCTTCGCAGCAGGAGATCATACGTGACGCGAGATTGATCGTGGTGCCAAAGAAATCCAGCCGGTCGTTTGCGTTTACGGCAAGGCATGGTCCTTCGTTGAGGCTCGCTTTTAGCATCAAAGGGACCTCCAGACCGCGTTTTGCCCGGGACGCAGCCAGGTTCCGATTCATGTCGCGCACAGCCTCCAAAGCCTCGTCCACACGGCTGAAACAAGCCATTACTGCGTCGCCGATTGTCTTTACCACGGTGCCATGATGGCTGCGGACCGCCTCTGTGAGGATGGCAAAATGATCTCGCACCAGCGCGTAGGCGGGAGCGTCGCCGATTCGGCGGTACATTGCGGTCGAATCTCGCAAGTCGGTGAATAGGACGACTTGTGATCCCACGGTGATGTCCTCGTTGGGAGAGATGACCTCGTGCGAGAAGAGGTCTCGAAACTCCTGCCAGTTTGTCACTCGCGCAGCTGTGAGGATATCCTCGCTCCACCCGATCTGATCCAGACTGAGAAGAATCGGATACGAATTTGGGTTGTGAACGCGCGCTATGCGTTCCGATGTCGTCCCGTTCTGATAACTGATCTCGAATCCGCTTGCGCCCGCGCGGATAAAAGCGGGTATTCTTTCGCAGGATTCCCCTGGATCCAGCGTGACAGATCCTTTCACCTGGGGCGATCGCAGGCGAAGCGGCCGGGTCAGCGAGGGCAGCTTCCAGGCACGTTCTTCGCCAGTTTCCAGATACATCTGGCTGACGACGTGGGGTTTGCCTCCCGGGCCCGCCAGACAAAAGGTCTGGTCGTCACGCGGTCGAATCGATTCGTTGATGGCAAACTTGAGTTCGACGGACTTGTCGAACTCGGCGTCGAATTCTATTTGGCAAACGTCACAATGGGAGGTTCGCGAAATCCCGCCAAGCGATTTGACGAGTTGATGTCGCGAGGATCGGCAGTTCGGACAAAGAATCTCCCAACGAAAGTCCAGGAGGCCGCATCGGGTTGAGTGCAGGAACAATGCGAGGACATCCCAAGGGTCGGCATGCCATTTTTTGGCGACTGCGAAAGGACGGATGTGAGTGAGTTCGACATCGGGCGCTTCTCGCAAGAACTTTTCGAGCGGAGCGATTCGCTCGGCCGGTAGGCCAACACGACGCAGCCTGTCGATCCCGACCTTCAGCGCCAATTCCTTCACCGGTTGAACGGCCAGGCGTGGAAGAGCTACCGGCTTCTGTCCGCGCAGAAAGGCTTCCAGGTGAGACATTATTCGGCGCACGTCGTGCCTGGTTTTGGGAAGGACGATCCGTTCTGCCAGCAGTTTCCCGAGAAGATTTCGAGGAAGAATTTCGGATGTGATGCGAACGCGGGTGCCGCCGGGTTGGGAGAGGAGTTCCAGTTTCACGGTCGCCGAACGCAGCGGTCCTCTTTCGATGACGCGTCTCACCCGGTAGAACTCGGGTTCCAGCCATTCGAAGGGCAATTCCTGCCAGACGATTTCGAGGCCCGCGAGGCGTGCGCGGGCCAATGTTGTACTGCCGCCTTCTGCCCTTGCCTGGAACTCATATTTGACAGCTGGAAGTCCAAGCGCGCGGTTGAACCAATCCGTGTTGCTCAGCGCGGTCCAGACCGCCTCGCGGGGAAACGGCAGATCGTGATGGGCTTCGAAGGGAACTACGGACTCCATGTTCCAATGAAGTTGAGCGCGTTCGCACCGCGCGCGCCGAGGTTATGGCCGCTTGTCGAAGACCGTCTCAATCTGCTATCTTCGTGAGAGTGATTTCCGAATTGAGTCCCATAGTCATTCCTTGTGGCGTCGGCGACGTCATGCATGCGTTTGGTGAACAAGTTATCGTCCATCTTAGTGGGGCGCAAACCGGGGGAAAAATTGCGTTGTGGACGGAGATTACGCCACCCGATGCCGGTCCGCCGCCACACTACCACCTCAACGAAGACGAGTTCTTTTTCGTTCAGGAAGGTAAAATGGCATTCTTGCAGGACGGCCAGTGGGAGCAAGTGGAACGTGGCGGGTGGCCTTCATGCCACGCAAGAGCGTTCACACTTTCAAGAATGTCGGCGATGCGCCGAGCAAAATGCTCATTGCAACGATTCGAAATATTTTTCGCTCGTTGCGCTGAGGAGTTTGCCAAATCTGAAGGCCCGGACATGGAGCGTATTGTCGCTATAAGTGCTGAGCACGGCATCCATTACGTAACGCCCTGAAGTTCGCGCTCGATGGAAGGCCGGGGATCTCGTTAGTTTCCTGACCATCGATCCCTCTAAGAAAACATCCGGGAAGTCCAATCAAGCCGGACTGTCGGCTTGGCGATTGTTAGTTCTTTGCGTTCTGGTTTTCGGAATCGTGATGGGAGTCCTCATCGCGGTTTTTGCTCCGGGTGAACCGTCCGCCTTGCCCGCGCCGACGCCGATTCCGTTAAGCGATTCCGCGATGGAGGAACAGGCGCTGACCCTTCAGCAAGAGGGGGACTACGCAGCGGCTGAAAACCTCTTTCGCAGCTGTCTGGCCGAGCGTCAGAGAGCGCTCGGCCCCGAGCATATCGACACGCTCGCAGCTATGAACAATCTCGCGAACCTGCTCCATGATCGCGGCAACAATGCGGAAGCGGAGGCTCTTCACCGGCAGGCCTTGGAAGTCCGCCAAAGAATCTTGGGTCCGGACCATCCCCATACTTTGGCCAGCCTGAACAACCTCGCTCTTGTGCTCAAGGCCGGGGGCGATCTTGCCTCTGCGGAGCCCATTGCACGGCAGGCCTGGGAATCTATGCGCCGCACAGCGGGACCTGAAGATCCCGACACGCTGTCCTGTCTGAATAACCTCGCCAACTTGCTATCGGACAAAGGGGACTACGCCGCTGCCGAACCGCTTTACCGCCAATTGGTAGGGTCGCTCGAAGCGAAAGTCGGCGCGGACCATCCTGCGACGCTCGCGGGGCAGGGAAACTTGGCGAACCTTCTTCTCCGGAAGGGCGATCCATGGGCTGCGGGATCCATTTACCGGCGTTGCCTCGAAGTTCGCGAACGCGTCCAGGGCCCCG
Source organism: Terrimicrobiaceae bacterium (assembly GCA_036525175.1). GTDB lineage: Bacteria > Verrucomicrobiota > Verrucomicrobiia > Chthoniobacterales > Terrimicrobiaceae > DASTFP01. Next base: position 1,284 of record DATDAX010000125.1, on the reverse strand, counting down.
ACCATCCCGAAACCCTTCTCGCGCTTAACAATTATGCGGCGTTTCATTTGGAAACAGGCAGCTATGGAGAGGCCGAGTATCTTTACCGTCGCTGTGTGGAGGGCCGGCGGAATGCTTTGGGTCCGGAACACCCGGACACACTCGCCGCCATGGAAAATCTGGCACGCACTTTACGCAAAGAAGGAAAACTCGACGAAGCGGAAGCTCTTGCCCGTAGCGGAGTCGCCGCGCGCGAGCGGACTCTTGGCCCGCGGCATCCCGACACGTTCGGGAACATGGCCACACTTGCGGACATATTCCGTGATAAAGGGGACGTATCCGGCGCGGAGTCGCTTTACCAAACCGCGCTGGAGGGACTTCAAAGCACATTGGGTCCAATTCATCCCGATACGTTGCATGTGCTTTATGAGTATACCTTCCTTCGAAAGAATCAGCGCAGGGACATCGAAGCGCGTCGCCTCGCCTTTCAGCTTATCGCCGCTGCCCGCCGCACACTCCCTCAGAATCATCCCGATCGGGTTAAATACGAACAACTGTTGGAATCCCTTCGTTAGCCTAAGGAAGCAAACCAGCACTGTGTGAGAACTCGCGCACGCCATGGCGCACGACCCTGCGACGAGAATTCCCCCGTGACGACTCCGCATTCTCTTGACGGCCAATTTGGCCATTGTAGCTTAGAAATTGTCGTAATATGAAGGCAACGGAGTTCAAACTACCCAAGAACGAAGTCGAAACCGAGGCTGAAATGCATGCCGTGGAGACACGGCGCGCCGTTTCGGCGGCTGCGAAGGGCCAACAGGCAAGGCACAAGCAGTCGACTCGGCGCAAAGCAAATCGGCGGGCTGCCTAGCCGGGCCTAGGCAGAGCCCCGTGCCATAAGTTCAAGGGTCAGGTACCGGTGGTCTCATCGCGAGAGCCGCACCGGGAGCCGGTTTGCACCCCAGCTTCCCGGGCGATTCTCGAAACGTCCTGCGATCTCAAAATCACAGAATTTGCATCGATTATCGACAAGGTTCCATTCGCCCAATTCGTACCAATCGCGTTCAATGAGGAGTTTGCCGCAACCTGGGCACCACGTGCTGCCGCCGGCGGAGTCGTGCACGTTTCCAGTGTATACGTAGTGGAGCCCTTTTGAGCGCGCTATTTCTTGTGCGCGGGTCAGTGTCTTGTGAGGTGTGCGCGGCTTGTCGAGCATCTTGAAGTCGGGGTGGAAAGCCGTGAAATGCCAGGGCACGTCCGGACCAAGGTTTTCAGCGAACCATTCCGCAGCCTTATGGATCTCCG
>DATDAX010000124.1:0-11803 GCA_036525175.1 Terrimicrobiaceae bacterium | reverse complement strand
GGCCAGAGTCCGACGGCCATGTCGGGGCCGATTCAAAATCAAAGCAAGCGCTACACATGGTACTATTCGGTCTTTGCCGAGAACAAGTTTACTTTGGGAAACCTTTCGATAACTCCCGGTTTGCGCCTTGAAAGCATCTGGCAGACCGTCCACGAAACGATCAACAGATCGAAGAGTCAGTCAAATGACCCTCTAGCCAACCAGACGGCCTTCAATTTTGTCCCGCTGTTTGGCGTTGGGCTTGAATATTCGTTCACTCCAAAGATCCAGGCCTACGCCAACGTTTCGCAGGCCTATCGTCCGCCGATCTTCACGCAGGCCATTCCGACCACTCCGAATACGGTTGTTGATGGAGACCTGCAGGAGAGCTTCGTTTGGAATTACGAGTTCGGATTTCGTGGTGACCCTACGCCGTGGCTGATCTGGGATACGAGCTTCTTCATGATCGATAACTCCGATCAAATTGGAACGCGCACGGCGGATAACGGAAACCTTACCGTCATCGAGAACGCGGGGCGCTCTTTCGTCTATGGCTGGGATTTTTTCACGCAGGTCGACGTTATCGGGTTGGCGGACTACCTCTTTAATCGGACTGCTCCCGAGATCGTCTCCGTTTCCTCGAAGAACGTGAAGGAGACCGTTGCGAGCAAACGGTCCAGTTGGGTCGATACCTATGGATCGCTTTACGTCTATAACGCCTTGACCGTCCAGAGCGGCGACTTTATCAGCGGTCCAAACGACGGAAGAACGCCCCAATATCTACCGGACTACGTCTATAGAGTTGGGTTGATCTACAATTGGCGCGATCGCGTCAAAGTTGCCTTCATGGGCACATTCATCGGTTCCAGCTTTGCCGACGACACCAATACATCCTCCCGATTTATTCCAGCCTATGACGTTTGGGATCTCACTGTGGAAGCAAAGGTCTACAAGGACTACGTGAGCATTATTGGCGGAGTGAACAACATTTTCGATCGGTCCTACTATGCCCGCATACGCTCGGACGGCATCGATCCCGCCATGCCGCGAAATTGGTATGCAGGAGTGAAGGTTTCCTTCTAGATTCCTTACTTGTGCAAGGCCGACGCGTTCAAGCGTCTTGGGATACACTTTGCAGAGTTCCGGTTGCGGCCTGATAGAGAGAGAATTCCACGAAAGGCGGTTGACCTTTCGACTAAAGTGGCGAAGTCCTCAGGAATGCCCGGAGGTCTTCTCATCCACAACACGAAGGCGGGATCGCTCGATGCGTCACTCCTTCCGAAGATCATTTCGACGCTTGGAGAGGTCATATCGCGGGACATTGAGGAGTTCGGCGGCCCGGAGGATGCTGTCAGTTATGCAACGACGAATCGCTGCGATTGGATCGCTGTTGCGGGCGGGGACGGCACCGTCGAGAGCGTGGCTTCCGCAATGCTGGGAACGCACCTTCCGCTTGGCATCATCCCCGCCGGAACCTACAACAATCTCGCGCGCAGCCTCGATCTGCCGGTCGATCCCATTGAAGCTTGCAAGGTGATCGTTGCGGGTCACGTCAGGCCAATAGATGTAGGCTTCGCGAATGGCCGCCCGTTTTTCGAATGCCTTGGTTCCGGCTTGGACGCAGCCCTTTACCCGCTTGGCGAGCAAATCAAGTCTGGACAGGTCCACAGGGTAATCGACTTCCTGCGCCGTGCTTATCGCTATGAGCGCCAGATGTTTCGCCTCACTCTTGATCGACCTGTCTGTAATGCCCTGGCACACGTCTCAGACAATGAGAGCCGCCACCTTTTCCACGTCCTGACTCGAAATCGAGAATCGAGCATCATGCTTTCCGCCCTGATGATCACGGTATCCAACGGCCCGTTCTTCGGTATGAACTTCGCTGTCGCGCCACATGAGCGCATGGACGATGGGCTTTTCACGGTGTCGGTCTTCAGCCGCTACAGTAAGCTCCAGCTCTGGTGGCACTTTGCTTCGATCGCTTTTGAACGCCGCGAGTATCGACCGAAGTCCATCGCCTTTCGTGTCTCGAAAGTCCAGATCGACGGTCCCCGCAAGCTTCACGTTCACCTCGACGGAACAGCACAAAATGACCTTTGGCCGCTCGACGTCGAATGCAGAAAGAGCGCCCTCCGCGTTTTCAGAAAGCCAAAACGGTGAAACGTTCCGCGCATGGTTCCATCTTCGAGAATCTTCCCGATTCCACAAAGCAGGAGCAACTTGAAGAGCTCTGCGGATCAAGATCGTTTCGTATCGAACGTATCGTATCTGCTGGCCAACTCTCGCCACCTGGCTTCTGGTTTGACCAGACCTGGGACGAGTGGGTCCTTGTCGTCCAGGGAGCCGCTGCGGTTCGGCTTCAAGATCCTGAAGAAACAGTTCATCTCACTGCCGGTGATTGGCTGATGATCGAGGCCCACCGCAGGCACAGGGTTGAAGCGACTTCACGACAACCCGTCACGATCTGGGTTGTCGTGCACGGATGCGACCTGCCCGCCACGCCCTGAGATTCGTTTCGCGAAGCTACCGCGCGGGCTTCTCCTCGACCTCCGCGCCGAGATTCAAGAATGGGACCATCTGGCTTCCGTTCACCCGCGGCAGCACACCGTCCCACTTTTCAACCGTGCGGAGTTGGATCAGTTCGGGGCTTTGCCTCAGGGCGTCGGCTTCCCGACGAATCGCGTCCGCCCGTGCTTTCGATTGCACTTCGGTTGAATAGGCCTCAGCGTCCGCCGATAGCTGCCGCTCCGCCGCCGCCGCCTCGGCTTGCGTCACTCGCTTCAGCTTCTCGTTCTTGGCCTGCAACGCCTGTTGTTCGGCTTGGACCTTTGACTCGATCGCTCGATTGAATTCAGGGGAGAAATTAAAGTCCGTGATAGCGAGGTTCGCGATACTGATCGCATTTTCGACGCCCTTTTCCTTAAGCGTGTTGTTGATGTAAGCGGCAAGGCTCTGCTGGATTTGGAGTTTGACGACCTCGCGCTTTGTCACAAGTTCTTCGGCCGTGAACTTCGCCGTCACCGATTTCACGCACTCTTGAATAGCCGGTTCGACCAAGGTGGCCGACACCTTTCCAAGGTTGCCAATGCGTTGATAGGTGAGCGGAGCAATCTCGCCGTTCATCGAATATTGCGTCGTGACCTGCGTGCTGACCGTTTGCAAGTCTCGGGAGGCCGCGGTTGCCTGGGCATGGCTGGCCGTTAGGCGGACATCCATCAGTTCCACTTGATCAAGAAAAGGCTTCTTCAGGTGAAAGCCTTCTCGTAGCGCCTCGGGTTGCACCGCTCCGAGGGTCCTCAAGATGCCGACATGTCCAGCCTCGACGACCACACCCAATCCGCTGAACATGACCAGCAGCAGGATGACGACGAGAACGAGGGGAATAGCAGTTTTTAGTATGGGATTCATGGCAAATAGGTAATGATTTCTTCTTTCTTAAATCGCACTTTTGGAAGGGCCGAGTAATTGTCTTCGGCCGTCCTATAGCCGGCAGGGCATGCCGCCACCGTCCAATAGCCGCTTCCTACAAGTCCAAGCGCTTCATCGTAGCCAGCCGGATCAAGACCCTCCATCGGACAGGTATCCACACCAAGCAATGCGGCACTGGTCATGAAGCTTCCCAAAGCGATATAGACCTGTCGCGATGCCCATCCCTTGATATCGAGTGAACCGGGCGGATTCTCCAGGAAATCGTTGACGGCGTTTTCAAAGCCTGCGAACTCCTCCACCCTGCGGTCCCGAACTTGTGCCGTGCGCTCCACGTGACGTCGAACATCTTTAGTAGAGATAGGGTGCTTCACGGCAAAGACGACGACATGCGAGGCCTCGGCCAGTTGGCGTTGTCCCCAAGAAAGCGGAACAAGTTTCTCCTTCAGTTCCCGGTCGGTGATCACATAGAACCTCCATGGCTGAAGCCCGAAGGACGAGGGTGACAAGATCAAGGCCTCTTCCAAGGCTGCCCAGGTCCCTGGATCAATTTTCTTAGTCGGATCGAACTGCTTGGTCGCGTAGCGCCACTTCAACTGGCTCAACAATGTCTCTGTGTCGATCGCACTCATCGGGCGCAATGGACCGTGACTGAGCCCGTCAGGCAAGCAAAACCGGCCGCCCATCGCGAACTGCTCCAACCCCGACGATCCCCACACGCGAAAAGGCGTCGCAAAGACTTGGCGAGATTACCGGATTGTCATTAGGCTACCCCAAATGCCCCGCAGTATCGTAAAAATCGGTAGCAACACTCTTGGCGGGAAGAACCTCTTGTTTGTTCTCGGGCCGTGCGTCATCGAAAGCCCGGCATTCACTCGAAGGATGGCGCGCAAGCTCAAAAAGATTTGCGACGACCTCGGCGCGCAATTTGTCTTCAAGGCGTCCTACGACAAGGCGAATCGCACGTCGATAAGCTCCTTTCGTGGCACGAGTGCGCGTGACGGTTGCGAACTGCTCGCCGAGATCGGAGGCGAACTCGGCATTCCTGTTACAACTGATGTCCATTCCCCGCAAGAGGTCGAGGTCGCCTCTCAATACATCGACATCATCCAGATTCCGGCGTTCCTGTGTCGCCAGACCGACCTGATTCTTGCGGCCGGGACCAGCGGACGTGTGGTCAATGTGAAAAAGGGCCAATTCCTGGCGCCGTGGGATGTGAAAAACATCGCTGCAAAATTGCAAAGTGCCGGTTGCCGTGCGTTCTTCTTCACCGAACGTGGCGCCACTTTCGGTTACAATAACCTTGTGGCGGACATGCGTTCCATTTACTGGATGCAACAATCAAACTATCAGGTAGTCTTCGACGCGACGCACTCGGTGCAACGTCCTGGCGGAGCAGGTGATCGCACTGGTGGCGACGGCGAGTTGGCGCCAGTCCTGGCTCGTGCCGCTGTAGCCGCGGGTTGCGACGGAGTATTTATCGAGACGCATGAGAATCCCGCAAAAGCTCTTTCAGATGGTCCAAATCAGATCCCCCTTCGCTCTCTTCCACGTCTTCTCGACCTGCTCAGCCGCATCCGTAGTGAAGTTCTCGCTTAGTCTGGTTCTCGCTTGCGCCATTTCGGCCGGACCGCTCCTGGCCCAGCAATCCACACCGGCCCCGACAAAAAAGAATGCTCCTTCTTCCGAACCAGCATCAAAAAAGAAAAAAGAAGCGAAGGCAAAAGAGGGATCCGAACAGGACGATGGCGAGCAGGAGATCGACATTCCCGTTCCTGACGGCGTTCCTGTAAAGGGTATCAAGGTTCCCTCATATTCCGCAGAGGGAAAGCTCTTGATGATGATGGATGCCGAGCAGGCTCGCAAGTTGGACGCGGACCGAATCGAGTTTGAAAATCTGAAAATCGACGCGTATTCCGACGACGACAAGAAGATTTATGTTGAACTGCCGCGGTCGATTTTTAACTTAACTACTCGCATTCTTACCAGCGAAAGCCGCGTCCTGATTCGCAGGGAGGATTTTGAGCTCGTCGGCGACGCGGGGGAATTTTACACCAAGAACCGTTTCGCGAAAATTCTCGGCAATGTGAAAATGACCATTTTGAGCACTGAGGGTTTTGATAAACCATGAACCGCCTGTTTTCTTTCACGCTATTTTGTCTCGCCATTGTCTCATGGCCGGTCTGCGCTGCGCCCCCAAACGAGAAACCGACAATGAGTCCCGAACTGGGCGCCGAGCCCGCTGGAACGAAGGATCCCTTTGGTGTCAAGGGCCTGACTAAGGACCGTCCGAAAGACGCCAAGACCGAGATCACCTCCAAGAAGCAGGCGACATTCGACAACGCCACGAGCGTTGCGGAGTTTGAAGGCAGCGTTGTGGTCAAGGACCCTCAATTCACGCTCTTCTGCGATCGGCTTCGCGTCACGCTCGGCAAGGACAGAAAAGGCCTCCAGCTCGTCGAAGCCTTCGGCAACGTGATCATCGTCCAAGACAACACTGACGATTCCGGCAAAAAGGTTAAAGCCACAGGCCGCTCGGACAAGGCCGTATACGAACCCGTTTCCGGCAATATCACTCTGACAGTCTGGCCCTCGGTCCAGCATGATATCAACATGCAGGTCGCCACCGAGGAAGGCACCGTTATGACTCTAAACCGGAACGGCAAGATGACGACAAAGGGAGGCAGCAGAACCGTGATCGTCGACGGTAGTCAGCAATAATTCCGATGAGCATTGCGCCAGCCCCATCGCCCCTTCCCGCCACTCCGCAGCAGGATCACAAACCGCTGCTCACCACCGACAAATTGGTGAAAATCTATGGAGGGCGCACAGTAGTCAATGGCGTTGACATCAATGTAAAGCGCGGTGAAATCGTCGGCTTGCTCGGTCCCAATGGCGCCGGCAAGACGACCACGTTCTACATGATCGTTGGCCTCGTCCGGCCTAATGACGGACGCGTTATCTTCGAGGATCGGGACGTTACCGGAATGGCAATGTTCCGGCGCGCAAGAGAAGGCATGGGCTACCTGCCGCAGGAAGAGTCGATCTTTCGAAAGCTCACTGTCCAGGAAAACATCATGGCCATCCTCGAGACCACGAGACTAAGCAAACAGGCTCGCAAGCAACGTTGCGACGAACTCCTCACCCAGTTCGGCATAGAGCACCTTGCAAAAAACATGGCCCTCACCCTGTCTGGTGGCGAGAAGCGCAGACTCACAATTGCGCGATCGCTGGTCACCGAGCCATCGCTGCTCATGCTCGATGAGCCGTTCAGCGGCGTGGATCCCATCGCCGTTTATGACGTTCAGCAAATCATCCAGGACCTCCGCACGCAAGGGCTGGCCATCCTGATCACGGACCACAACGTCCGCGAGACCCTCAATATTGTCGACCGTGCCTACCTTATCTTCGAAGGGCGCGTGGAAAGTCAGGGAACGAAAGACTTCCTTTTGAACGATCCCATCAGTCGCAAACTCTACCTCGGCGAGAATTTTCAGATGTAACGCCAATGTCCAAGGCCGCAGCCCATCGGGTCCCGCACATCACCGTCGGGCACTTCTACGCAAACCACGCGGAAACGCTCGGCTTGCGGCTCGAAGGCGCTTCCCGCGGCCTGAACCGGAAGATCCGGGAGCCCACCATTAACAGGCCGGGGCTCGCCCTTACGGGATTTTACAACTACTTTGCAGGCAAGCGCATACAAGTGCTTGGCGCCGCCGAACTCAGCTACCTCCGCAGTCTCAACGCGGCTACGCTGAAGGAAAAGCTCAATCAACTTTTCTCCCGCAATTTTCCTTGTTTGGTGATCGCGCGAAACGCACCGACGCCAGCATCTTTGCTCGACATGGCCTCGGAGTTCGAGACTCCTGTGTTTCGCACGCACATGATCACGATGAAGTTCATCAACGCGGCCACGATCGCATTGGAGTTTGATTTCGCACCCTCCACGCAGGAATATGGGAGTATGGTTGACATTCAGGGTATCGGAACCCTGATCCGTGGCGCGAGCGGGATCGGCAAGAGCGAATGTGTGCTTTCCCTTATCGAGCGCGGCTACAGTCTGGTAAGCGACGATATCACCAAGATACGCTCCATCGAGGGCCGGGAACTCGTCGGGATGTCCGCCGACATCACTCGATTTCACATGGAAGTCCGAGGTATCGGGGTCATCAATATTAGCTCCATATTCGGCGTCGGCAGCGTCCGAAGTGAGAAACGGCTCGATTTTGTCCTCACCTTGAAAGACTGGGAAGAGCTGGAGAATGTCGACCGAATCGGCCTTGACCGCGAGTTTTACGAAATTCTGGGCATTAAAATTCCTCATGTCATAATTCCAGTCAAGAAAGGCCGTGACCTGGGCCGATTGGTCGAAGTCGCCGCGCTTGACCAGAAATTAAAAAGCATGGGACAAAACAGCGCAGTTGAATTTAATCAGCGTTTACTGCAAATGATGAGTGAACGACGTATCAGATAATGGGTCTCCTCTCCCGAAAAAAACAAACTGATGACGTTCTCCGTTGCACAAAGGAGATCGTGATCCAGAACCGTAACGGACTCCATGCCCGCCCTGCCGCGATGTTCGTCAAGATTTCCAGCCGATTCCGAGCCGATGTCTGGGTGGAGAAAGACGGTGAACGCGTCAATGGCAAAAGTATTATGGGCTTGATGATGCTTGCGGCGGGTAAGGGTTCGAAGCTGCACCTCCTCGCGGAGGGCGCGGACGCTGACAAGGTGATCGCAGAAATCGAAAATCTCGTGCAGACGCGCTTCGGCGAGGAATAGTAGGTTAACGGACGTTAGCCGTTGCCGGGCGGTTTTTTCGCGTTTCAACCCGAGGGAAACATGCTACGCCTTGTGCGTGAGTGGAAGTGATCCCAAAAGCAAACAAGAAGCACGTCTTCAGGGAGTTCCTGTTGCGCCAGGTATTGCACATGCGCAGGTAATCGTCCACTGGTTGGATGACGAGGAAATCCCGTTTCGCACCATCTCCGCAGAGGAACTTCCAGAGGAAATCGCCCGCTTTGAATCGGCCCTCATTGCCACGCGTGCCGAACTGCTTGAGATCCAGCAGCGAATAGCCGACGCGATCGGCGCCAAGGACGCCAGCATCTTCGATGCTCATCTTCTCGTCGTTGAAGATCGCACGTTAATCGACGAGGTCCTTCGCAATCTTGAAAACGAACGCCACAACGTCGAGTATGCGTTCCATCAGGTAGCCGAGAAGTATTGCCGTACGCTTGGTGCCATCGACGACCCGTACCTCCGCGAGCGCGTCATAGATATCGAGGATGTGGCACGCCGGGTGATCCGGCACTTGCTCGGAAAGGCGCCGCGGGTCCTTGCCACGGAGGACAAGCCGCACGTCATCGTTGCACGGAACCTCACACCCTCAGACACCGCATCCATCAACCGTGCACTCGTTCTGGGTTTCGCAACCGAGCAAGGCAGCAAGACCTCGCACACCGCAATCATGGCACGATCGATGGATATCCCGGCCATCGTCGGAATTCATGACCTTTGCAGCAGGTTGTCCAGCGGCGACGACGTTCTCCTGGATGGCTATACGGGGGTTCTCATCCTCAATCCAACTGAGGAGACCCTGCAAGAATATGGGCGGATCGAGCAGCGAAAGGTTCAGGTCGCACAGCGTCTTGGCCTGATACGCGACACCGCCTCGACGACAAGTGACGGCCACCATATCATTCTCTCTGCAAATATTGAACTGCCTGAGGAACTCGATGAGGTGTCCGGAAGCGGCGCCGAGGGAGTTGGATTGTACCGGACTGAGTTCCTGTACTTGAACCGCAACGAACCACCCGACGAAGAGGAGCAATTTGAAAACTATCGCCTCGTGGCCGAGCGCTCCGAGCCCTATTCGGTCATTATCCGAACCCTCGACATTGGCGGGGACAAGCCGTCGCAGAGTCTAAAGCTCGAGCACGAACAGAATCCGTTTCTGGGGTGCAGAGCGATCCGCTACTGCCTGCAGCACCCGGATATATTCAAGCCTCAACTGAGAGCCATCCTGCGCGCGGCGGCGGTAGGAAATGTGCGCATTATGTACCCGATGATTTCTGGCATCCAAGAACTGCGCCGGGCCAATGCCGTTCTCGACGAATGCCGTCGGGAACTTCGGGAGGAGGGTGCGGAATTCAATCCCGACATCGAGGTGGGCATCATGATCGAGGTGCCCAGCGCTGCGCTGTCCGCGGATCACCTCGCCCGCGAAGTTAAGTTTTTCAGCATTGGAACCAACGACCTCATTCAGTATGCGATCGCCGTCGACCGCGGCAACGATCACATCGCGCACCTGTACGAGCCCACTCACCCCTCGATCATTCGGATGATCAAGACAGTCGTAGACGCGGCACGTCGCCATAGCATCTGGACGGGAGTTTGCGGCGAAATGGCCGGTGACATCCAACTCACTCCGCTGCTGCTTGGACTCGGGGTGGATGAGCTCAGCGCGAGCAGCACTGTTGTCCCGAGGGTAAAGAAGGCCGTCCAATCGTTGTCCATGCCGGTCTGCGAAGCTCTCGCCAGGGAAGTGCTCGAACTCGACACGGGAGAAGCCATCCTCAATCGCTGCCTGGAAATCGTGCACACGTACTATTCAGAGCTGCTCGACTAGCGCGGGACGAAACCCTGTCGTGGAGCGCTCGCCCTCATACCAGGGAATCTCCGAGGCATCTGGGAGTGCGGAAGCCGGGTTGCAACGCAAGGTCATTCGAAAAATCGTCTATAGCGCCGGGGCCCTCTCGCGAACGTGGATCCGATCTGTTCGTAGATTGTGGAGCTTGCGATGAGAGGTTCTTTGCGTTGTCATTCGCAAACTGACCGCCGTTCGATGGTGTTCAGCCGCGCACTTCTCCCACAGATGTTATGGTCTCGAGCAGGGATGGCACCTGACTCGCTTACCAAGGGCGGTAGCTTTCCCAAAAAGGGGGCTAAGCTTGGTGACATACGACAACCATGCATAGATCAACGCGGTGTCTTCGCCATGAGTAAGCGACGTGAAAATATTGACTCCGAGCTCGCGGCATGCATTGGCCCGCAGCGAATCTTCTTTGTGGCCACCGCCCCGCTTTCCCCAAACGGTCACGTAAATGTTTTCTCCAAAGGGAGGCGAAGCGTTCCGGGTTCTCGGGCCGTTGGAAGTTGCCTATCAAGATTGCATCGGAAGCGGTGCAGAGACAGTGACCTCTCTTCGAGAAAATGGTCGAATCGTCGTCATGTTCTGCGCGTTTGAGGGTGCCCAAGATCGTACGCCTTCACGGCTTCGGCACGGTCGTCACGCCCAACCGCCCGAGGTTTAACGAACTTTGCGCCTGTTTCCGGGATAATGCAGGAACGCGCGCCGTTATTCGACCCACCCCCCATGCAGAGAAGGATATGGAATGGCTTCGCCAGGAAATTTGGCTGGCGAGACATGGCCTCGAGTTATCTTCAGCAGGTCAAGCTTGAAGAGAGCCTTATTGGCAGGGACGATCTCGTCACCGCCTTTGATCTGATCGACGCACTCGAAGGCAGATCAGGCAGCTGATCGCCTCCAGCACCGCTCGGTTGCGTACGATCATGCGTTCGAATGCCCAGCAAATAGCCTGCGTAGGCCTCGCCTCGCCAGGACAGACAAGACCCAACCGGGGCTGTTAGATCGCAATGGGATCGCGCCCGTAGTTAGCGCTATTTTCGTATCATGAGTCTACCCGCTCCTCGCGACAAATTGGCCGATTGCATGTGGCTGCCACGCATCGTCGCAAAGGCTCGGCTCTACAAAAGTCAGGCACTTCCCGCTGAATATGCCGACCGCTTTTGCCATCCGACCGGCGTAGATTTTCAGTTTCTGTTTTTCTTCAGCTTGAACCAGCATTCCCTCCTCGAGGCGTCTGATCTTGATGATTCTGAATTCGCTGATTGGTTTGTCTGCCGGCCTGGAGTCACGTGAGGCAAAATCGACGATTGGAATTCTTTGGCCGTCAATCTCGGCAAAAACGGGTTCCCGATGGCCGAACGATTGCCCATCGCCCTTTCCACCACCTACAAGCATCTGAATCCTTCCAGCATCACATCGGTTTTCCAAGCGATCGAACGGGATGAACAACGGGTGTGATTGGCATTAAGGACCGTGTACCATGAATGAAGCCACGATCGAAGGCCTTCTCACCTTCTCCAGCACCATCGGCCTCGCTTCCCTAATTCTCTATTGCTTAACGATCGATCGCCTCATAAGAATTCTGCACGAGAAGCACTGCGAAGATTGGAACCATCTTGGTCGACCTGTTGGAATTTTTCATATCCCGCCGGACGCCCAGTGGTGGCAGGGAATGGGCGCCCATCTAGGCCTTGTCTGCGATGCGCTGATCAGGACGCCCGCCTGGTTGGCCGAGAAGCCCGACCT
>DATDAX010000123.1:0-3013 GCA_036525175.1 Terrimicrobiaceae bacterium | reverse complement strand
CGCGTCGAGTCCGCCAAGATGCTCGCGACATTCGTTCATTTGCTGCATGGCACACCCTACGTTTATCAAGGCGAAGAGATCGGCATGACCAATGTCAGGTTCGATTCGATCGAAGACTACCGCGACATTGAGACCCTGAACATGTACCGGGCATTCGCGGAAGAAAAAGGGCTGGATCGCAATTTCGTCATGGCAATGATCCACGACAAGAGTCGTGACAACGCGAGAACTCCCATGCAGTGGGACGAAAGCGAAAACGCCGGCTTCACAGCCGGCACCCCTTGGATGAGGGTCAATCCCAATTACAAGGAAATCAATGTCAAGCAAGCCCTGGCGGATCCCGACTCGATTTTCTACTATTACAAGAAGCTCATCAGCCTGCGCAAAGAAAACCCGGTCGTCGTTTATGGGAGCTATGACCTCATCTTCGATTCCCATGAGGAGGTCTACGCTTTTACTCGTACTCTGCAGAAGGATCGGCTCTTGGTCATACTCAACTTCACCAAGAACACACCGGTGTTCGCGCTGCCGAGCCACATACGCGTCACTGACAAGGAACTCCTCCTCAGCAACCTTGCGGTGGATCATGCCGAGGATATCCGCCTGCTGACCCTCCGACCTTTCGAGGCCCGGGTCTACCGGCTCCGGTAACGGTTATGGTTCGTTTAATGTACATCAGGCTACGAAGGAACGTGGTGACGTGTTCGACTGAACACGTTTGAGGCACGAAAATCATGGAAGAAAACTCCGACACAAAGACCCGCTCCTCGGGCATTCTTCTGCACCCAACTTCTCTTCCGGGCCGATTCGGCATCGGTGATCTCGGACCGCCGGCCCAGACTTGGATCGACCAACTCGTCCACGCCCGACAGAAGTGGTGGCAGATACTGCCGTTGGGACCAACTGGCTACGGCGATTCACCCTATCAATGCTTCTCAGCTTTCGCCGGCAATCCGCTTTTGATCAGCCCTGAACTCCTAGCAAGAGACGGCCTGTTGATGCCAGACGATCTCGTGGCGGGACCGTTTCGCGAAGACCGTGTCATTTTCGGTTGGGTCGTCGAGTGGAAAACGAGTCTGCTGGCCCGGGCTTGGACAAATTTCCACACGAAGCGAGACAGCGCTCTCCGTGACGCCCTGGAGGAGTTCTCCGGCCAGCGAGCGCACTGGTTGGAGGATTTTTGTCTGTTCATGGCCTTGAAAGAGGCGCACGGCGGAGTGAGTTGGTTACAATGGCCGGAACCCATCCGCCTCCGCGAAGAGGCGGCCATGAGTGATGCTCGCCGCGAGCTTGCTGAACCCATCGCCCGTCACCGATTCATTCAGTTTCTGTTTTTCCGGCAATGGGGCGATCTGAAGCGCCATGCGAACGAACGCGGAATCCGGTTGATCGGAGACTTGCCGATTTTCGTCTCCAGCGACTCGGCCGACGTTTGGGCCAATCCCGATCTTTTCCAACTCGACCAGCATCGGCAACCGACTGTGGTCGCGGGAGTGCCGCCGGACTATTTCAGCGCCACCGGTCAGCTTTGGGGAAATCCCCTCTACGATTGGGAGGCGCTAAAGCGGACGGATTACCGCTGGTGGCTGGACCGGTTTGTCGCAACACTGGAACAGGTGGATATGGTGCGACTCGATCACTTTCGCGGGTTCGAGGCATACTGGGAAGTGCCAGCCAGCGAGACAACGGCGGCGAACGGCCGATGGGTTGCTGGTCCGGGCACCGATTTTTTCGATGTCGCCACTCGGCACCTGGGTCGGTTGCCCTTGATCGCCGAGGATCTGGGCCTGATAACGCCGCCTGTCAATGCGTTGCGGCGCCAGTTTGGCTGGCCGGGCATGCGTATCCTGCAGTTCGCATTCGGCGGCGCCACCGAAGACCGGTTCCTGCCGCACAATTTCGAGCGACACACCGTTGCCTATACCGGCACTCACGACAACGACTGCACGCGCGGCTGGTACGCGCGGATGACCGACGCCGAACGCGACTTTTTTCATCGCTACTCGGGAAGCACCGATCAGGATCCCGCGTGGGATTTGATCAGGCTGGCATGGGCCTCCGTGGCCGATCTGGCCATCGCACCCCTCCAAGACGTCCTAGACTTGGGCAGCGAAGCGCGCATGAATTACCCCGGTCAACCCGCAGGTAACTGGGACTGGCGGTTTCAAGCTCACATGCTCACAAGTCAGAGGTTGGACCGATTGGCGGAATGGACGGAAACCTACGCCCGCTGATTGCCGAGGCTTGTTGTAATGGCTTCCCAGGGCCGTCATCGAAACGCACGGCGCTCAACTAATCCTTAACCAGAAGTGTAACCAAGACGTGTGAATAGCCAGGGGACGGGCAGTGAATGGTGGCGCGGCGGGATCATCTACCAGATCTATCCGCGAAGTTTCTCAGACAGCAACAAAGACGGTATCGGCGACCTGAATGGCATAACAAAGAGGCTCGATTACGTCGCGAAACTGGGAGCGGATTGCATCTGGTTGTCGCCCTTCTTCAAATCGCCCATGAAGGACTTTGGCTACGACATCATCGACTACCGCGATGTGGATCCGATGTTCGGCACCCTCGAGGATTTTGACGCTCTGATGCGACGTGCTAAGGAACTGGACCTTAAGGTGATGATTGACCAAGTTTTCAGCCATACTTCCGACCAGCACCCTTGGTTCAAAGAGAGTCGCTCCAGCCGGGACTACCCAAAGGCCGATTGGTTTGTCTGGGCCGAATCCAAGGCGGATGGCTCGCCGCCCAACAACTGGCTCTCTGTTTTTGGAGGTTCGTCCTGGCAATGGGACACCGGCCGTTGCCAGTATTACATGCACAACTTCTTGTCCAGCCAGCCGGACCTCAACTTCCACAACGAGGAGGTTCAGGCGCAGATCCTTGAGGTGGCAAAATTCTGGCTGGATCGTGGCGTGCAGGGTTTTCGCCTCGACACCGCCAACTTCTATTTCCACGACAAGGAATTGCGCGACAATCCCCCGTGGGGTGACAGCCCGCGCACCGATGG
>DATDAX010000122.1:0-5624 GCA_036525175.1 Terrimicrobiaceae bacterium | reverse complement strand
GGATATGTCGGCTTGTGCCGAAACAGCTGGAGTTGCTCAGCCGGATCGAATAGAAAAGTCTTCATGACCCGAAAAGAAGCAATCATCACGGGCGTGGCTGGTCTTTCTGCTATGGCAATGGCCGCGCAATCCGCACAGGCGGAAGAGGCTGCAAAAGCAAACCCCGAAGTCGAAAAGATTCAAGCGCTCTTGAAAGCGCATGATGAAGCGATGACAAACCACAATCTCGATGGAGTGATGAAATGCCTTACCGAAAAGGCTGCCATCATGGGCACGGGCCCCGGAGAGGTTTGGGTGGGGCCCGAGGAAATAAAAGTGGCCTATGAACACTTTTTTGAAGGCTTTGACAAGGGACAGCAGGTTTTCCAGTATCAGTTCAAGATTGGTGGTGTGGGCGCCGACATGGGCTGGCTGATGGCTTCCGGCAACGTAACAGGAAAGAAAGACGGCAAGGATATCGCGTTCCCTTTGAATATCTCGATGACCGTCGCGAAGGAATCCGGCGATTGGCGGATCGCGTCAATGCACTTCTCCACGTTGACGGGCGACGAAGCAAAGAAATCCAACTGAACACCAGGAGACTCTTATGAACGACGAACCACCCATTGAGAAGACGCCGCCGGCCGAGAGCACCGAATTGCTTGACCGACGTTTGTTTCTTCGAAGCCTTGGGAAGTGGTCGGGTGCGGCGGTCGTGGCGGCAGTCGCTGGAGGGATTTGGATGGCCTCCTCGCCAAACGCCGTTGCAGGATGGATAAACCGAAGGGGAGTGGTTCGCGGGGGCGGCTGGATCAACGGCGGCGGTTGGGTCAATCGCGCAGGAGGATGGATTAATGGCGGCGGCGGAGGCGGCTGGATCAATCGGCGCGGCGGCGGAGGTGGCTGGATCAATCGCTGGTAGACGCGCAGGCATTGGAGCTGTTACATGCCGCAGGAAGCTAACAAGCCGCTCATCTTCCTGCAGGCCGAGAAGGATGCGGACGAACAGCCGTTTGTTGTCGTCGTAAGCAATCGGAGCGACTTGAACCGCTGGTTGCGCGATAGCTCGCCGGCTCTCCAATGGATCGAAGTCGAAGGGTTGTTGGACGACCCAGAGGACTGGGCTCTCGCAGCTCAGGGCGAAGACGAAGTCCCTTTGGATGTCGTCCTTTCCGAGCCTGGCCGCGAATTCGCAGACCTTTATCGACTCGTGGACGTTCGCTCCGTGCGCGATGTCCGCGTGAGCATGCCCGCGGCACCTGGATTTCTCCGCGCACTCAGACTCGCCGCATCGCTTGGCCTCCCTGTCCGGCTCCTCCCGGGTCAGCCGTCCGCCGAAGCGCTGGAGGAACTCGAAGCGGCCTTGGCGTTTTATCTTCACGATCCCATGGTCGAAGCCCCGATTGAGTTCTTTCATTCCGCGCTCGCCTGGATGCGCGGCGCACCGGCCGGTTCACTGTGGAGCGTTCTGGAGGAGGATCCTGCGATCTTTCAACGTGACCAGATCAGAGGCCCGCAGAGATTGCTCCAAACCAGCGAGCCGTATCTTGAGACTGCCTTACCGCGGGACTTTGTACCCGGATACTTCGCCAAACTTGTGCAACAAGGGGCCGAGTGTGTGACCTGTCCATGGCAGCAGCCGTGCCAAGGCTATTTCAAATGGCCGAAAGAAAGCTATTCATGCCACGGAATAAAGACGATTTTCATGACCTTGCAGACCGCCGCAGCCGAGATTGGACGAGACCTCGCTGAGTGCGAAACCAAACCTGTATGACAGGAATCGACACAGCGTGAATGGCCGCACATTTAGCGTAATTCTTCTTCCGACCTCCGACTGCAATGTCGCCTGCGACTACTGCTTCGAAAGGAAGGAACCGCATCGGCTGTCGTCCATGCTACTTCCATTGCTGACGCGTCGCTTGCTTGATCACCTCGAGCACGAGGGCATCGAGGAATGTGAAATTTATTGGCAGGGTGGAGAGGCGATGATCATGGGGCCATCGTGGTTTGTGAACGCCGGCGAAGTCATGGATCGCGCCGCCGCGGAAAGAGGGCGCAGATTTACGCACTATTTGCAGACCAATTTGATCAGCTACTCGGAAACCTGGAACGAAGTCATTCGGACCATGTTCCAAAGCTCCTTGGGCACTTCGATGGACTATCCCAATCGACATCGCAAGCTGTTCAAAGGAGGTGCGCAAGCATACACGCGATTGTGGACTCGAAAACTGCGCGAAGCGCAGACAGCCAATATCGAGGTGGGTGTGATCGCTGTCCTCCACCAAGGAAGCCTTGAGGCCGGGCCCGAGGAATTTTACCGCTATTTCACTGAGGAACTCGGTGTCGACAACTTTCAGGTCAATACGCCGTTTCCAGGCGGTCCCGCGGCCGAAGTCGAAGGCGCTTTTCAGCTCGATACAAGGGAACTCGCCGACTTTCTTTCCGGGCTCTTCGACATTTGGATCGAGCGGGGCTATGACTCAGGGATTTCGCTCGGTCCGTTTGACGCATTGATCAATCACTTTACGGGTCGTCCGGCGCGGCTGCCTTGCATATGGAAGGAGAATTGTTCCAATCAATTCATTTCTGTCGACTCAAAGGGGACAGTGGCTCAGTGCGACTGCTGGGTGACCAGTTATCCAGAATCCTTCTTTGGGAACATCTTTCGCGAGCCCGATCTGACCCGAATGTTAAAGACCAGTCCGGCGCGGCGCAAATTTGTCGAAAGGCCGAAGCATTTGGTGGAGCATGAAGACTGTCTTTCCTGCCGTTATCTCTCGATCTGTCACGGCGGTTGTCCCGTCCGCACCTATAGCGCTCTTGGTACGATGATGGCCAAGGATCCCTACTGCGAGGTATACAAAGCGGTATTCGGGCGGGCGGAAGTGCATGGTCGGGCGATTGCCCGGCGCCGTTTCGTGACCAACCCCTCAACGTACCTTCAAAAGCCGCCGGCCGATCGACGGATCACGGCTCAGGATACGCCCTGATGAACTTGCTGAACCAGACACCCGTGGGCTCAATCACAAGCTGCTTCGTTTTTCGATTGAGGCTGGTAAGGCCAAAGTTCGCTGCATAACCCTCTGCCCACTCGTAGTTGTCGACGAGCGTCCAGGGGAAGTATCCGCGTATATCCACCCCGTCAGACATCGCGCGACGCATCTGATTCACGTGCTCGCGGAAATAGCGAATCTTCTTCTGCTCGCTCTGCGTCCCTATGCCATTCTCGGAGATGACAATCGGCTTCCCGTAGCGTTGGTAAGCCGTCGTGAGACTCTGATACAAGCCCTCGGGGTCGATTTCCCATCCATTCTGAGTGTAACTCGAACTTTGCTCCCCATGGCCGCGAAGGATAAAGCGCATCGGCGTGGCATCCTGCGAATAGTAGTAGTTCAATCCCAGAATGTCTGTGACATCCGCGACCTGGTCGAAATGATCCCAGTTCTGGTGCATCATCATATTGTAAACAAAACCAGTGGGATCCTGAAGATATTTACGCCTCCAGTTTGGAAGCGAATAGATCCCCATGATGATCGCGTCTGGGCGCTCGCGACGAATGATCGCGACAGCATCCCTATACATACGCACGCTGACCTTCGTAGCCTTCTTCAACGCAGACGGTGTTAGCAGCAACCCCGGAGGCCAGTGACCGCCGAAGTAGCCGATATAGAGGTCCCCGTTGGGCTCGTTTTGCGGCACGTAGACTCTCACATACGGAGCGAGTGCCCCCACAATCCTCTCAACGTAGGTCCGCCACGCGGTCTCGACGTCCGGATGCAGAAAATCCGAGTGCTTCTTCCTGTGACTGTCATAGAGCCAGGACGGAAAAGTGAAATGCCAGAGGGTGACAATGGGCTCGATGCCGGCCGCTTTGAGCTTACGGGCCATGTTCACGTATTGCCGGATCGCTGCTTCATTGAAGACTCCCGGTTTTGGTTCGACCCTCCCCCACTCGATTCCAAAGCGATAGTGATTGACGCCGAGCTTTCGAAGGACCTGAAGATCCCTGTCAAAATGGGTCCATGAAAAAGTGGCGTCATCACCACGCGGCGGAATGTGACCTTCCTCCGCAAAGATATCCCAGTCTGTCTTGAAATAATACGGGGAGTCTGGCGTAACTCCGCGATCCTCATTCTGGAAGCTTGCGGTCGATGTGCCCCACCAGAATTTTCCCGTCTTCAACGGCGTGGCAACGGATGGCTTCTTGTAAGCCTTTGGAGGAAGGACGCACCCTGAAACGCCCAAAAGGGCAATTGCCGCAAGAAAGAATCGGATCTTGGAGATAATCATGTTGAAGCAGTCCTGCGGAGATGGTTGGGTTATAGGGTTATGGCAGTTTCTTCAATGATGAATTCGCTGCAACGAGTTGCTTCAGTTGTTTCTGTTTTGACTCTCTTCAGTCTTTGTGCGCACGCGGCCGACGACTCATTTCGAGCTCCGGACAGCCTGGTCCTTTCCAATGGGACTGTTGTTCGCGGACTCATCATTAAGAACACAAGCGACTCGGTCCTGCTCCAGCACAAGATGAAGGAGATAGACTATCCGAAGAAAGACATTGTGCGCATCAACGATAACATCGATTCGAGCGCTGTCTTCACCGATATGAATCGCAAGGGCAAACTGCCCTCCTGGCGGGTCATCGCCAACGATCTGCGCACTCACGATGCTATCAAGTCGCTTGTCGAAATTCCCGCAACTGTGATCGACAATGGCGAATTTAAGAACGTTCCCTATAAATCTTTCCGTGTAAATAGCGACATCGAGCTGAACATCTACGGCGATCCGGAAAACCCTGCTGGCATTGAGCTTGGTATCTACGGTCCTAAATCGGGAAATGTTCGATTGCGCAAAGTTCTTCGAGCCTATCTGGCGGGCTTTCTGACCACACGAGATGAGATTAAGGCCCTCTACTCTCTGAACCTCGACAAAGGCATCGTCGAGGCGAACGACCTCACCCTTGAAATCACGCCAAAGGACGCCCCGGATGCCTACGGCGCATGGTGGGTCTCTCTCTATAACCGGAAAGATCTCCAGAGAGTCCGTCTGAGCGATGGAGAATACGCAAGGCTCGTGCGACCCGTGAACGAGGTCATCGATAAGGACGGCCGCGTGATCTCTGGCGGCTGGACAAGGAAGGACGCCCGGCTTTCAAGAAAGATGCAAGATCTCGGGGAGTCGGCAAAAGTCATTCTTCGAGGTTTTTACCGCGATGACAATGGCGTCTTTCGCTTGATCACCAAGCCGGAGGGCGAGACGCCCGCCACCGACTAATCGGGGCATTACCGATCTTCTCGTCGATTTTCGATTTGCGGAGCTTTGCCTTTTTGGAGTTCTGATCTCTTCGAGAGCGCCCTTCCGGCGGGTTTGATCTCGCTCCGCACCTAAGCTGGCCAAAACAGGATAATTCCGATGCCTGCGACGAGCGCTCCAGCAAAGGACCATGCGACCTTCTTCGTAAGGTTCGCTGAGCCCAGCGCGGCAACGATGCCGAACTTGAAGAGTAAGTTCGACAAGACAGCGGTTAGAATGACCTGCCACGCAATTCTTGCTTCGATCTTGTTCGAATCGGCAAGTTGTCCGGTGGAAAGCGTGATTGCGTCGAGGTCGGTAAGACCAGAGATGATGGCCACGAGGTAGAGTCCGGC
>DATDAX010000121.1:0-16124 GCA_036525175.1 Terrimicrobiaceae bacterium | reverse complement strand
GACGCGCTTTTTCGCGATGCGTTGATTCATGTCACGAGCTTTTTCCGCGACCCTGCGGTGTTTCAGACCCTGCAGGAAAGAGTGTTGCCGCAGATTATCAAACGCAAGCCGCTAGGCGAGCCAATTCGCTTTTGGGTGCCTGGGTGCTCGACGGGCGAAGAAGTCTATTCGTTGGCGATTTGCCTTTTGGAGGTCCTGCCTTCGGACGTGGAACGACCCCGGATTCAAATCTACGCGACCGACATCAGCGAAGCGGTCATCGCACGAGGGCGGGCGGGGGTATATCCGAAATCGATCAGCCGCGAGGTATCCGCCACGCGACTTCACCGGTTCTTCTCGGTGAGCACCGGCGGCTACCAGGTCACAAGAACGCTGCGGGAGGCCTGCATCTTTGCTCGGCAAGACGTGGCAAGCGACCCGCCGTTCGCGCGGATCGATCTCGTCAGTTGCCGCAACTTGCTCATTTATTTCGATGCGGCGCTGCAAAAGAAGGTGCTACCCACGTTGCACTACGCGCTGAATCCCGGCGGCTACCTGGTGCTCGGCCAGTCCGAGGGCTCGAATTCTCTCGACGATCTTTTTGAACCGGTGGACTCGAAACAGAAGATTTTTGCGAAGAAGCGCACGCAGCGCTCCGCTTCGATCATTGAGCGGTCAGTGCGCTCGACTACACCCGAGCACCGAGGGGACGGGGCAGCGCCGCTCCCGGCGAATCCGCCCGACGTGCGCAAGTCCGGCGACCGGGTCTTGCTTCGGCGCTTGAGCCCGTGCGGGGTGACCATTGACTCCGAATTTCGCGTGCTGGAGTTTCGCGGCCGGACACGCCCCTATCTTGAACAACCTACTGGCGCGGCCAGCCTCGATTTCCTGCGCATGATTCACGAGGACTTGCTAACCGACGTGCGCGTCGTGCTCCAGCAAGCGCTGAAAAGCGAGGCGCCGGTGAAGCGACAGAGCATGGTCTCCGATGACGCCGGACGATCGGAGCGTTTAACCATTGAAGTGATTCCCTTCCGCGCGCCACCGTCGCAAGAACGGTTTTTTCATGTGCTATTCCGCGCTGAGAAGGGCGCGGGCCCCGAGACCGCCACAACGCATTCACGGCAGAATTCGGAGCCTGAGGCTGCCGAAGAGCGCATGACGGCTCTGCGCGAGCAACTCGTCAGCATGCGCGAAGCGTTTCAAGCGATGCTGGAAGACCGGGAGGCGACGAACGAAGAAATGCAGGTCGCCAACGAGGAAATGCAGTCGGCCAACGAAGAGCTCCAGAGTACAAACGAGGAACTCGAAACTGCCAAGGAAGAGCTTCAAAGCGCCAACGAGGAGTTGACCACGCTGAACGACGAGCTGGGTTTACGAAACACGGAATTGACGCTGCTTATCAACGACCTGAATAACCTTTCCAGCGGCGTGAATCTTCCCGTACTCATGCTCGATAAAAACCTGCGCGTGCGGCGGTTTAGTTCGAAGGCTGCGGAGATGTTCAAACTGAAAGACGGCAAGATCGGCGAGCGGATCGAGATTCTTGGTTCGGAGGTGCCTGAGCTGCCGAAGCTGGCCTCGCGGGTCATGCGAAGGCGGCAGGGGGTCGAAAAGGAAATCGTGCGGGCGGACGGCCACCATTATTCGCTGCGCATCCGGCCTTATCTTACGAACATCGGTGAAGTGGAGGGGGCGGTGATTTTTCTCGTTAACATCGATCAGATCAAGCAAGCCGAAAAAGAACGGCAGGAGCTCAGTGAAACGCTCGCGTCTCTTTTTGAATCCGCACCTGACGCAGTGATGACGGTCAACGCCGCCGGGCGAATCGAGCGGGTCAACGGGCAGACGGAAAGAATGTTCGGCTACGACCGTCGTGAGCTCATTGGAAAGCTGGTTGCAAAGTTGATCCCCGGCCAGTTCCCCAAAGCACCTGCAAAACGCCGCACCGACTCCGTTGCCGCGCCAGCTGGACTGGAGTTGCTGGCCCGACGCAAGGACGGCTCGACGTTTCCCGTGGAGATTATGCTCAGCCCCCTGGGTTTGGCGGGAGCTGAAGGCATGATTGCGACCGTGCGAGACGTCACCGAGCGAAAACGAGTGGAGCAGGCGCTAAGCCAATCTCGCGAGGACCTCGAAACGCGCGTGGCGGAGCGCACTGCGGAGCTTTCCGCGGAGCGCACAAACACCGTGCTTGCGCTCGAAATGCGTGCTCGCCAGCAGGCCGCGCTGGCGGGACTGAGCCAGCGCGCCTTGGAAGGAGCAGTCTTGGCGACGCTATTGGATGAGGCGGTGCGTCTCGTGCCGGCAATTCTCGGCTGCGAATTTTGCAAAGTCATGGAACTGCTTCCCAGTGGCAAGGCCCTTTTCCTCAGGGCGGGCACTGGGTGGGAGAAAGGGTCGGTACCCGCAGAGGTCGCGACCGGCCGGCAGTCGCAGGAGGGATTTACATTGCTATCAAACGCGCCGGTGAGTGTTGAGGACCTGCGCGCAGAGAAGCGTTTTCGCAGCCCGTCGCTCCTGTTCGATCGCCCTGTCGTGAGCGGTTTGAGCGTGATCATTCATGGCCGTCGGCAGCCCTACGGAGTGCTCGCCGCGCACACGACGCGACGACGGAGATTCACGAACGACGACATTCACTTCCTGCAATCGCTCGCTAACGTGCTGGCGGCGGCGATCGAGCGTCGAGAGTTGGAGGAGGAATTGCTCAACATCAGCAGTAACGAGCAGCGACGCATCGGCCAGGATTTGCACGACGGCTTGTGCCAGCACCTCGCGGGTGTCGAGTTCAAGACAGCCGCGCTGGCCAAGCAACTCGCCCACGATCGGGTGAAAGGTCGCCACGCCGCCTCGATTGTCGAATTGATACGAACTGGCGCGCACCAGGCGTGGATGCTCGCGCGTGGGCTGTCGCCGGTCACCCTCGAATCTCACGGACTCATGTCCGCGCTCCGGGAGTTGACGGAAAACTCCGGGAAGCTCTTTCAAATCACATGCCGTTTTGATTGTCTGCGGCCGGTCCTCGTTCCCAACAATGCGGTTGCAACCCACCTCTATCGGATTGCCCAGGAGGCGATTACGAACGCCGTCAAGCACGGGCATGCCCGTTCCGTCGTCGTCACTTTGAGCCGTACGCGGAGCAGTGCCACGCTGGCCGTCACCGACAATGGCACTGGCTTTCCACGAGACGCACGCACTGTCCATGGGATGGGCCTTCGCATCATGCAATATCGGGCTGACACGATCGGTGCGACCCTAACCATCGAGCGTGCAAATCGCAAAGGAACGAATGTCCTCTGCCAATTCAAACTTCCATGAAAAAAATTACCGTTCTCCTGGCTGACGACCACATGGTCGTCCGTGAAGGCCTGCGAATGCTGGTGGAGACCGAAGGCGACATTGAAGTGGTGGGCGAGGCGAAGACCGGACGTGAAGCAGTCGACATGACCTTGCGGCTTCGTCCCAGCGTTGTCGTAATGGACATCGCCATGCCGCTGCTGAATGGCCTTCAAGCGACGCGGCAGATCCTTAGAACGGCTCCCGCAACGAGAGTGCTCATTCTTTCCGCACATGCCGATCCCGAATACGTCGAACAGGTCGTCTTGCTTGGCGCGGCGGGTTATCTGATTAAGCAAACCTCAGCTGACATTCTCCTCGAAGCGATTCGTGAGGTGCAGAGGGGGAAGAGTTTTTTTAGTCCATCGATCTCCAAGCATCTTCGCGAACACTATCAGAAGACACCTCACACAGCCGTTCTGCGAAAGCGAAAAGGCGCTTCCCTAACGCCCCGCGAGGAAGTGGTGCTTCAGCTGATTGCCGAAGGAAAAGCCAACAAACAAATCGCCTCCGAACTCGGGATTAGTATCAAAACCGTGGAAAAGCATCGCCAGCATCTCATGCAGAAGCTGAGTATCCATGACGTTGCGGGTCTCACCCGCTATGCAATTGCCGCGGGAGTCATTGAAAGCAGCGTTCAACCAACGACGAATGATCCGCATCGCTCCGACACGTTGAACGATTTCCCGTCACGCCGGCCGCGTTGAAATTGGCCCCAGAGCGCCTTTGACGAGCGAGGAATGCCTGGCTAGATGGGAGGTTTTTGCGCTTCGGCAGGCTAAAACAGGAAGGGTGAAAGGGCCAAATGCCATCCAAGAAGCGTTGGAAGTCCGCATAATTGGGGTGAAGACCCCATATACAGCTGGATCGGTATAGTGCGAATTAGCTGAAGACGAACGCACAACGATGGTCAAGACAAAGAAAAAGAGCGGAACGGTCAGTCAAGAGGACAACAGGCAGAGGGTGAAGAGGCTTATGCGTCGCATGGCTTCCAGCGAATTTCCGGCACCTCTCAAGGCCGCAATGAACCGGTACGAAATGTTACCAGAATACCGGAGGACTGAATAGATTTTCGTCCGATTGTCGAGGCGCTGAAGGGCCTAATACGCTGAGCCGCAGGGATCGCGGTATGCTGGAAGTTACGTTCACCAGCTACAAATTGGGGTGAATACCCCATAGAGAAACGGCCGCAGCTGCCCGTTACTATGCCGAAGCATGAACGACTTGACGACCTCACGCCCGGACGAACCAACTCAGCGCGTATCAGACGCGAACTGGAGAGAAATCGTCTCAGAATTTCAGAGGCCTTCGCTGATTCGTGGCACGTGGCAAATTGTCAACTCGCTCGGTATCTATCTGGTTATCTGGTACTTGATGTATTTGACTCTGGGAGTGTCCTATTGGCTGACGATTCCTCTCGCGATCGTAGCTGGCGGATTTCTCGTACGTGTTTTCATCATCTTTCACGACTGTACCCACGGCTCATTCTTCAGATCCCGAAAAGCGAACGATATTTGGGGCTTTGTCACCGGTGTGCTGACATTCACGCCCTACCATCAATGGCGCTGGGAGCATACCGTTCACCACGCTCACGCTGGTGATCTTGATGGGCGCGGGATGGGGGACATTTGGACGATGACAGTTCAGGAGTATCTCGCGGCATCTCGGTGGACGAGGTTCCGATACCGATTGGCGCGCAATCCCGTTGTGCTTTTCGTGCTCGCGCCAACATTCCTGTTTCTGGTGCTGCAACGATTTCCACTCGCCAGGGCAAGCAGGAAAATCAGACGCTCCGTACATTGCACGAATCTGTGTGTTTTAGCTCTGGCAGCAGTGCTCATCTGGATCTTTGGCCTACAGGCCTATCTGGCGATCCAGTTCACAGTGCTTCTGGTTGCGGCAACCTCCGGTGTCTGGTTGTTCTACGTCCAGCATCAGTTTGAGGGCGTGAGTTGGGAACGAGGGGAGAGCTGGGACTTTACTCAAGCCGCCCTGAAGGGAAGTTCATTCTACAGATTGCCCAGAATCCTCCAATGGTTCTCCGGCAATATCGGATTCCATCATATTCACCACCTCAGCCCGAGGATTCCCAATTACAATCTTGAAAGCTGCCACAACGCTGATCCGCTCTTTCAGTCCGTACCCGCAATCAGCCTCTTCTCGAGTATGAAGTCGTTTGCGTTTCGACTCTGGGACGAGGAAAGCCGCAAGCTTGTCGGGTTCCGTCACTTGCATACCAAAAGAGGAAATACGGGGGGCTAATCCTGTTGCTTCCGAGACCAGCGAGATTCATAGCATTTTACGAAAAGCAAATCCTTAGCCCACCGCTATCAAGGCACACCCCTTCACTTACCATAGTCTTCGATGATGCGGCTGGACCCACAGTATGAACGCAAGACCCGACACCAATGATACTGTCCGGCTCTTGGGATCTCCTCAGCTCTGGAAAGTGATTACCACGATAAACGGAAGCAAGGTCGATATCCAACGGCTGAATGATTACAACCTCCAGATTCTTACCGTTACGCTGGATTCCATTCAAGTTGTGCGAGCCTTTGGAAGTCCAGACAGCTTTCCCCGCCGTTGAGCCTAGCGCGGCCCAACGAGCGTTGCTCAGCGCCGCATAATAAACTGGTATCCTAACGACCGGACGGGATGTGGCAGAAGCCACCGCCATGTTTAGCGGCGTATTGCTGGTGATACTCTTCCGCTCGATAGAACGGACCGGCGAGCTCTACCTGCGTCACGATCGGCCGACTCAATCTTCCCGCGCGTTCGAGCTTGGCGATTGTTTGACGGGCGGTGGCTTCCTGTTCATGGCTCGTGAAGAAAATCGCGGAGCGATAGTTGTCTCCAATATCAGGTCCCTGACGATCGAGCGTGGTGGGATCATGAAGCTCGAAGAAAAGGTCAACCAGTCTCGAATAGGACACCACGGACGGCTCAAATTCGACCTTCACCACTTCGGCATGGCCAGTGGTGTGCGAACACACTTGCTCATAAGTCGGATTTTTCGTCGTGCCCCCCGAGTATCCCACTGCGGTCGACACGACGCCCGGCAGTTTTGTGAAGGATTCTTCAACTCCCCAGAAGCAACCGGCGCCGAAGATCGCTATTTCGGTGCGCGGTTTCGGCTCTGTCTCCTCAAAGAAGAGCGAAGCTGAATTTATACAATAGCGCAGGCCGGTGGGAGCGGGACCATCCGAAAACACGTGACCGAGGTGGGTATCGCAACGAATGCAATGAATTTCACTTCGCAACATTCCGAAGCTCAGGTCGTTCTCCGTGCCGATGTTCTCGTCGGCAACCGGTTGGAAGAAGCTTGGCCATCCGGTGCCAGAATCAAATTTGGCGTCCGAGCGAAAGAGCGGAAGCCCGCAACCAACGCATGAATACACGCCAATTTTATGATTATCGTGGAAAACACCGCAAAAGGGTCGTTCTGTGCCCTGCGCTCGAGCCACCGCGTACTGTTCCGATGTGAGCCGTGCGCGCCATTCCTCCTCGGTTTTGACCACACGAGGAACGTTGAGGGGATCGGTGAGGGTACCGTCGGCATTTAAGAGGCGGACCGTGACATCTGCGGGTTTGTCCTTCATGGCTTGATTTGATTTGGTTCCGGCACTCCTACGGGCCGCAAGAACAACGGCCGCTCCGACGACGAGAACAACAAGAGCGAGCGACACGAGTAGAGTAGATTTCATGGCTAGCAATCTGACTTTCTGGACTTGATTCTCCTTCTTGGGAAGTCGGGTTCGTGCGCAATTCCTTACAGCGCGTCTGCGTGAATCTGCTGAACGGGGCCGTCTATCCTCCGGCCGCCACTCGCAAAATCTCGATCTGGTCGCCGCTTGTAAGCGACGTGTGCAGCCACTCGGAACGCAGGAGTGCAGTTCCGTTATGTTCGATCAAGATGGTCTCACGAACAAGGCCAAGTGTATTTACCAAATCATCAATATTTTCTGACACAACATCCTCGTGTTCACCGTTTAATAGAATACGAGTCATTCTCTATCTGTGGCAGGTTTCCAAAAAAGGCTAGTATGGTCTTTCGATCTACGCGGCGTTCAAGATGGCTGCGTCCCAGTCTTTCCAAACCGGTTCAAGTCCGAATTCCCGCAAGCGGGCAGCGATCACGTGGGGTGGCCGCTCGTCGGAGATTGCGAATTGACCCTCAGCATGTTCGCCGACCGCGGCGATCTGGCGTCCACGAATTGTTTGATGAAGATTCTGTTTTCCCTGGCCCGTGTATCCGCCCGGTTCGGTATGGCTGCCTGCGCTCATCATTGTAATGCCCAGCGGTGCAATGGCATCGCGCAAGGCCGCAGGCTCACGCGTGCTTAGGACAATACCGATCTGGGGGAAGGTAATGCGCAACGCGCAAAGAAGCTGAATGAATTCGCGATCGGGCAGGGGATGTGTCGGATGAAAGTCGCCGGCGGCCGGACGCAAGCGTGGGAGGCTGACGGTGATTTGAGCCTTCCAGCACGAGCGCAGGAGGTATTCAAGGTGAGCGGCGAGAGCCAGGGCTTCTTCCCGCCAGTGCCAGAGACCATAGAGGGCTCCGATACCAATGCGACGGAAACCGGCCTCGTACGCGCGCTCAGGGCAATCAAGCCGCCAATCGAAGTTCTTTTTTGGTCCCGCCAAATGCATCTCGGAGTAGGTGGTACGGTGGTAGGTCTCCTGGTACACGACCAATCCTTCTGCGCCTGCATGAACGAGTGGCACATAATCGGAAACCTCCATTGGAGCGACCTCAAGGCTGAGGCTGGGAACCATTGGGGATAGGCGGCGAATGCACCGCTTCAGATAGTCGCCGGATACAAACTTCGGATGCTCGCCCGCCACAAGCAGGATGTTCCGAAATCCCTGTCCAACAACATGCGCGGCCTCTCGCGCGACTTCCTCGATCTCCAGAGTGACCCGAAGAATGGCATTCTCGCGAGAGAAGCCACAATAGGCGCATGAGTTGATACACTCGTTGGATAGGTAGAGCGGCGCGAACATGCGCATTGTGCGGCCGAAGTAGCGACGCGTAATTGCGGCGGATTGACGGGCAAGGTGCTCGACTTCCGAATCCGAACGCGGGGCAAGTAGTGCGTCAAATCTCCTCAGGATCGGAGACCTGTGGTGCAGTCGGGTGGTTATTTCTGAAGAGAATGGCATGATTGCGACAACCCTCAATTAACCACACAGAAACCAAGACTCAAAGAAAAGGCTTTAGGCTCAGTGAGAATTGGCTCTGTGCTGGGAGGTCGTCTGCGGCTAAACTGCTTGGGTGTTTGAGAGATCCCTTTTTGGCGAGCGGCTAGCCAGCGGCAGTGGAATCGAGGAATTAATGGATGATCTTGGGCGCGCAATGGCTGGCGCACACGGGCCGGTCCGAATGCTCGGCGGAGGTAACCCGGCGCATATCCCGGAGATGCAGGCAATCTGGCGTGATC
The DNA here is from genome assembly GCA_036525175.1 of Terrimicrobiaceae bacterium. Classification (GTDB taxonomy): domain Bacteria; phylum Verrucomicrobiota; class Verrucomicrobiia; order Chthoniobacterales; family Terrimicrobiaceae; genus DASTFP01. The sequence goes on along the minus strand of DATDAX010000121.1, from coordinate 7,362 downwards.
GAATGGCTGCGATCTTGGCCGATCCCCCTCTCTTCGATCAAATGATGACGAACTATGATCCGCCGATTGGCAATGCGAAATTCATTGCGGCCCTTGCCGGCTTGCTGCGAAGCGAGTTTGGATGGAATGTCGGTCCGGAGAATATCGCTATTACTGCGGGCGGTCAGACGGCGTTCTTCTTTCTCTTCAATCTTCTGGCCGGAGAGTTTCGCGGCGGCGGGCGCAAGACGATCCTGCTTCCCCTCGTGCCTGAGTACATAGGATACATGAACCAGGGGTTGACTCCGGGATTTCTGCGAACGGTCGAGCCGCTTGTCGAATTCTTGCCCCGGCACCGCTTTAAATATCATGTCGATTTCGACCGGCTTGCTGTCGCGGACGACGTGGCGGCGATTTGCGTTTCGCGTCCTACAAATCCTTCGGGGAATGTTCTCACCAACGAGGAAGTGCGCCGCCTGGCTTCCGTGGCTGATTCGGAAGGTGTGCCACTGATTATCGACAACGCCTACGGCGCCCCATTTCCCGGAATCTTATTTCGCAACGCTGATCCGATTTGGGATGACAACATCATCCTTACGCTCAGCCTTTCCAAACTGGGGCTTCCCAATGCTCGAACAGGCATCGTTATCGCGCGGCCAGAAATCATCCGCGCAGTAGCTTCCATGACGGCCATAGTGGGTCTGGCGAATTGCTCGATCGGGCAGGCCATTGTGCTCCCTCTGGTGCAATCCGGCGAAATCCTGCGGCTTGCGCGCGAGGTGGTGCGGCCCTTCTATGAGCGAAAATCCCGATTGGCGCAGCAATGGATTGCGGAGTTCTTCGACGACGGGATTGACTACCACGTGCACGTCAGCGAGGGAGCATTGTTCCTGTGGCTTTGGTTCCGCGAAATGAAGATCTCAGCGGAGACTCTCTACACCCGGCTGAAAGAGCGCGGCGTGCTGATAGTTCCGGGTCATTACTTTGGTGCCTCTGAGGATTGGCGTCACGGCCATGAATGCATCAGGCTCAGTTTCGCGATGGATGAAACTTCCGTGCGAGAAGGCATTGCCATCCTCGCCGAGGAGGTCGCGAAGGGATATATGTGATCCGCCCGATGAATCGCGGCGATCGCGCCTACGCGGCGGCTGCCTTGCGGAATTCGAGCACGTTGATTGGCGGAAAGTTTAGTGGACAGTATTCCTTGCTCGCGAGTTCGAAGAGATGGTCATGATCGCAGAGCTGTGTCGTGACCTGATAGGTGATGAAGCGACTCGTGCGACTCATTGCCCTGGCGATGCTCTGCAGAAGTCTGTCCTTCGTCCCCGATTCGATGACAAAAAAGGGCAGGCCGGAAACGATATAGTCACAATGCGAATGGCCCATCTCGCGCAGCGTTTCCGGCAGGTGCAAGGCGTCGGTATTGAGCACGGTTACACGAGGGTCACGGCCAAACTGCTTGCGAAGGTGGGAAACGAATTCCTCGTCGAGCTCGAAGAGAATGAGGCGCGACTCGGCATTCATGCGCTTCACGATCTGCCTGGTGTGGCATCCCTCGCCTGGTCCGAGCTCAACAACGATGCGAGGTTGGGAAAAATCAAGGCGTCGCGCGGTTTGCCTGGTCAGAAATGGTGAACTAGGCACCACGTATCCGACGCGCAGCGGGTTGGCCAGGACGCGCTTAAAGAAAAGTAAACTCATGAGGAAGTGTGAAAGTAAGCAAAACCATCAGGATGTCCAGTCCGCCAAAGTGGTCCCGCCACCGCAAATCCTCTTCATCCTCGGGAAGGTATTGCGCGCCAAAGAGACTTTTCTGGGGGAGGGGACCGGCTCAAGGGGAGATTTTCGATTGTTGAAGCTCATAGCGGTGCGGTTTCCTTGCTCCAGCCGGAAGCGCGTTCGTAGGCATCGGCGATTCCCAGCAGACGGGCTTCGTCGAGGGATTTTCCCAGGAACTGGAGACCGACCGGCAGCTTTTTCTCACCGTCGTGCACGAATCCGCATGGCACACTGATCCCGCAGATACCCGCGAGATTGGCGGCAATGGTGAAGATGTCGGCAAGGTACATCTTCAAGGGATCGCTAACACGCTCTCCAATCGGAAATGCGACGTCGGGTGAGGTGGGACACACAATGACATCCGCTTTTTCAAACGCCGTGGCAAAGTCACGCCGGATCAGGGTGCGGACTTTTTGAGCGCGAAGATAATAGGCATCGTAGTAGCCGCTGGACAGGACGTAAGTGCCAAGAATAATCCGACGCTTAACCTCACTGCCAAATCCTTCTTCACGCGTTCGGAGGTAAAGGTCCATGAGATCCTTCGGCTGGTCTGCGCGACGGCCGTAACGGACGCCGTCGAAGCGCGCGAGATTGGCCGAGGCTTCGGCTGTGGCAATAATGTAATAGACAGACACGGCGTACTCCGTATGCGGCAGGGAAATTTCCACGAGTTCGGCGCCATGTTCCGCGCATTGCTGAATCGCGGCTTCGATTGTCGTCTTCACGCGAGCATCCATTCCATCAACAAAATACTCCTTGGGGATGCCCATGCGAATGCCTTTAAGATCACGACCCAGTTGCGCGGTAAAATCTTCCACCGATTGGTCGAGTGAGGTCGAGTCCATCGGGTCGGATCCGGCAATAATGTTCAGAAGCAGGGCACAATCGCGCGTCGACCGGGCAAAGGTCCCGACTTGATCCAGCGAAGAGGCGAATGCCACAAGACCATAGCGCGAAACGCGCCCATAGCTTGGCTTCAAGCCTATGCATCCGCACAGCGCCGCGGGCTGGCGAATGGAGCCGCCCGTGTCCGAGCCGAGTGCTGCGGGAACTTCGCATGCAGCGACCGCCGCTGCCGAGCCGCCGCTCGAGCCGCCCGGAATGCGAGTGGTATCCCATGGATTGCGAGTGACGTGATACGCAGAGTTCTCGGTCGACGAACCCATGGCAAATTCGTCCATATTTAGCCGTCCGAAGGGGATGGCTCCGGCGGTTCGGAGCTTGGTGATGACCGTTGCGTCGTAGGGCGCTGTGTAGCCCCGCAGGATCTTCGAAGCACATGTACATGGGTCGCCCTTCACATTTATGACATCCTTTATGCCAATTGGGACGCCTCCTAGGGGTAGCGACACGTCAGCCTTCTCGGCCTGGCGCAGTGCCGCCTGGAAATCGCGTGACAGGAACGCTTGAATTGCCGGTTCGACCGATTGGATGCGCGACTCGAGTGCAATCAAGATATCGGTTGGGCGAAAGGTCTTCGCGCGGAAGCCTTCTTGAATTTCAGAAACGGTAAGGCGTGAAAGGTCCATAGCGCAAGACGATCAGGCGGTGGTTTTCATTGCAGTTTCAAGAACCCACCACGTACCATCAGATGCCCGTTGATTGCTCATTCAACGACTTTTGGGACTATGACGAGATTGTTAGCTACGCGAGGCGCAAGGCCAAGCGCCGCTTCACGAGGGAGGCTCATTCCCGGAACGTCTTCACGCGTGACGTTGAAGACAGGATAGGTATGTGCGGTAGGCTCAACGCTTGAGACGTCAAGTTTCTTGAGGTGTTCGATGTGCTCAAGCACCCGGCCAAGTTGACCCTGAAACATGGTGACCTCTTCCTCAGTGAGGGCAATACGGGCAAGTTTGGCGACATGGCGAACATCGAGATCCGGGCTGCTCATATGGGGGCGACATCATTAGGGGCGTTGGTCTTGACAGCAAGCCGAAGCTCTGGGTCCGCGTGTGACGACTTCATACGATCCGGTGCGTGGTCACTGGATCGAAGAGGTGTGCCGCCTCGGCGCTTACTTGAAACGTAAGCCGCCGACCGACGTCGCTCTGCTGTGCACTGGCCGGACTTCGACTCACAATCGGGTGCGCGCCGGTCTGCAAGTGAAAGTAGGTCTCGGGGCCCATGGGTTCCACGATGTCAACCACGGCTTGGAAGCAATTGGTGATTGCGTGGGTCCCCGGGGAAACTAATTCGCAGCTTTCGGGACGGAATCCCAGCACGACCTCCTTTTCGATATAGGCGGCAGCCGAGCGGCGGTCGTTTAGCTCGACTTCGACAGCGCCGCCTTGCGCCTCTCTAAAAACGATCGTTCCATTCCGGCCATGCAGCGCGCCACTGAGAAGATTCATTGGCGGACTGCCAAGAAAGCCGGCGACGAAGAGATTGGCCGGCTCGTTATATATTTTCAGTGGACTATCCACCTGCTGAATGACGCCATCCTTCATCACCACAATTCGGGTACCCATGGTCATGGCTTCGATCTGGTCGTGTGTCACGTAGATCATCGTCGCCTGCAGGCGCTGGTGGAGTTTCGTAATTTCCGTCCGCATCTGAACGCGCATCTTCGCATCAAGGTTCGATAGGGGCTCGTCGAAGAGAAACACCTTGGGTTGCCGCACGATCGCGCGACCCACCGCAACGCGTTGACGCTGGCCCCCCGAAAGGGCCTTCGGCCTGCGATTCAGAAATTGTTCGATACCAAGAATACCGGCAGCCTCCAAGACACGCTTCTTGATCTCCACCTTCGGATACTTTCGCAGTTCCAACCCAAAAGCCATGTTGTCGTAAACGCTCATATGGGGGTAGAGCGCGTAGTTTTGGAAAACCATGGCTATGTCGCGATTTTTAGGAGGAATGTCGTTAACCCGGGTGTCGTCTATCAGCACTTCGCCTTTTGAGATCTCTTCGAGACCTGCGATCATCCGCAAGGTCGTCGACTTTCCGCAGCCTGAAGGTCCGACGAACACAACGAACTCCCGATCGGTGATCTCAAGGTTGAAATCCTCCACCGCTGTGACCTCCTTGCCGTGCTCTCCAGGATAGATCTTGTAAACGTTTTTGAGTGTTACTTTGGCCATTCGTGATGTCGGGTCCTCACGCGGATTTCCGATTTCAATAGAGTCGGGCAAGCTAATGGGAGTCGGCATGAAGGTCAACCATGCAGCTCCCGCTACGTCGATGTGGTTTTGGGCGAATATCGAGGATCGGCACGGAAGTTGCTACTGATACTGGGCATGACTTTGGAACGGGCTGAGGCACTGAACCGGGCCAGTCATTTGGCAGCCGTGTTTTCCTCCTTGAAGACTTTGGGGCTCACCGATCGCGGTTTGCTGAATGAGATTTTGCGTCGGGTCCTGTTGGCGAATTCCGGTTTACTCGGGGTATGGACCGTTTGGGAGCCGGACGCCCTCGACGGGCGGGATAGCTTTTATGCTGGGGCTGTCGGCCACGATAGAAGCGGGCGTTTTGTCCCGTTTTGGCATCGCTCTGGTGGCGAGATCCGGCTGGAAGCCAACACTGATTATGACAAGCCCGATTCGGACTGGTATTTTGCGCCTACCCGACGAAGGGCGGAGGTCGTCATTGATCCTTACGAGTATCCGGTGGCTGGAAAGAATCTTTTCATCACAAGCTCCGCGGCGCCCATACTTCATGCGGGAAAATGCGTGGGTGTGGTTGGGTTCGACGTGCACATGGACTGGCTGCTTGAAGCGGCCGACGAGCCTCGGATTTTCGAGTCCCTCGAGACGGTACTTGGGCGTGGACACGTTCTCCTCGGCGAAAATGGCGAAGTGCGCTATTGGAGTCAGGCCACGAGGCGTTTGATTTGCCGTTATGTCGGTGGCAGAGGGTCGGGGAGCCACCTTCCCGAGCCTCTCCATGATCTCGTGCTTCCGAAGCTTCGCAGGCGGTTCTTCTCAGAAAACTCGAAACTGAAGCCGGGATGGACCTTCGACAGCGGGTCCGGAAGGCTGGTGGTGCGCTTCACGCGCCATCCGCAGGCTGGTTGCTTTCTTCTGCTCGTGGATGAAGAGATTCGGGAGGGCATGTCCCCACTGGAGGATCACTTGAGTCCCCGCGAGCAGCAGGTCGTCGAGTGGCTAGGCCAAGGCAAGTCGAATGAGGAAATTGCCATCATCCTTGGGATCAGCGCGCATACAGTGAAAAATCATCTCGACAAGATCTTCCGCAAACTCGGAGTGGAAAACCGATGCGCTGCAGCGGTGGCGATTCAGAGACAGCAAAAAAAATAGGAAGACCTTCCTATTGCGCCAAATACCTCGTGCCTTCAGAATTCTGCAATCATGGAGGCCATGCAAATTCTCCGGCTGGCAATCCCAGTGGCCGGAGTAGCCGCGGAGCCGATGGTGCGCAGATCTCTGATCCGCTGCGTGGTGATTTGTCTCCGGGTGACGGGTTCGCCTCGAAGAGGGTCTGACCTGCCGTTCGGCAACACCGTATGAGGAACAAGAGAGTCCTGTTTATCCAGCACAGCGACGTCGACCGACCTGGTCTGCTTGGCGAAACGCTGGATGGTATCGGCCTGCCCCTGGATGTGATCCGGCCAGATTTGGGTCAGGAGGTGCCCGCTTCACTGGACACATTCGCCGGATTGGTGCTTGGCGGAGGTCCGCAGGGAGCATATGAGCAGGAAAAATACCCCTACCTCTTGAGCGAATGCGCCCTGGTACGCCATGCCGCATCCGTGGGAAAGCCCGTTCTCGGATTGTGCCTTGGTGCGCAAATCATGGCATCGGCTCTTGGAGCTCGCGTCCGCCCCGGCGAGCCTGAGGTGGGCTTCTTTGAAGTCAGTTTGGAACCCATTTCGTGTTATGATCCTCTTTGGCGAGGGATACCGGCGAAATTCGTTGCCACACATTGGCACGGCGACGTTTTTGATATCCCGCCGGGCGGCATGCGGCTTGCGTCATCCGCGCTGACTCCGAATCAGCTCTTTCGCTATGGACATGCCCTCTACGGCCTCCAGTTCCATTTGGAGATGACTCCTGGACTTCTCGAGGAAGCCGTTGCGAGGGCCTATGGCATACTCATCGAGTCGGGTGTCGACGCCGATCTCATCTGGCAGCAAGGACAGGAATGTCTTCCGATGTTGCGTGAAACGGCATCCACGGTTTTTACGCGCTGGTCCGAGATGCTATGCTAGGGGTTTTGGCGCCGTGCGCGTTGGCCGGGGATGATTCCGGCACGGTAGCCTCGCGATGTCGGAAATCAAGCAGCCTGCCGTTGGAATGTTTTCGTTTTGCGCACCGTGCGCGATGTGCGAGGCCTAAGGGCTTGACTTTGCTCGATGGCCTGGCCGTGGCATGGCAAATGCTTCCCTGCGTCGTATTACCAGGCCCGGTAATCGTAATACGCTCCCGCCTATGAAATCCTTTAAGAAGACATTCCTGAAATTGCAGGCCGGCATCGTTGCTGCGCTTCTCGCTGTTACAGCCAGGGCCGAACCATTGAAGATTGGATACAGCGACTGGCCAGGATTCACAATTTTTGAGGTTGCCAAGCAAAAGGAATGGTTCAAGGAAGCCGGGGTCGACGTCGAGCTGGTTTGGTTTGATTATCTGCCTTCGCTGGACGCTT
>DATDAX010000120.1:0-7283 GCA_036525175.1 Terrimicrobiaceae bacterium | reverse complement strand
GCTTATGTAGTGCGGCGGCGTTGCACGCCGGAGCCGGACTTGTCACCGTCCTTGCAAAGCCGGATTGCGCCGAAACGCTTGCAGCCTCATGCGTTCCCGAGGTCATGGTGAAGACCGTTGAGAGCTATGAAGAGGTGCATGACCTGCGTTTTGATTCATTGGCGATGGGGCCGGGTTTGGGCTCGCGGCATGCCTCAGAGATCATTTCCATTGTCGAGAAAGCGAATCAGCCGATCGTGGTTGATGCCGACGCCCTGAACGTTCTTTCGCGGGATGTCACTCTTCTCACGCGTTGCTCCGGTCCTAGGCTCCTCACGCCGCATCCCGGGGAGATGGGCCGTCTGTTCCCGCAAGAGGCGCGCTCGCGTCAACGCTGGCTCGAAGATTTTCTTACAGAATATCCGGTTGCATTGCTTCTGAAGGGTGCTCGAACGCTGATCGGCGACGCGAAGGGTGGCAGATTCATAAACACGACGGGAAATCCCGGAATGGCCAGCGGAGGAATGGGAGATGTGCTGACCGGCGTCTGCGCTGCCCTGGCACCTCAGCTAAGCGAGAAGAATCTGCTGCAAAGCGCCGCGCTTGGCGCATGGCTCTGCGGCCGCTCCGCCGAATATGCCGTCTTCCGCGGCGGCGATTCACCCGAGTCGCTCAGCGCGAGTTCGGTGATCAAGCATCTTGGCAGGGCCTTCGAAGGCTTGCGCGCTGGAGAATATTGAGCACCTTAAAAGGAGAACCGTCCATTCGGGCGTGCAGAAATGAACTCATGAACGATAATATCGACATGGAAACACCAAAACAGTCTCGCAGAGCGCAGGAGCCTGGTCCCCCATTGAAGGAAGCGGAGGAGGATCTTAAGAACAAAACGATTCCGCCGCCACAGTCAGCCGACAAAGATCCCGTGCCGGATGAATCTCATGACGACGAACCAGGAACGTTCGACAGGGTGTACGAGCACGGAAGGCAAATGGGGTTCTAACTGTTGTCTGACGTTGACCCGTTCTTCTTGCCTCGCGTGAGAACCGGAAGCCTTCGGCGCTTGAACGCATCCCACCCGGGCAGAAGCCTGTGGAAGAGCTTTCTCGCTTCGCTAATGGGAATATCCTCAACAAAATAGGCAATGGCGGCGCGTCCGACGGCGTAGGTGCCCGCCCCTGCCACCATTCCCGAGACGGCATTCCCCCACACCGGAACGATCTTGATTATTGCCCGTGCGCCTTCCCGGAAGAGAATCCCGGCGCCAATGTTCAGTCCCATCGCCCCAAGAAATTCCCCGAATGTTCGCGCGGTGACGGGTTTGCCCGTCGTGTAGATGATGAGCCCGACCATGAGTGATTGCAGGGTCGTAAGGATCGGCATGTCCGCAAGCGGAATCGGTTGCAAGCCGATCACACCGCATACCGCAGTGAAGGACTTCAAAAGCGAACCGGCGATCTGGGCCTGCGCTTCCCGTGCGCCCGAAAGACGTGCGAACTCAAGCCTGGCAATGTTGTGAAGAGCAGCGCAAATGGCCTCCGTAACGGAATCGCCGCTTTCCGGTGCGCAGACGGTCACCCGGTGCGTCGAGAATTCCCGCTTTCCGCTCAAGAGGGCCGAAAGGCGCGCCCGAGAGCTATTTCCACCGAACGCAATGCCGATGAGCGGCGTTTCCTTTGGACAGGCCGCCAGACGTGCAGCGGCAAGGCTGAAGGCGGCTTCATCGTCTCCCGAGTGCTTCAAGAGCAGCGCGACATCGGGAACGAAACGAGTGAGAGCCAAATCCAAGGTCTCCTGAGGCGCATCTTGTCGCGCGTCAACAATGAGAATCTCGCCACGGTCAGGCACCCGGTAAGTCCGCCACCCATTGTCGCTTTCACCGGTCTCGACAGCAACGTTGGCGATGGAATTCAAGAACTCCGGGACACTTTTCCCGGTGGCCCCCAGCAACAGGATTCTTGGCGGACGCTGCTCGAGGAAGAGCTCGCGTATCGGTACAAGTTCGCGAAGGATCGGTTTCTGCAAGCTCCCCGGAAGTTTCTCAACGAGCTTGGTGAGCCGATCGTACAGGCTTAGTAAACTTTCACGGTTCAAAGTTACGAAGATCGTGGATGACCGTTTCGGCGTGTTCCTCGGGTTTCACGCTGCGAAAAATCGACTTGATGCGACCGTCTGGCCGAATGACAAACGTGCTGCGTTCTGTTCCCATGTAGGTCCTGCCTTCTTTTGTCTTTTCAATCCAGACACCGTAGTCTTGGACGATGCTCTGCCCTTCGTCGCTGATCAGGGGAAACGGAAGGTTATGCTTCGCGATAAATTTGGCATGGCTTTTCGGCGAGTCGACACTAACACCAAAAACTGTCGCCCCCGCTTCGAGGAAGGGCTCGTATCTGTCCCGCAGCCCGCACGCCTGCGTGGTACATCCGGGGGTGTCATCCTTCGGATAAAAGTAGAGCACTACGGTCTTCCCTCTAAAGTCGGAAAGCTTGATCGTTTGCCCGTCGCCGTACGGACCCCCGACGGCAATAGCAGAGAAATCCGGAGCAGGGTCCCCAGGAGCAAGTAGCGGCGACATGTTGCTGACAATTTACCGCAGCTGTTTTATTTGCAAGTCTTCAAAGAATTGCCGGCAGACCGGCGTTGAACCTGCGATGATTCCTGCTTTCCTTCGCAAAAAGTGAAGACTCTTCGCGCTCGCATTGTATTGCCTCTTGGCGCACCGCCCATCGAAGACGGAATGGTGCATCTGAATGGCGGTCGGATCGTCGCCGTCGGGCGTTCGCGCGACATGACCGCAGGCGAGGTTGAGGACCTCGGCAACTCTATCCTTATGCCCGGCCTCATTAATGCGCACTGTCACCTTGACTTCACGGTGATGCGCGGCGCCATTCTTCAGCAGGACAGCTTCTCCCATTGGGTACGCCGAATTAACGACCTTAAACGTACGCTCACGGATGACGACTATCTCGAATCCATTTTCAAGGGCTTTGTCGAATTGCGCCGGTGGGGCACCACAAGCGTCTTCAACATTGAGTCATTTCCCGAGCTCATGGTGCACCTGCCCCCGCCGCCCATACGTGCATGGTGGTTTTATGAGCTGATCGACCTCCGGAACCGCATTCATACCGAGGATGTCGTTGCCGGAGCGCTCTCGTTTTTCGAGAAGCACCCTAACTGGCTGGGAGGGTTCGGGCTCTCGCCGCACGCGCCGTACACCTCGTCCGGGCCGCTTTACGAGCTGGCTAGATTCTGCTGCGAAAAATACGCCATGCCATGGACGACGCACCTCGCCGAAACGGACGAAGAATATGACATGTTTGTAAGCGCTTCCGGGCCACTGCATGATTTTCTCAAGGAACTGGGCCGCGGGATGCACGACGTGGGGGGAATCACGCCCGTGGCGCGACTGTTCTGCGACCGTCTGGTGCCCCAAGGCGGTATCCTGGCGCACATGAACTGCCTTTCGGACGCCGATTACAAGATCCTCGCCTCCCGCGCGAAGGATATAGCAGTCGTTCACTGTCCGAAATGTCATGAGTATTTCGGGCGTCCGCCGTTCGACCTGGACCGCTTTCGATCCATCGGCGTTTCCGTTTGTCTTGGCACTGACAGTCTCGCCAGCAACACGTCGCTGAGTCTTTTCGAGGAAATGCGCCATCTGCGCCAAAATTTCCCTCATATCTCCTCCGAGGAGGTTATCGACATGGTCACGAGGCGCCCGGCGAGAGCGATCGGCATGTCTGGCGAGTTGGGCGAAATCACTCCCGGCGCTCACGCCGACCTGATCGCGGTGCCATACTCAGGCGGCATCCGCGACGCCTTTGATGCCCTCATTGAGAATTCGTCGCCGATCGACTGGATGATGGTCGGAGGGCGTCCTCAAAGGATGTAATCCCCCAGGTAAAGACGCAGGCGCAATGCTGCTGCCTGGCGAGAGGCAGCCAGGAGCTCGTTTCCCGCCATTTCAAAGCGATCGGCCAAGCCGAGAAGACGAACGGATTCTGTGATCGGAATATTGTTTGCGAGGATCCACAAGCGCAGGCTGGCAACCCATCGATGCATCTCGGAAAGGGCCTCCTCGAGGGCATTCCTCGTGGGAATTGAGGTTGCGCGCAGACTGAAAAGATCGGCCTGTGCGGACAACTCGGAATGCATGATGTCCCTGAGAGAACGCAGCGCCTTGTGCCCTTCCTCCGCCTGAGGCGCCGGCAGGAGAGGAAGAAGCTGGCCCGAGGATGTCAGAAGATGGCCCGCCGCGCGGCGAAGGGTTTTGACGTATTCTCGCAGACGTGGAGGCTCATCCGGCGGGCAATCCGGCTTGTTCATGACTGCGATCCACTTTAGCGTCTCGCCCGGGATGAGCGCGAGGCGCTGGTGAAGCCAGAGCGGTCGCTGGTCTGGAGGAAGTTCCAGAATCGTTTTGCAGTGACGCAGCAGCTCCAGGATACGGTCCCGAATTTCCCACTGCGGAAGCACAGGCCAAAGCAAACGCTGAACGAGGGCGGACAGAATTAACCCCACCACGATTCCAAAGTAAACGCCCATTATGGATTGAAAAGTCACCGGCTGTTGAGCATTCAATCCCAGCGTGCCAACCGTCGCCAGCAGTGCGAATTGCATGCCAAACGTAACTCCGGGGACCGCCTGCGTTAGATAGCCAAAGAGGAACAGGACCACAAAAAGCAGCATGTTCAGGATAAGGTACTCCGAGAGAGCCGGCGCAAGCAGCAGCATGGCAAAAACGTAGAGAATGCCGCCGGAGGCCGTATAAACGACGCAATGAAATGCCCGCCGGTCGCCTTGGCCGCCGGGGTACAAGCGGGAAAGGATCGTGAAGACCCATGTCGCCAGGACGACCATCGAACCGCCCGGCGGCTGCAGCCAATTCTGAACAAAAAGTCCCAACGTGACCGCGATGCATGCTTTCACGCCATTGCGAATCCAAAAAGGGTCAAGGGGAGGGGAGGGCGGCGCAATTGCCTCTCGGGAAGGATGCATCGGATTCGTGGGCAGCGAGTCGAGCAGAAAATCGAGGCGGCCGAGCTGCTCGGCAACCTCGTCAAGCGAGAGTGCGTGGCCCGAAAAGTGAAGCACCTGCTCGACCGGAATGGAGAGAGGAATATCGGTCTGGCGCAGGGCATGAAGTTTCTCTCGCCATTGCGCGCAGCTGTGGTTCATCGCCGAGATCGCGGCGACACGACGCGAGGAATCCGCCTCGGGATCGGCAAAGACGCCCAGGCAATCGCTTATGGCAGCATGTGTCGCCTCAAGCTCGGCGCGGAGGTGATGACGGAAAGGCGCCCGTTCGGGAAGAGTTTGAACAAGAGTATCCACCGCCGCAGAAATTCGGCTGAGGCAGGAAATGATCTCGGTATATATCGGAAGCCTCGCGCGGAAATACTGGCTTTCCATTGCTCCGAAATGCAGCAGGTTCTGCAACCCCGCTATAGCCGTCGCGAAGTTCCGGTCGTCCAGACCGTCAGCTTCGGCAGGCGTTTCAAAGAGGAGAGCGGAGCGGGCCACCAGCCCTTTGCGGAGTTCGGCAAGCGCCAGACGCATCTTTTCCAGGAATTCTTTGCGAGCGTATCTAGGCCAGACGAGACTCGTCACCATTACAGAAGTGATCACACCGACGCAGACTTCTTCGATTCGGGCAAGGGCCGGACGCCAGGAGAAGGCCGGGTCATTCATTCCGTTGCTCGCGACGACCATTGTTGTCAGGGCACAGAGCAGAAATGCGTATGGGTATTTGGCGTAACCGAACATCGCCGTGCCAAAACCGACCACGCCGCCCACCAGCAGAAGATAGAGAACCGGTTGCTGTTCGAGGCCCGCGGTGAGCAAGTATCCGATGACGCCGCCGACGACCGTGCCGATCACTCGCATCACCGATTTCTCTGCCACCGCGCCGACAAACTGCGCGAGCATGATCACAAATGCCGTGATGAGCGCCCACGTCGGGTCCGGCAGTCTAATGAACAGAGCGATGAGTACCGAAAGCACACCCGCAAGACCGAACTTGATCCCGTGCCGGACAGCAGGACTGGCAAAGACCTGATCGATGTGCGCCCTTACAGATTGCAGTCGATCGCTGCGTGCAGAACTTCCGCCGGAAATGGTCGCTGCTTCAGCCATGGAACCTGAGTCTCACCTTGCGGAGGCTCATATTTCAAGCAGCGGCACAAAAGAATCGCTCGACCCAAGGACCCGTCGGCCGTTCTCCATGACGATGACCCGCCGGGTGAAATGCCGCCCCTGTCGTGATGGCGACTTGCCTCAAGGCCGAGGACATGAAAAAACCTTCTTATCGGATGAACTTTTTCACGCTCCTGAAGACCCCTGAGTTGCGATTCGGCGACTTCCTTGTGCCGTGGGGAATGGTCATTGGAGTTCTGGGATTTCTCGGCGCGTGGGTGGCCGTCAGCATCATGGAGCGATTCGGATGGACGCGCGGGATCTGGCATCTTCCGCTGTTCTTCGTTGCCTTGGCCGTCTTCCTCGGGTGCGTTATTGGCTTGATTTTCACTCCATGAGGGTCTCGCGTCCCCATATCATTACGTTCGCGATGGTGGCGCTGGCGGTCGTCGCGACAATCATCCTGTACTGGCGATACTCGACAAAGCCCTGGACTCGTGATGCCCAAGTGAGGGCAAATGTTGTCGGAATCGCTCCTCGCGTCGCCGGCCCGATCATTCAGATTCCGATCAAGGACAATCAGGTCGTCAAGAAGGGAGATCTGTTGTTCGAGATTGATCCGTCGACGTTTCAGGCCACTGTCGACAACGCACAGGCAAAACTTAAGCAAGCCCAGGCTTCCGAAATCCAGGCGAAGCAGGAACTCGCGCGGCAGACGTCCCTTTACGAAACTAAAACGAACGATCTTCGCGACGTCCAAAACGCGCAGGACAGCTATGTTGCTGCCGTCGCCAATACGGCCGCCGCTCAGGCGGACCTCGAGACTGCTAAGCTTAACCTTGACTATACCAAAGTATTCGCACCGGTGGACGGTTACCTAACGAATGTAAACACAAGTGCGGGCACATATGTGAACGAGGGCGAGCAGTTGCTTGCGCTCGTGGATTCGAGCAGCTTTTGGATCGCCGCTTACTTTAAGGAAACACAGCTTAGGAATATTCGCGACGGAGCCAGTGCGAAAATTACTCTGATGGGGCATGATTTTGAGCCATTTGAAGGCGAGGTCGTTAGCGTTGCCTGGGGCATCTTCTTGCAAGATGGCTCGACGGTTGACCTTCTGCCGACCGTCAGCCAGACAATCGACTGGGTTCGGCTGCCCAATCGCTTTCCAG
>DATDAX010000119.1:0-6313 GCA_036525175.1 Terrimicrobiaceae bacterium | reverse complement strand
GCTTCTGCTGTGCTTGCCTCAGACGCGGCGAAATTTCTACGATATGATACCGGGGTCGGTGCCACCAGCCGATTGTCCGCATGACCAATGCGGCGAGCTCGCCGGATCCCGCACCAATTTCAATAACGTTGAGGCGCCCGGCCGGTTTGTTCTTGAGGATCCATCGTCCGATCGCGCGACCAAGGCCGTCGTTAAGCGCAGGCCAAGTGGTAAAATCGCCATGTCTCCCGAATTCGCGAATGTTCGCCGTGTAGTAGCCGAAGCTTTCGTTATAGAGGGCTTCCTGCATCCAGCGGTCGAAAGGGACGCAGCCGCCGAGGTTCTCTTGGAGATCAAGGAGGAACTGAAGCTTTTCCGCGCTCACCGCAGAAGTTGGGTGACCTTCAGCGTGCTCCAATGGGTCAATTCTACGGCATCTTGCAAGAGCTCATCTGCGAATCCCTGCCAAGTCAACTGCGACGACGCCATGATCAGGAGCGCTGCGAGCAGCGCAAGATTGAGGACATAAATGACCATCACCGAGAAAAACGTGCCGCCATAGTGAAGGTCCGGCTGGCCCTTCGGAATCATCCAGCACGTGAACGACAAATGCATCGCCCAAGTCGCGCCAATGACGGCGTACAGAACGCAACGGTAAGGAGCAACGTCGAGAAATAACCCGCAGAGCCCGTAAATGACGATGGCCAGAATGCTGTAGAAGGGGAAAAAATACGGCGCGAGTGCAATCCATGTATTCGTCCGGTCTGCAAGAACATGTCCGCCCTTGCTGCCGACCTGGAAGCGATGCACTTTTCCGCCAAGGAGCGTGACCCAGATGGCGTGAGTGAGTTCGTGACCGAACACATAGAGCCACTGCGGGCGCGGCAGGCCAAAGAAGGCCACCATCCAGAGGACCACACCCAGGGAAAAGAACCAGAATTCCTCGGTGATCCAAAACCCGTCATGCACCGTCGTGCGTGCAAACGCCGTAAAGAAGGTTTGCGTGAGGATCAGCGCCGGCGGAACCAGGAAAAGCCCGACGACGAGCTTCACCCATCGTTTCGGAACATGCTTCGGGATGACCCCTGTCGCGGAAAAATTCAGTCGTTGCCGACGCCTAGTGCCTGGGGACTTCGAACGGCGAGCACGCTGGGAGATCCCGCTTTTCACTCGGCGTCTCTACATTCCCTACGCGCGCCCCAGGTAGGCGCCACTGCGCGTATCGATCTTGACCGACTCGCCTTCCTTGATGAAGAGCGGCACCTGCACAACCTTCCCGGTTTCGAGGGTGGCACGTTTTTGCACGTTGTTGGCGCTGTCGCCTCGGATGCCCTCGGCGGACTCGGCGACCTTGAGCGCTACCGACGAAGGGAGCTCGACCTGGGCAGGCCGACCTTCGATGCTGAGCACGTCCACCTTCAGGTTTTCAACGAGGTAGTCCTTGGCGTCCGCCACGAGGTCCCCCTGAAGCGTGATGGTATCGTAGGTACTCGGGTCGATAAAATGGTAACCTTGAGGATCGCTGTAGCTGAATTCCAACTGCTGGCGATTGACATCGACCAGGTCGACCTTCTCCGTCGAGGAAAACCGCACGTCGGCCGACTTCCCGGTATTGATGTAACGAATGATGGCCTGGACAAAGGCGCGCAAATTGCCGGGAGTGCGGTGCTGGACTTCGAGGACGATGGCCGGATTTCCGTTGTAACGGATGGCCATGCCTTTGCGGAGATCGTTTGCGAGAGCCATTGGAGAGATGGTGTGCGGATAAGTGATTAGCGGTGGTATGGTTTTATAGCTAGAGGATTTTGAGTCGCGAAAGATCCTGGGAATCGACGACTCCAATCGGCCGCTCGTTGGCGTCGACAACTACAATATCGTCGATCCGATGTATCTGTAAAACGTGAAGAACTTCGGCCGCAAGCCGATCGCCGGAAATCGTGATCGGCTTGCGCGTCATGAAATCGCCCACCGGACACCTTCCAATACCGGGGGTCTGCGGAAAGTGCCTGGCGAAGTCGCCATGCGTGAAAATACCTTCCAAAGTACCGCCCGCGCTGACAACCACGGCTGCCCCAGCCCGGCGTGACGTCATGCGCCGGATTACCTCGACGATGGGTGTATCCGGCAGAACCTTCGCCAATTGATCCTCTCCGCGCATGATCTGATGGACCTTCAGCAGCAGGGCACGTCCGAGCCGCCCGGCTGGATGGTATCGAGCAAAATCCTCCTTGTTGAACCCCCGCGCCTCAAGAAGTACCATCGCTAGAGCATCACCGATTACCAGCATGGCAGTCGTGCTGGAGGTGGGCGCGAGGTTGAGCGGGCATGCCTCCTGGCTGACGCGGACGTCAAGCACGGCGTCCGAGGCCTTGGCAAGTGTTGAGTCCGGCGCTCCGGTAATGGCAATCTTGCCGACGTCGAACCTCGCCAGCGCGGGCAGGATGTTGATGAGTTCGTCGGTTTCTCCACTGTAGCTCAAAGCGAGGACCACATCGCCGTCGCTCACCACGCCGAGGTCCCCGTGAAGCGCGTTCAGTGAATTGAGGACAACGGCCGGCGAGCCGGTACTGGTCAGCGTTGCGGCGATCTTTTCTCCGACGTGTCCGCTTTTTCCCACTCCTACAACCACAACCTTTCCACGGTTTTCCACGGCGCACTTGATGAGATCCACGGCCCTCTCGAATCCGGAATCAAGGCGCGCCGCCACAGCCCGAACCTCGGCGAGTTCGATCTCGACCACTTTACGCGCCTTGGAAAGGTAATCCACACGCCAATACTTAGAGCGCGAGGGCGGCGATTCAATACAGATCGCGCGTGCTGAATTTCATGTTCTGACGATTGAGTGATGTGCCTTTGCGTTCGATGTCGCAGATGTTTTTGACGACGGCGATGGGGACATAGCCGCTACAACGCTCAAAAGCGCTTCCCTGTAGTTATGGCCGTTGTGCGGGTTATCAGCCAAAATTTCCCTTTTCCCTTTGCGCGAAAGGACAGATGGGAGAACCAGGGACTGGCCCGATGCCGGCACGGTTGCAAGGGGCCGGCAAAGGTGATAACGTTTTGTTATGAACAAAGCCTTAAGAACGCTGGTTATTGGGCTTCTTTCCGTTGGGACCATTTCCGCGCAGGAATTTGTCGCGCCGGGGGCGGAGCGTCGAGAGGTTGCTCCTGCGCAACCTGTTCAGCAAAGACCAACCATCGAGGGTCTGGTGAAGGAGATCTTCACGAAAAAGCCATGGCAACTCGTGAATCCTGCCGCGCCGGCATCGTATGGCAGCGGCGAGAGAATGGTTTCCAAGGATTTCGGTCCAGGCACGCCATACCATTCCTCGGGCTGGATTGTGGCGGGCGTCGAGTGGTAGACATTTCATCCGTCGTCTGACGGTCAAGAGCGCCTCGGAAAGCGAGGCTGTCGAAGCGGGGCTGACCTGCGGGCGCGTTGGAGGAATTCCAGCGCATTTCGGCACCGGATTTGCTAAGGCAGTGGCATGAGCCTTGAAAGTCTTTTCGAGTCCAACCGAAGATGGGCAGAGCACATGACGCGCCGGGAGCCTGATTTTTTCAGGAAACTGGTGGATGTTCAGACGCCGAGGTATCTTTGGATCGGTTGCTCGGACAGCCGTGTGCCAGCCAATGAGATCCTGGGTTTGCGGCCCGGCGAGGTGTTCGTTCATAGAAATGTCGCCAACGTTGTCAATCATACGGATTTCAACTGTTTGTCCGTCATTCAATACGCCGTAAATGTCCTGAAGGTTGAGCACATCATGGTTGTGGGACACTACGGTTGCGGCGGCGTGCGCGCGGCGCTGCTTGATCAGGAACTGGGGTTGATTGACAACTGGCTTCGTCATGTGCGCAGCATTTACCGGCGGCAGCCGGAGCGCTTTGAGGGATTGGCTCAGGCGGAAAAGGAGGACCTGCTCTGCGAACTCAACGTACTTGATCAAACCCGCCACGTCGAAGAGACCAGCTTCGTGCAGAATGCCTGGAAGATGGGACAACAGTTGGAGCTGCACAGCTGGGTGTACAGGCTCTCCGACGGTCTGCTCCATGATCTGCACTTCACGCCCTTCTCGAGAGCGTGAGCGATACGCGCTGGAGGCGGGTGGCGTGCGAGACGAGTGATTAATCGCCAATGATCTTCACGAGCGCCCTTTTCTTGCGACCGCCGTCGAATTCTCCGTAGAAGATTTGCTCCCACGGCCCGAAGTCGAGCTTTCCCTTCGTAACGGCCACGACCACCTCCCTGCCCATGATTGTGCGCTTAAGGTGGGCATCCGCGTTATCTTCGCCTGTCCTATTGTGAAGATACTGTGCGTGCGGCTTTTCGGGCGCGAGCGCTTCGAGCCACTTCTCAAAGTCCGCGTGCAAACCACTCTCGTTGTCGTTGATAAAGACGCTCGCTGTAATATGCATTGCGTTGACGAGGCAAAGGCCTTCGCGAACGCCGCTTTCTGCCAGGCATTTTCCAACCTCTTCGGTGACGTTGATGAGCGCTCGCCGGCTCGGTGCGTCGAACCAGAGTTCCTTACGATAGGATTTCATTGCTCCTCGGAGTCGACACCAAGCTCGTGCAGAATACGGTGGAGATCATCATTTCCATAGTACTCGATCGCAAGGGTTCCGCGTTTTTCCGCATGGTGGATGACGACGCGGGTTGCCAGGCGATGCGTGAGAAGATTCTGCAGTCTTTGGATTGCCGGAGAGAGGGTCGGTTCGGAGGAAGAAGCGCGCTTGGCGGAAGATTTGCCCAGTCGGGCGAGCTGCTGTGCGGCGAGTTTCTCCGCCACACGGACGGAGGCGCCCTGCCGGACGATGACATCCATGAGCAGCCTTTGCTCGTCATGGGATTTGAGGGAAAGCAGGACCTTGGCGTGGCCAACCGAGATGCGCCCCTGCTTGAGAAGCGCCTGAGCGTCCTGTTCCAGATCCAGGAGCCGGATGGCGTTTGCGATTGAGGCGCGGCTTTTGCCGACGCGTCGGGAGATTTCGTCCTGGGTAAGGCCGAAATCGCGATGGAGCCGTTCGTACGCGCCGGCTTCTTCGATGGGATTGAGGTCCTCCCGCTGGAGGTTCTCGATCAGGGCGAGTTCCAGCACCTCTCTATCGCTCGCCTGGCGAATGATGGCGGGGGCCTCGGCGAGATGAAGCTCCCGCGCGGCGCGCCAACGACGCTCTCCCGCGATGAGTTCGTATTTATCGCCGACCTTTCGGACGATCAGTGGCTGGATGATGCCACGCTCACGAATGCTTTCCACCAGCTCCTGCAGGTGCTCGCTGCGAAACTCCTGCCGCGGCTGGAGGGGGCTCGGCGTGATCTGATCCAGCGGCAGTGGCTGGATGCGCTCACCGAGCTCTTCCACGGGTGTGGGCGCGGCAACGCGGGTGTTGATCAGGGCGCCGAGTCCTTTGCCAAGTGCGGGTTTTGCCATGGTAGGAAGTGGAACTGGCCCGGTGGCCAGAGGTTGACTAGATGAACGCAGGACGCTGTTGATTTTGCAATGCCTCTCTTTGAAGTAATCGATCTGTTTTTCGACGAGACCCGCCGGAGCGGTCCGGAACAGATGGCTCTCGATGAGGCGCTGCTCGAAAACGCGCAGCGCCCGCTGCTCCGGCCTTACCAATGGGCGCGCCAAACCGTTTCCTTCGGCTATTCCCAGTCCATCGCGCAGGTGAGAGGTCAGTTTCCCAATCTCCCGTGTGTGCGGAGATGGACCGGCGGCGGCATCGTCGCGCACGACGGCGATTGGACGTTCGCGCTGATTGTCCCATCAAGCGAGCCGCTGGCCAGGGTTCGGCCCGAAGAGGCGTACCGCTCGATTCATGCAGGCGTGATGGCAGCACTGAACAAACTTGGTTTTCCCGCGCGTCTGGCGGAGGCGGCAGACTGCGCCGAAGGAATCGTCTGCTTTGCCTCCCCGGTGCTGCATGATGTGATCGGCCCCGGGTTGCGCAAGCTTTGCGGCGGTGCGCAGCGAAGAACGCGCAAGGGGTTCCTGCATCAGGGCAGCATTCAAAATCTGCGGCCGCCGCAGGATTTTGCGATTCGGCTTCTCGAGGGGATGGCGAACGAGATGCGCGCGTTTTCCCCAGGACCCGACACGCTGGCGCGAACACGCGAATTGGTTGCCGAGAAATATGGCACCAGGGGTTGGCTGGACCGAGTTCCGTAGCACCTTTAAGGGTGGCAAATCTCGAAAATCTCCCCTTGACCTTGCGGGCCATAGGCGGACGATGCGGGAATGGATTTTAAGGAAGGTTCCTATTTCATCAACCGCGAGCTGAGCTGGCTTGAATTCAACCAGCGCGTTCTCGATCAGGCGATTGAGGAATC
>DATDAX010000118.1:0-4182 GCA_036525175.1 Terrimicrobiaceae bacterium | reverse complement strand
CGAAATGCCTTACCTATTCTGGTTGCGGTAGGTCGAATGCTCTCGATCTCTCCGCTGAAGACGATGTCTTCAATGCACTTTTCGACCTCATCGTCGAGCTTGTAACCATCATGACGGAAGAACTTGATGCCATTGTCCTCGTAGGGATTGTGAGATGCTGAGAGGACGATTCCCGCATCGGCGCGAAGCGAGCGGGTTATATAGGCAACACCCGGAGTCGGAAGCGGTCCGATCACCAAGGCGTCCACGCCTAACGAGGTGATCCCCGCGACCATGGCATTCTCGAGCATATAGCCCGACAGCCGCGTGTCCTTTCCTATGACGATCTTGCGCCGGTCAGCGACGTGGTGCGAGTTGCCGGCGGCGGTGCTGAAGACATGTGCGGCGGCGCGCCCCAGTTTCAGCGCGGTCTCTGCCGTAACCGGCTCGATATTCGCGACGCCACGGACGCCATCGGTCCCGAAGAGCCTTCGCTGCGAGCTCATACCTTTGGTTTCGAGAGCTTTGAGGGAGGTGACCCCTGTTCAAGCCGCTGCGGATTTTTCTCCACGTTCTTGCTGATGAGGTACCACAGGGCGCACGCGAGAATCAGGCACGTGATCTTCGGTCTCCAGTCGTTCGTCAGTATCTCTTTGATGATGCTCATTATGAAGCAGAAGCTGGCTGAGCCGGCGTCGGAATTTGTCGACGCTCAGATTGCGTTCGAGGATGCCATTATGGCAAATGGAAACTTGGCCAGTTTCCTCCGAAACCACTATGGCGACCGCGTCGGATTCTTCCGACAACCCGAGGGCTGCCCGGTGACGCAGCCCAAGGTGACGGTCCAAGTCCTCGCGCTGGGTGAGCGGGAAAATGCAGGCCGCCGCAACCATTCGGTCGTTGTGGACGATCAGCCCGCCGTCGTGCAGAACCGTCTTCGGGTGGAAGATCGTGAGCGCAAGCTCCTTGGAATAGGCGGCGTCCAGCTTGACACCGGTTTCGATGAAGGGTTTAAGCGAGATTTCGCGTTCCACCGCGATCAAGGCACCGAAGCCCTTGCTGGCGACTTCAAAGGCCGTATCGGTGAGTTCCTCAATGGTTTCACGCTTTTCGAAGGCGGAAGTGAAGAACGGGTGACTGCCGAGATCGGTAAGTGCCCTGCGAAGTTCCGGCTGAAAGATTACAACCAGAGCGACAGCAAGAAAGACCGATAAGCTGCGCAGAATCCAGCCAATCACAGCCAGATCGAAAAGCTGGGAAAGAAAAGTGAGAGTCAGGAAAAGCAGCGCGAGTCCGATAAGGATGCGCGCTCCGTGGGTGCCACGCAGATAAATGTAGATGTAATAGAGGACCGCCGCGAGGATTCCGATCTCGACGGGGATACGCCAATAATGCGCAACGAATTTTCCGACAGTCTCAAGCATTGGTATGTGATCGAAGTTTGGGAGGTCGGAACTCAGAAGCAAAAGGCGAAATCGTCTCCGCTGCTTTACGTGCGTTGCCGCGACCCGGAAACTGAGATGTGGACGACGAGCGCAACCTCTTTATCACGAATGTAGGGCAAAACGCAGCCATTTGCATCTCAACGCTGGCAGATTGCTTCCGTCATTCGCAAAGCATCGCTATGCGGCTTGGGTTCATGCACCCGGAATATCAGCGCGCCTTTCTCGCGGCAGAAGCTCGTCAGGGCGACGCCGGGCCAGAATCTGTCCGCGGTCGCCGGAGCATCGGCGAGCCAGCGGAGGAAGGACTTCCGGGAGACGCCAACCAGCACAGGGCGGCCCAGTTGGACGAGACTATCCAGCGTTCTGAGCAGAGCGAGATTGTGTTCGGGCTTTTTTCCGAACCCGATTCCTGGATCGATCACAATTCGTTCGGCGGCCATGCCGTAGCCTATCGCGCCCAAAACGCGCTGTCTAAGGAATTCGGCGACCTCTCTGGCGACGTCGTCGTAGGTGGGGTTTTCCTGCATGGTTCTTGGCTCGCCTTGCATATGCATCAAAACGACACCGGCCTCCGATTTCGTGGCGACCTCCGGCATCCCCGGATCGCCGAGCAGCGCGGTTACATCGTTGATGATCTCCGCCCCTGATTCGATGGCGGCTTCCGCCACGACAGCTTTCGAGGTATCGATGGAAATGACCACTTGGCTCCGAGCTCGAAGGCCTCGAATCACTGGGACAACCCGCCTGAGTTCCTCTTTCGCCTCCACGGCTTGCGCACCGGGGCGCGTGGATTCCCCACCGACATCGATAATCTGCGCGCCTTCGGATTCCATACGCAGCGCGTGGGTAACGGCGACTTCAGGATCGAAGAAGCTTCCGGCGTCTGAAAACGAATCCGGGGTAACGTTCAGCACGCCCATGATGGCCCCTCGATGGGTCAGATCCAACGAACGGCGTTTGAATTTCCAGATCACAAATCTATCGGATCAGACTTAGCCCAATCGATACAGAGAGCAGAGTGCAAAACGGCCGGCATCCTTTCTTCCTCAGCTCCCGACCTTGCGCAGTCGAATCGAAGCCGAACGGCCATGGGCATCGAGACCCTCAATCCTGCTGAAGGTTTCGATGGTCGGCAACGAGGCACGCAATGAGGGCTCGTCAAACATTACGACGCTTGTGCGATGCTGGAATTGGTCGGCGGTAAGTCCCGCGAAACTCTTTCCCGCACCGCCGGTGGGAAGCTCGTGACTCGGCCCGGCCAGGAAGTCTCCTCCTACGACCGGAGAGATCCCTCCCATGAAAATTGCCCCCGAGGTTGTCAGATCCAGTGCAATTTCACCGGGGCGCTTCGTTGCAATGGCCACATGCTCCGCAGAGATCTTGTTCGCGAGCGTCACGGCCTCTCTCAAGTCGCGAACGAGAAGCAGGGTTGCGTTCTTCAAGGCAAGACCGAGTTCTTTGGGACGACCCGATAAAGCGATTTGCCGGCTTATGGAGGCGGCGACGCGCTCGAGGACGCGCTGGGAGTCCGTCAGGAGAATGGCTATGCTGCCTTTGCCGTGCTCGGATTGGGCAAGCAAATCCGCTGCAATCCAATCCGGTTCGGCGGAGTCGTCGGCTATGACGAGGATTTCGCTCGGACCGGGCAGAAGGTCGATGCCGACGGTTCCGAAGACCTGGCGTTTTGCTTCGACGACAAAGACGTTTCCAGGGCCAAAGATCTTTTGCACCTGTGGGATTGTGCGTGTGCCGAAAGCAAGCGCAGCGATTGCCTGTGCTCCTCCTACGCGATAGACCTCTGTGGCGCCGCACTCGGCCAAAGCCCCAAGCAAGGCATTTTGCACGGATCCATCCTTTGCCGCTGGGGTTACGGCAACGATTTCGTGAACTCCGGCCGCCGCGGCCAGCGTGCAGGTCATGACTGCAGTTGAAACGAGGGGCGCAGTGCCGCCTGGAACGTAGATTCCCACCCGCCGGAACGCATCGAATCTCTCGCCGACGACGGCTCCTTCTTTGTTCTTCATGAACCAGCTCTTGCGAAGGCTTCGCTTTGCGAACGCCCGAACGTTTGACTTCGCGGAAAGAATGGCTTTTCGAACATCCTTGGGCAGACCAGAGCGCGCCGCAGCGAGATCCTTGGGAGTGACAAAGAGTTGCGACCGCTCCAAGTGTGGTCCGCCAAATTCCTCGGTGAAACGCAAGAGGGCCTTGTCGCCCTCGGACTGCACGGCTTCAAGGATCTGCGACACCACCTTGCGGACTGTCCCGTCGGGCATGTAGCGGCGGTTCAACCGCTTGAGCAGGCTCTCATATCCGCATTCGCCATGACGAATCACTTGCATCGCACAGTACTAACGTGAGTGTTAAGCGGTTGCCAAACCATTACTGATGAGCGGTCCGGTTGGCCGCAAAGGCGGTCTTGTCCTCGCACACCAGCGAGGAGCAGGGACTCGGCTCTACCGATATGTTGGGTGGTCGACCCAGAAGCTGTCGCCAACGCCTTTTCGATAGGCTTCGAGTGCTGTTTCCGACGAGGTGACTCGGAGATTGCTGTACGTGCCGTCGTCGTTCTGCCAGCGCTCGTTCCAGTACACCGCGGCCTTGAGGCGTGGGAAACGAGTCTTCATGGTCTGAAATGCCTCCGAAATCCATGAGGCCTTGTTGCCGGATTCGGGAAACTCGCCGATTCCCCATTCTGCGAGCATCACAGGCTTGTCAGGGTTGATCGAGCAGAGATCGTCGTAGGCGTAGGTCATCG
>DATDAX010000117.1:0-3140 GCA_036525175.1 Terrimicrobiaceae bacterium | reverse complement strand
GGAATCCGAGTTTGCCGAGGTCGGAGTCTCGGATCGTCTGCTGCGAGAGGGGTGATTTCTCCTTAATGAGGATCTCCGACAGGTACTCCCGCAAGCCGTAATCTTCAGTGAGATTGATCGGAGGATTATCGGGCAACAGGTAGCGGCCAAGGAATGCCAGATAAGCCGTTCCCACGAGCACGATGAGCAGGCCGACGGGGGTGAGTTCAAAGAAACCAATTGGCTTCAGGCCCGCACGTTCGAGATAACCGCTCACCGCGACATTCGTCGAGGTTCCGATGAGCGTGCAGGTTCCGCCGAGGATCGACCCGAAGGCGAGAGGCATGAGGAGTTTCGACGGGCTCCACTGTCGCCGTCGGGCTATCCCTGCCACGGGCGCAAGCAGGAGTGCCGTGACGGTCGTATTGTTCATGAAGGCCGAGAGACCCGCCACAGACGCCACCATTCTCACCAGAAAGGACGCTTCGCCGCCCTTGGAAACGCGATCCAGAGCGTCACCAAGCCAATTCACAACACCGGTTTCCCGCAGCGCTCCGCTGACAATAAAGACAGAGGCGAGAATGATGATTATGTCGCTGCCAAAGCCCGCAAACGCCTCCTGTGGCGTGAGGATGCCTGCAATCATCAGCGCAAGCAGGGCAAGCAGAGTGACAATGTCGACGGGCAGCGTCTCCCTGGCAAAGAGCACCAACGCGGCAAGGAGCAAGGCAAGGACAAAGGCAATTTCCATTGCTCGATCAGGGGCGGCTGCGGCGTTCTTCGAAAGTCCCGAAGCTCAAATGGCCCTACTTACTGTACCTGCTGATGCAGCTTAACGGGCGCCGCTGCCTTGCGAGTCCTGATATTGAGAGCCTCCACGAACACGGAAAAGCCCATCGCAAAGTAGATGTAGCCCTTGGAAATGTGTTGCCCGAAACCGTCCGCGATGAGCGTAACGCCGATGAGCAAGAGGAAACTCAGAGCCAGCATTTTCACTGTTGGATGGCGATCCACAAATCCGCTGATGGGTCCGGCAAAAAACATCATGAAGATCACCGCTACGACCACTGCTCCAATCATGATGGGAACGTTGTTGACCATTCCAACGGCAGTGATGACCGAGTCGAGCGAGAAAACAATATCGAGAAGGATGATCTGGGCGATGACGGAGTTGAACGAGACCGCCGCGCGTGTCGCTCCGTGCGCTTCCGGGCCTTCGAGCTTTTGATGGATTTCGTGAGTGCTCTTCCAGACGAGGAAGATTCCACCGATAATGAGAATGAGGTCGCGTCCGCTCACCTCGTTTTGAAAGATCGAAAACAATGGAGCCGTGAGGCGGGCCATCCAGGCAATCGACAGCAAAAGGAGCACCCGCGTGATCATGGCAAGGCTCAGGCCAATGAAACGAGCCTTCGGTTGCTGCTCCGGCGGGAGCTTTCCAGCAAGAATGGAAATGAAGATGACGTTGTCGATGCCAAGAACGATTTCGAGCACGCAAAGCGTTAGAAACGCGACGGCAAGTTCCGCGGGACCGGAGGCCGCGACCTCCGCTGCCGCGCCGAGCATGGGAATGAGAATATTCGGATCCATAGCGACTAGCGTCTTCTAACTTGGGTCACCGGCTTGCACCATGAGATTCGTCGGCCAGCCGACAAATGGCCGTCCGCAACGCAGGCTTTCCGCGATCCCGGGAATGAGTCACCCTTTCAGCGAGATAAAGAGGTCGCTGAGATATTTCCAAACTGTTGCTTCTGCACGCTTTGGAAGATCTTGTATGGCGGAGCGAACCGATCGTCGCGTACGAGACTCGCTTGGAGGGTAATGCACCTCGAGGCTCGCGCAGTTTGGTTATTGTCACCGACCGCGAGCAGTTCCAGGCTGAATTTTAACTCTCTCAGATCCCCGGATGTCAGCTTGATTCGACTCGAATTGACTTCGTAAGAAAGCGCAACTCCGTCCACAACGATCGTGCCGGCCGCCTGTCCCAGTGCCACACCGTTGATCGACCACTTGCAATCGACGGTTTTTCCGAGGCCCGAGGTTAAGGCACGGAAGTGCCCTTGATCGAGTTTCAAGATTCCCGGATGAACCCATTTTCCAAATCGCCCTCCTTCGAAGATCTGGTGCTTTGGCTTTACAGCTGCTCGCCCGATGAGCTGAGAGGCAGGCAGCGCCTCCGGCTTCGGATCTAGCGCCGCACGGTCCGGAAATGCTGCATGAAAATCCGGGTGAACCCGCGAGGGAATGAATCTGGCCTGGTTCGCGAGAGCAAGAGCCTCCCTGTACCCGGGCAGCAGACCCCACTTGGTCCCCTTCTTTGGCCGAAAGGCGCCAATGATACGGGCCTTTGGGAAAGCATCTCCGAACGTAAGATATTTCACGGTCGCCGATGTTGGACTGATGGCAGTAACTTGAAGGACTCCGTAGCGCCCTTCGGTGGTCACGTAGGCGTAGATATTTCCTGTCGGCAACCATCCGGGAGGAAAGAGTTGATATGTCGCGAGATCGTTGAATGCCACGTGCGCACCCCGCTCAAAGGGAAGCGCGTACAGCATGAAACGCCTGACGGAATCGAAGCGAACGCCGGATCGGGCAAGCTTCGTATTGCATTGCGCCTGCAGGCCGGTCAGACCTCCGAAGATAATGTCTGCTGAAAACAGCCCCGCTGCCCCGCTCGTCCCAGTATCCAAATCCAATGCCTGCCCGGCGTTCAGTCTTATTGAACCCTCGCAACGCACCGGAGCGTATTGAGGAACTCGCACCTCCGCGCCGATCTTGATATCGTCTATGCGAGCCTCTTGAAGAATGAGTTCGAGGCCCGGGACGGCGACATCGATATTGGGGCTTACATCGTTGACCACGTCGGCAGCCTTTGAGCCAATTCCTTCGAGGATGACTTCCAATATTTCTGTCAGCAGCCACGTCAGCAGACCTGCGATAACGCCACCGGCCACGGCACCAATGATTCCTGCGGTGCCCGTTCCGATGAGCACGCCCACTATCCCGCCCGTAATGGCGCCCACCGCGATAGCCACAAGATAGCATTCCCAAGGTATGTCCACGTCGACGTCGGGATCCTGTGCCTCCCAGTCGATCTTCAGATGTCCATCTTCGACCAGCGCCGTTAAATCGGCAGCCACGGTTCCCGCAGCAGAGTAACA
>DATDAX010000116.1:0-3356 GCA_036525175.1 Terrimicrobiaceae bacterium | reverse complement strand
GCCGGATTGGTGATTTCGCCCGTGGCCTTGTCCTGCGGGACGTTGAAGTCGACGCGCATGACTACGCGCCGGCCTTTCAGGGGAACGTCGGTGATGGATTTTTTCATACGAAATTCGCGTTGCGAATTTCTAGGCGATCTTCCGGAGCAGATCCACGCACCGGCAGCTGTAGCCCCATTCGTTGTCGTACCAGCTGACGAGCTTGAAGAAGTTGCTGTTCAGCTCTATGCCACTGCCGGAATCGAAGATGCTCGAGCGAGCATCGTGAATGAAGTCACTCGAGACGACCTCGTCTTCCGTGTAGCCAAGAATCCCTTTGAGATACGTTTCGCTGGCATTCTTCATGGCCGCGCAGATCTCCTTGTAGCTTGTCGCCTTGGTCGTCTTCACCGTGAGATCGACCACCGAAACCGTCGGGGTCGGAACGCGAAAGGCCATGCCTGTCAGTTTGCCTTTGACTTCGGGACATACCAATGCGACCGCCTTGGCGGCCCCAGTCGTGCTCGGAATGATGTTGATCGCAGCACTGCGGCCGCCCTTCCAATCCTTTCGCGACGGGCCATCCACTGTCTTTTGCGTGGCTGTGTAGCTATGGATGGTGGTCATGAGTCCTTCCTCAATGCCAAAGCCCTCCTTGAGAAGCACGTGCACAACCGGCGCCAGACAGTTCGTCGTGCAGCTCGCGTTGGAGATGATGTGGTGTTTGGCAGCGTCATACTTATCGTCGTTGACCCCAACAACAATCGTTATGTCGTCCCCCTTTGCTGGGGCGGAAATAAGGACCTTTTTTGCACCGGCATCGATATGACCCTTCGCCTTCGCCGCCTCCGTGAAGAGTCCGGTCGATTCAATCACGACGTCCACGCCGAGTTCCTTCCAAGGAAGAGCCGACGGACCTTCCTTGACAGCGAGACACTTGATCTTGTTTCCGTTGACCACAAGCGTGTCGTCCTCCGCAGCGCTCGCAGAGGACTTCTCGCTGTAGACTTCGCCTTTGAATCTGCCCTGGGTTGAATCGTACTTGAGGAGATATGCGAGATTGTCCGCCGGAACCAGATCGTTCACTGCAGCGACCTTGTATCCCTTTTCCAGGAGTCCTTGTTCAACGATCGCGGTAAAAACTAGCCGCCCGATGCGTCCGAAGCCATTGATGCCAATTGTAGCCATTTGCGTGTATTAGGTTGGGTTGTTGCCCAACCAGTTAGTCCTCGCGGGGTGGCAGCGTCAACCATCAAAAACGGCGATGTCTGCGCAAAGCCTCCTCGAGCAACATTTGGGCCGCCTCGTCGTGGCTCAATCCCGAAGAGTCAATACGGAAATCCGCCGTATCCTCGTACAAACCACGCCGGACGCTCAGCAGTTCCTCAAATGTTCTTCTAGGATCTACTGTCTGAAGCAGGGGCCGCTTGCCACTGCGCATCGCCCGCTCGAAAAGCACGTCTGGGCTCGCATCCAGCCATGCTACGATGCCGATCCGCTTTAGGATTTGGCGGTTGGCTGGACGAAGAACGAGTCCGCCTCCCGTCGAAAGGACGATTCCGCAGACTCCTACCAGGTTTTCAAGAGATTGTTGCTCCAGTTCTCGAAAATAGTCCTCTCCGCTGCGCGAGAAAATCTCGGCAATGCTTCGTCCCTCGGCTTGCGCAACGAGTTCATCCGTATCCACGAAGCGATGGCCGGTGAGCCCAGAGAGACGACGGCCCACCGAGGATTTCCCGCAGCCCATGAATCCAATGAGAACGAGGTTGGGAAGCACCCCCTCAAACTCTCATAACATTCTTTGCGCGTGAACCCTTTTGATGTTCGTCAAGCTCGTACTCGACTTCTTCGCCTTCCTTCAGCGTTCTCCATCCTTTGGTAACGATCGCCGAAAAATGGACGAAGATATCGCCGCTTACCGCGGGATCCACGATAAACCCAAATCCCTTCTTCTCGTTGAACCACTTTACTATTCCTCTCGCCATACACTTCTGATAATTTTCACGCGTCGATCGAAGCAGCGCCATGGCATCTATTTTTGGACGCATGGAGGCGTCAATCGACGCATTCGCAATACTAATTGTCACGCAAGATGGAGCAAACTTCGGGCCAACCCCCTTTGGTGGGGGTGGTGATGGGGAGCAAATCCGACTGGGAAACGATGCGTGAGGCATCCAGGCTGCTGGCCAGACTGGCCATTCCTCACGAATGCAAAGTCGTTTCGGCGCATCGTACGCCTGATGCCATGGCCGACTATGCGAAATGCGCCGCCGAGCGTGGCCTCAAGGCGATCATAGCTGGGGCAGGCGGGGCTGCGCATTTGCCTGGCATGCTTGCGTCGCATACGACTGTGCCGGTCTTGGGGGTGCCCATTCAAAGTCGCACGTTGAACGGGCTGGATTCCTTGCTTTCCATCGTGCAAATGCCTGCAGGAATTCCTGTTGCGACGTTTGCGATCGGAATAGCGGGGGCCAAGAACGCCGCGCTTTTCGCGGCGGCTCTGCTTGCCGGTGCGCATCCCGCGATCGATGCGGCTTTGTGCGATTTTCGACGCCAGCAAGCCAAGGACGCGCTCGACAGCGAATTGGAAGTTTGAAGACTCGGGTTGTTGCCGCTCCCGAGGGCCTTGAGCAAGCCGTCGAGCTGCTCGCTGGCGGGGAACTGGTGGCTCTTCCCACAGAGACCGTTTACGGGCTCGGTGCAGCGGCGCTGAATCCCGTCGCGTGCGCAAAAATTTTCGAAGCGAAGGAACGCCCTCTTAGTGATCCGCTCATTGTGCATCTTCCTGATAGGCAATGGCTGGAGAGACTCGGTCGGCCGGATGAGCTGGCACTTCGCCTCGCCAAAGCGTTCTGGCCCGGTCCGTTGACCTTGGTGATACCACGTCGGGACTTGGTGCCGGATCTCGCGACGGCCGGACAAACAACGGTGGCACTGAGAATGAGTGCGCATCCGGTCTTCGAAAGGGTTTCGCGGCTCTATGGCAAACCGATCGCCGCTCCAAGCGCGAACCGGTTTGGCCGAATCAGTCCTACGACCGCTTCGCATGTGTTGGCCGAGCTCGGAGGGCGGATCCCATTGATCGTCGACGGTGGACCTTGCGTTCATGGGATCGAATCGACCATCGTGCGCGTTCGCGAGCAAGGTGTGGAAATTTTGAGACATGGGCCGATTACAAGCGAGCGATTGTCTGAATTTGGTATCGTTGTGCCCAGTCAGGGCAGCATTCTGGCCCCGGGTTCGATGGAAAGTCACTATGCGCCGAACACGCGATTGATCATTTCTGCGCATTTGACTGGCTTGGATAACACCGGCACGGTCGGCTTCCCGAAGAGAACCGGCTTTCTGCTTTGGGCGACGTCCGGTGAAGGACTCGA
>DATDAX010000115.1:0-9025 GCA_036525175.1 Terrimicrobiaceae bacterium | reverse complement strand
CAGCATAGCCAAGCCAAGGGGCGTGAAAGAGCGATCGCCGGGTCTCGCAGTTTCCAAAAACGGCGATGCCCAACACCCAAAGGTACAGGCCGCAAGCCAGATACGTCAGAAAAAGCATGGTCAGAAATGGCAGCAGGTTTTGAACCACCAAGAACACAGTCGAAACGCACCCGTTCCCGTCGTGTGGTCCCTCTTCCTTTTTGAAGTTCCGTTGATCTACCCCCAAATGTGGCTTCGTCGCGAAATAGTTGTCCGCTAGTTTGATTTGGCTGGATCTGCCTGGATTTGGTTGGATTTACCTCGGATAAGCTCTGATGACCAATGCTTTGCCGTGTTCTGCCGAGGCAAAACCGCGAGAGGCCAGAATCGAAATAGTTGTCCGCTTCTCGCGGGAATTTCGCGATACGGCCGCGAACCGTCCGAGAGGGGTTCCACCTTTCTACAGAGTAATTGGACAATGAGAGCGGACAGAATTTCGCGGATACGAACACGCAAAAAGGTGGAACGTGGAACCCCTTGTTATGTGGTTTAAGGAAAGAAGCGGTCGAAGCCTGATCTGCCGCGACAGCCCCACTTACGTGGTTGGTTGCACATCGGCGTAGCGACCTCAGCAAGACCCGCATGTTCTGCCCACGGGCACAATCAGTTTCGCCGATTCATCGATTTGAAAGGAAACAACCTGGTTGCAGATCCTGCTGGGAACCTCAGCCGACCTTCCACCAATCACTCCGAGCCGGAGAGGGTCGATCTCCGGAAGCGCTTCTCTCGTGCCATTGGATAGACAGCGCACCTCTGTCTGTGCGCGCAGCGCGTCATACACATCCCCGTCCGGGTGCTCGGCATCACCGGCGAAGAGCACAGCGTGACCGCCCTCTTTAGCGACGAGATCCAGGTAGTTCGATTCTCCGGGGCGGGGGTGTCTCAAAAACGCATTTGACGCGCCATGGTGGGGTACTTTGAGCAAAACGGCCTTCGGCAGGCCATGCTTCCGATAACGAGTTGCCGCAGTCTGCCAATTGAGCTTGAGAGCATCAGCTCCGAGCAAGACGACACTGCTGCCATACAAGAACGCCAGAATCGCTGACAGCCGATTCGGATCGGGATGCCGGACTGCCTCACCGACGCTGAGCCGTTGGTATGCCTTTGTGAACGCTCGCTGGAGCTCTTCTTCTGGTGAAAGGCAGAAGATCGAGACGCCATCGATATTAGTGGGCTCGATATCGGCTCGCAGTTGGTGGAGTGGAATGTCCGCGACCGTTGCTGCGTTGAAGAGGTCGACTAGGAAGGACGCCCATCCCGTCCGGAACCGATTTATGACCTCACGTAAGGGGCCTGGCGAATTGAGCGTCTGGGTGAGGCCGAAGAAAAATACATTCAGCTCGGAGATGGTGTGCCAGAAAGACTTAACCTTCGCGCCTCCCTTCACAATCGAGACCAGGTCTTTCCCGTGATCCGCGTGAGGTGCGTCAAGCAGATGAAATGAATCTGCCTTTTACCAACAATCTCCAGGATCGCCGGGCGGCTAGAGGTGGGCGATGGATGGGCATCGATTACCCCGATGCCACCGTTCGGGAATGTGACGATGATAGTCTCCCCGACACCAGACTCGTAGAAGTCAAACTTCAGCACGACCGAGATTGCGAAGCAGGACGGTCAGCTTCTCCCGATGGTCCTCGTCCAGATCGAGCGGATCAACGAAGCCCTCATATGCGGGTGCGTTGGGGCGAACGTGATAAGTGACGGCCACAGACCCATCCCGGAACTTGGTCACTTTCTCATCCAGCTCAAATTGCTGATTCTCGGTAGTAACGCCGGCATGCCGTAGCAAATCCGCGGGCAGGAAGTAGAGAATGACCTTGCCCTCCGGCTCTCCTTCGGAGACGAATCCCACCTTGAACTCGCGCCCCCGGTCTTCAACCAGGAACCCCCGAAGGCGACGTAGCGTCCTCTCGCTGCAAAACGCACCGCCGAACCCCTTTACACGAGCTGCTCGCCCGCCCACGGCGGTTGAATAACGGAGCACGGAGTCACCCGAAGACTCCGTCGCCGCCTTTGCCATCGCAATTCCGCTGTGGGCCATGCTATTGCCAATGCTGAGTGTGCTCATATCTTCCCCGGAAGAGTTTCTTTTATCAGCCTATCGATTTTTCGCAACTGCTCAAACAGAGCCTTGCCACCCTCACTCGGTGGATCGAACTCGGAAATACCCACCTCGAGCATGACGACGTGATGCGCGGGCACGTGAAGATTGTCGGCCCGGAGATTGAATCTCTCAGCTCGCTTTTGCTGCCACTTCGAGGCTCGGGGTCGCGTCGCAAGCCGCTGGACCGTGATGTTTTCAAACGTAGTGACAGATAGAACGACGTTCACATCGAGCGAACCGCTGGAGAAGACGTAGTCCAGTTTCTGGTGGGACGGGGACATGCCAATCCTGTCAGCCCACTCCGTTAGGCGGGCCTTATTCACCTCGACGGTGTAGCTCATTGCCTGCTCGACTGTGTCGGCGGGCAGGAATGATGAAAGACGAAACGTGCGGGCCGCCACCGAGCGCGGTTCAACGTGTCGAAGAGCAAGGTCGCCGACCGTCAATGCCAGCGAGACAAACGCCTCGTCTCCGCTGCCGCTCATCTCTTCTTGGACATTTATCTGGCTCGCATCCAGCGTCACGATCACCCCTTGTTCGGGCTTTTCCATCCGCGCCCCTGTTGGCTTCGTGTCCTCCGAAGGGATAAGATCGAGGCTCTCTTCGGCCTCGATCATGAAGGCACCGCAGGAGTCTAGGTAGCGATAGCCTCCTTCCAACTTTAGGTGGTAACGCCGACTGAAATCAACCCAGCTCATTGATCCGGCAATCCCTTACAGGGGTCGACACGCACAGGCGAGAACGTTTTAGCAAGGGCATGCCACCAGTTGATAGGCGAATGCCCAAGCCGCGTTTAACTGGAGGCCCTTCCAGATCTCGATACCGCTCTTAAGGAGGTCCACCGACGTTTGCATGAGGCTGTTTGTGCGGTCGAGCTTGCTGCTCATCGCCGAGTCGCGGCCGCCGATGAAACCGCCGACTTTGGCGAGGGTGCGCCCAGATCGTAGGCGCTGCCGCTTGGGCGAGCGTTGCTGGGGCGCGTAGGCGGCAGAACTCGACTGGGCCGCTTTTTGCTCGTTCGTCGATTTTACCAGCTGTCGGGTGGAATCCGAGAGAATCGCAAAATTGTCGCGCAGCTCCCGAAATTCCGGGATCGACCCGGCGTCTCCGAGGATTGTTGACCAGGTTTCAGCGATTACAGATCCGGCCTTTCGAGCAGCGTCGGCTATGGGCGACATCGAGAGGTCGACTCTCCCGAATGCGTCCGCAGCAGCCTTACTAAAGCGCTGGCTTCTTGTGGCGTCGGTCTCGGCGCTGCCGCGCAGGCCTTCGACATTGGCTCCGAACCGCATTGTCGTCGGAAGCTTACTGATGAGATCAGCGAAAAGATCGAACAGGGCCGCTCGAACGCTGTAAACGATCGACATTACGCTCGAAGCAACGCCTTGCCAAATGCTTGGTTGGCCGAGGAGCGCAACCGCACTCTGGAAAACTCCTTGCACGCCAACCTTGAGCAGTTGAATCACGCCGCCAATCGCAGTGGAGAAAGAACTCAAAAAGAGCGGGCGGCGCCCTTGACAGCAAGGTTGAGGTTCTCGATGAGCCCGCCCCCGCTCTTGAAAATGGAGTCACTTCCGTTGAAGGGCGAAAGATCGTTCTTGATCGCGGCGCCGATACCCCGAACGACGCCCATCGCCTTCTCCATCGCCCCCGACATGAGAGGGGCCAGCCCCTCGCTGATTTGCCTTACGACCGGAGCAAGCTGTTGCGCGACAGAAATCGCCTGATCGAGGGCGGGCTTAAGCGAATCCATTATCGGCTTGCCGAACTCCTTGAAGAGATTGTGGACGTAGCCGACGAAGGTGCTCCAACGTCCGTCTCAGGTCTTGGAGACAGCGTCCATCATGCCGCCGAACTTCTCGCGGATGATGGCACTGACTACTGCCATTGCTTGTGCGGCGGTGCCGACAAAGCTACCGCCCTTGTCGAAGACAAGGCCTTTTGCCTCCAGATCGCTGCGGGAAATTCCGAAGTCGCGAAGCCGTTCGAAAGCTTCCCGAAGTCGCCACTCTTGAGGGTCCGAAGACGCGCATTACCTCCCCGAGCTAGACCTTCATGACGCTTGCCAGGTCGCCGGCATCGGTCATCAGGCTTTTGATATCTTTGAGGGCAAAGCGTACGCGAGTGGCGTCTTGTAGCCTTGCTGTACCGGCTCGGGATCGAAAGGAGTAGCGTCAGCGAACTCGGTTGCCTCTTTCATCGCTTGCGCGGCGAACTGGGCGTCGCCAAGGAGCGTGCGAAAAGTCGTTGCGAGATCTTCACTATTAGCGGCGGCCTTGACGGCCTCGCTGAGAGGAGCAAAAGCGCCGCGAGCCAGGCTAAAGACGCTTTGGATTCCGCTGAAGATATTCCCAATGTTGCCCGCTGTAGCGATCGCTCCCGTAAAGCCGCTTAAGGCGCCCCTGGCTTCCCGCAAGGGGTTCACAAACCTCGCCGTATCTAGGGACATCGTCGCAGCTAAATTCACGCACCCTCTATGGCGGGCTCGCCGCCTCTGGCTAGCCGTGGTTGCAACAGATTCCGCGGATTAAATGATTGATACAGCTTGGTCCCTTTGACCATGCTCGGGCGCAACATGCAACCCCTCTTGATTTCAGGAATGCCGGGGTGCGGTAAGACGCATTTTGGCAATTGGCTGCGTGACATCATGGGCTTTGAGCACATCGATATGGAGGCCCTCCAAGGGATCGAGTAGGCATCAGCTGATTCGCGACCTGGAACTACTGGAACCTACCTAGGGCTGTCTACCCCGGAACTCCAGCTTCATTGCCCGAACGAATCATGCAATGGTGTTCGCTTTTTCCGGTGCGTATCGGCGGCACCAGAAATGAACTCTCTAAAACGGTTCGTCTATACTTTCCTAACCCTATCGATGCTGGAACTGCCAAAGGTTTGAAAAGATCTTCTCGCTAGCTGCCCGCGTCCGGGATGGCCTTGCGGGGGAGGCCATCAAGTTGGGCGAGATCCCTCCGTTTGGACCACCCAGTTCCGCTCGGCTTATTAAGCTGGTCGGGCGAGATCGTGAGACCTTCTTAAAGGGGAGACGTTGCGAAAACCAAGGTCTCGGCATCGGCGCGTTTATCTACTACAGACGCGTAGTTGAAAATCAAAAGAACAGGATTCTTTCTGAGATCGCTCAAGTCGCAAAGCGGATTGGAGCGAATCCTGAAATCCTTAACGCGATAGAGCGAGCGACGGCTGAAACACAGTTTTCACGTGCGTTGGAGATCGCAAGAGAAGCTATCCCGGAAAGTTTAAAGATAAACGGGCACAGCCCTATTGCCCTCTTGCATTCCGCACTCAGCGAAGGAGTCCATGAGCGAAGTGATGAAGAATGCCTAGCACTTGCAAGCAGCGTTCGAGTCGTTCTGAACGAATTGTCTGACCGCATCGCACAAGCGCTCAAGGACGAAGCAGAGCTGAAGCAGGCGCTGGCCACTATAATGAATAGGCAAACCGCAAAACAGGATAGCCCGTCCGACAAGGATGAGCCGTGATTTTTCATCACTTCCAGACCGGCCCCTAATGATTCGAGCGAGTCAAATGATTAAGACCTTCAAGGACACCGCTCTAGCGTGGTTGCGCTCGTCGTGGGACTCGCAATTACTGTGGGGAGCCTATACTTTGCCCTAATTGACTGGCGGGTTCGGTCAATCGTGAAGGACCCCGACTTTGTCGCGGAAGTGGCTCGACGCGCGCGTCCCGCGTTGGTCTTCGATTCTGAAGGCAGGGTGCTGGCAGATACCGGCGCCTTAGCCTTCCTCAAAGATACTCCCCGTGTAGAGAGTGCAGGCAACCAGACAAAGGTGACCATCGATCCCAGAAACGCTCTCCCGGCGGAGCCTATTCTGCAGGCATTGGATCAGGGAAATGTTTCCGTGACGGTCAAACGGGGCAGTGGCATCTCCTGGGAGATTGTAATCGCCGCCAGGTCGATTCTCTTGACTACCGAGGATGTTCCTTCGAACCTGGCACCGCCCCGCTTCAGGATCGAGATTGTCCCGCCATAAAAGGCCAAAATAGAAAAGCTTTACCCTCTACTTTGTGGCATTGATATGCAGCGAAAGACCAAGGGCAAAAACGTGGAACCGTGTCGCCGCGTCTTCCGGCCAATCTTCGTTGTCAATCTGCCACACGACCGGATGGGACCGTCGGGGGTATAGTGGCACATGTTTCCACTTTGAAAGGCAAAGATGCGCGAACTCCCATGGGTTGTGAACAACCATGACAAAGAGTCCCCCAAGCCGCAGGCCGATTTTGTATCC
This sequence comes from Terrimicrobiaceae bacterium, assembly GCA_036525175.1. Taxonomy (GTDB): domain Bacteria; phylum Verrucomicrobiota; class Verrucomicrobiia; order Chthoniobacterales; family Terrimicrobiaceae; genus DASTFP01. The sequence continues at coordinate 2,617 of DATDAX010000115.1, read as the reverse complement.
CTTTGTTCTGAGAACTTTTAGGTTCTCTTTGGAAGGCTCATCCTCGTAAAACAAAATGGGCCAACTGGTAGATTGTGACCAGGAAAAGAACTGAGATTCCTTCGAAGTGCGCTTCTGGTCGAGAGTGTGGCCGACAACATATACTCGTTCAGGAAGATGGTAAGAATCGTGATCTAATCTATAGATGTGCTCATCGGGAACGACTGGCCTCCAGTTGGCAGAGGTGTGAAGAACGTAAGCCGTCTTTACTGTCCATCGTGCTAAAAGGAGCGCTTCTTCATCTTCGATCTCAAGAATGGATCTCCTTCCGTACGCAAGGCTCAGAATCAACTCCTTCGATTGAGATTCAAGAATCGACATCCAGCCACTATTGCATGGTGCGCAGACGCGCCCTGCCAAGAACGAGTTGAAGCGATGGCTTCGCTGTGAGATGACAGTTCCGGTTTCGTCGATGTGTGTTGGCTCTAGGATATGTCTTGCGACTCCCCATTCGGTTTGAAGCCACCGCGGCACAATATGCTCTCTGGCTCGTCCTACTTTGCGCAGGTCCTCCTTACAGAAAACGCACTGCTTTGCTTTCGATCGCTTCACTTCGGCATCAAAGCCTGAATCTTCCGCATCGCAGTGGCGGTGATCTTCTGAGCAGCGCTGGTGATCATCCTGCCGGCCAGGAAAGCGAAGAACGGCCGCGGCGGCATCCTAACCTTTTTCGTGCGAACGAGCTTACCTCCAATCTTGAAGACCAGGAGGCCGTCTGGATTCTTCGGCATTATCGTTCCGCCGAGCTGATGAATCGCAGCGTATTTGCGATCGCTCCCCACTGTCACGCTGTCCGATCCGAGATTCGTGATCCGGATGGACTGATACAGCGCTCCCTTCTCCTTGAGCCGCGAGGGCTCGCCTGTCTTCTTGTTCGGCCAGGACGCCACACGCAGCGAGCTATCGTTGAACGCCCGCTTCGTAAGGCTACCGAGCTGCGTGCCCATCGCCTCCAGGATCGGTCGCTTGTCCTTCACCGCAGCTGCGGCTTTGGCCAAACCAGGCGAGATCGTGTTAGACCGTATGCTTATCTGAAGGCTCATGAATTGCAATTCTAGCAACTAAGTCAAATGTCCTCGACCGACTTTGAGTAAGGGTGGTAAGAAGTGCGTTGAAATGAAGGCCTCCGGAAATTCATCGGACGCAAATGCGCCCGTCGTCGACGAATCGCGTGAAGAGTGTTTCGTGATCATGCCGATTACGGACGGGGATGGATATGTGCAAGGCCACTTTAAGCACGTTTTCGACGACATAATCGCTCCAGCTTGTGACATCGCAGGCTACAAGGCGATTCGGGCAGATCATGTAAAGGAGACAAATTTAAGCCTCTTCGACGTTTCAAGTGGGTAAAGGATGAGGGACTTGGAGGTTGAGACGGCTGGCCTTGAGATAAGCGGCGATACGGAAGTAATGGAAGTTGCGAAAGCCACGGGCGATGCGCTTAGCCATCTGGAGGAGACCGTTAACGGCTTCGATGGCCGCATTAGTCAGGCGGGTTTCGAGATAGGCCAGGACGCCGAGGAAGTGTTCTTTGAGAGTTCGTGAGAGTTTGCGGAAGGGTTCGAGCCGGGAACGGTCGGCCCAGCCCAGCCACCAGCGGATGGAAGGCAGGTCACCATCGGCCAACACCCCTTGGAGGGCTTCGCGCAAGGCGATGGCGCGGCCCAGGATCGGATAGGCGCGAGCCAGCTTGCGGCGCAAGTCGAGTTGCTCTTGGGAGCGCGTCCATTCGTTGCCTCGGAGAGCCCAGAGTCCACCGGTCAAATCGGCTCCCTGCTTGCGCAGGCTCTTGCGAACGGCATCAAGGGCCTCTCCAGCCAGCTTCATGATATGAAAGAGATCGAAGACGATGCGTGCATTGGGAAAGTGGGTTTGCACTCCGGCGATGTAGGCAGGGCTCATGTCCATGACCACCTCGGTAATCGCTTCGGCCTTGGCTCCGTGGGCAGCCATGACTGACAGGAACTCCGTAACGGCCTGTGCACTGCGCCCTTCGACCATAAGCAAAAGGTCACGGCTCTCCGCGTCGAGCACGACGGTCACATAGCGATGCCCTTTGCGGGCGCTTGTTTCGTCAATCATAAGACGGCGCACCTGGCTCCAGTCCTTGGCGATATGGGCCTCCATGACATAATGCTCAAGCACTCTCCAGAGCCGTTTGTCGCTCTCTCCCAAGTGGCGGGCCGCCGCCGACACGCTCATCTGCTGACCCAGCAGCAAAATCATGGCCTCCATCATTAGCGTAAATCCGCTGCCAGGCCGCGCCCAAGGCACCGCGGCTTGCAAGATGCCGTGTTCCTGGCAATTGGTGCGCGGCACCCGGGCGATCAACTCGGTGCGATGCTGCCAAAAGTCCAGATGCCGCCAGCGCTTCTCCACCGTATCGTGAACCGGAGAGAACTTTCCGCACTGCGGGCAGGCAAATTGAGAGCCGGACTCGAAATCCAGCCAGATTTTCAGCTCCCGGCCTGCGACGTCCATCTCGCTCTTGACCACTTTCCACCCACTGCCCAATCCCAAGGCCTTCCCGAAAAGAACATTTGCGTCCATAGCCGCAAAAATCTGCCCTCCAAAACCA
>DATDAX010000114.1:0-13891 GCA_036525175.1 Terrimicrobiaceae bacterium | reverse complement strand
TTTCAAAGCGCGGGACTGGAGCCCAGCTATCTGATCGGAGGCATCCCGGCGAATCTTGGTCAGGGCGCATGCCTGAGGGACTCGAAGCACTTCATTATCGAGGGAGACGAGTATGACACCGCATTTTTCGACAAGCGGTCGAAGTTTATCCACTACCTTCCCGAACTGGTGGTTGTAAACAATATCGAGTTCGATCACGCCGATATCTATCGTGATCTGGACGAAATCAAAACGAGCTTTCGCAGGCTGCTTAACATTGTTCCGAGCGAGGGAATGGTCTTGTTGAATGCTGACGACCCGCATTGCGTGGATGTGGCGAGGCAATGCCCTGCTCCGATCGTCGAGGTGGGCTTCTCGGAGAATGCCGGCAACCAAATTCGTAACGCGCGCCACCAGCATGGAATTTCCAGCTTCGAGCTATTCAATGCCACCTTCGAAGTTCCCCTTATGGGCGATTTCAACATCCGCAATGCTGCGATGGCTGCCTCAGCCGCGCATTTCTATGGCGTGCCAGTGTCCGAAATCCAGAAAGCCCTGGCTGCATTCAAAGGTATCAAACGCCGGCAGGAGGTGCGCGGAGAGGTCAAAGGAATCACTGTCATTGATGATTTTGGCCACCATCCTACTGCCATCCGCGAAACGCTTGCCGGACTGCGCGGTCGCTATTCGAAGTCCAGACTGTGGGCCATCTTCGAACCGCGATCGAACACCACGCGCCGCGCCGTATTTCAACATGAACTGCCGAAATCGTTCGCCCAAGCCGACGGGGTCTTTTTATCGCGGGTCGCGCGAATCGAGCAGATTCCCGAAGGCGAGAGACTCAACCCGGAACGCGTCGTATCCGATATTGTGGCAGCGGGAAAGCCGGCTTTCTATGAGCCGACAGCCGATGATATCGTGGAAAGGCTCAAGCCTTTGGCGAAAGCCGGGGACGTCGTAGTCGTCTTCAGCAACGGTGGTTTCGATGGTATCCACCAGAAGTTGCTCGATCGGCTGGGCTGAGTCCGGCTTCGACTACCCCGCCAGTTCCTGGAACTCCGGGTGCTCTCGCAAGACGTGTGCGACGTAGCTGCAAAGGGCTACTATTCTAAGATTTTTTGTCCGCGCTGCATCGAAGCCGGCAAGCACAAGTCTTTCGGCGATGCCATGTCCGCGAAACCGCGGGGGGACCTCCGTGTGCGTGAAAATCATTCGATCGCCTTGCTCGCGATATTCGGCCACCGCCAATTGCCCGCCGACCTCGATCTCAAAGCGGCTTTTCGACTTGTTGTGAATGACGGGGGAGCTGGGAATTCTCATCGCCTAGATCGTTAGCTTTTGGCGGATCTTTTTGAAGGCCCATAAGCCCAGAACGACAGTGAAAAGAAAGATCGCCGTCACATGAAAAGCGGCTTCCCCAAACGACCCGCGTCCCCATGCGGTCATTTGGAGTAAGCGCACCCCATGGTAGAAAGGCGAAAGATGCACCAAGACGCCGAGGATCGGGCGATCGGTCAATGGAAAGAACACGCCGGAAAGAAAATAAATCGGTGCGATGAGAAACGAGTAAACCGTTTGAAATTGGTTGATATTCCGGACATGTGCCGCGGCGAGCAAGCCAATCGCTCCGCATGGGACAGCGAGCAGGCCGCCGATAAAAGGGAAGATGAAGATGGACCAGACATTCGCCAGCAGACCCATCACAGCGAGAACGAGGCCGACACCCGCGGCCATTAGCGCCGCACGAATGAAGACCCACAGGAACTCGCCGATCACGACCTCGCGCACTCCAATCGGGGTGGTAAGCATCGCTTTGAATACCGACTCGAAAGTCATCCTCACGTAGAACCCGTAACTGCACTCAAAAAAGGCTGTGAAAAGGGCCGTGGTGGCAACCATCCCGGGCGCGAGATATTGCGCGTAGCTGAGACCCTCGATCTGGCCAATGAAGGGAGAAAGACCAAGCCCGAGCGCGGTCATCATCAAGGCGGGATCAGCAAGCGTCGGAGAAATGTTCGCCAGAAAATCCTTTCGGTAAACCATCCAGTTGCGCACCACCACGTGCCAGGCAAGCTGCAAGGAAATGTAAAACTCACTCATTGTCGTCGAGCTCTCTTCCTGTGAGCTTGAGATAGACATCTTCGAGATTGCACGGACGAATCTGCAGCGCCTGAGTCCCGGACGCCCGCTGGAGGGACATCAGATCTTCAATTTGCGGCGCCCGGATGCAACATTGGCGGCCCTGATAAAACAAGTCCCAACCCGCCCGCATGTGAGTACGAAGGACCTTTTCGCGGTCCTGGGCAAATATTCCCACATAGCCAGGCGCTTCGCGCTCGATGAGTTCCCGCGGAGCGCCGGCGCCGACTACGGACCCGCGATTCAGGATCACGATGCGGTCGCAGAGAAGTTCCGCCTCATGCATGTAGTGGGTGGTGACAAGCGTCGTCTTTCCCGCCTGCCGAAAGGAGAGGACCTTTTCCCAAAGGAGATGCCGGACCGTCGGATCGAGCCCAGTTGTCGGCTCATCAAGAATTAATAATTCCGGGTCCGACAGGAGGGCGCGCACAAACGTGAGTCGGCGTTTCATTCCGCCGGAAAGAGTGCGTATCGTTGCGTCGCGCTTGTGGTCGAGCGACATATGGATCAGAAGCTCCTCAATGCGAGAGAGCGCGGCCTGCTTCGGCAGGCCCTCGAAGCGGGCGTAGATGCGCATGTTCTCGAGTACGGTCAGCTCTTCATCCAGAGCGTTCTCTTGAGGGACGACGCCCAGGCGTTGTTTGATACGGCGAGGCTCAATCGCAGGGTCGTGGCCGAACACTTTGAGCTCTCCTCCGCTGCGCTCGACCACGCCGTAGAGACACCCTATGAACGTGGATTTCCCGGCGCCGTTTGGGCCCAATAATCCCACACATTCGCCAGCGCGCACATCGAGGTCCAGTTTCTCAATCGCCACAAATTCGCCAAAGCGCTTTGAAACGCCGCGGGCGCGAATGGTAGGATTCCCCGCCTGATAGGCGGACTGTGGAATGTCGTGCGATGGCCCCGGCATGGAGCGTGAATCTCCTCGATTCCCAGCAAACCTTCCAGCGAAGATCGCTGGAGGATCGGTGCTTGATTCCCAAAGGATTGCCGTACCCATTCTCACGCGTCGCGCCCCGAAACTTGTCCAGCGATTTTCGCGTAAGCTAAAAGAGCTCCGTCCGAACGCGGTCGCGCTCACGGTCAATTTGCTCATCGGTCGCTCCCAATTGCTTCATGAGAAAAGCTGTCATCGACAAGGCGATTTCTCCCTCACTGGAAAAAACGGCACTCGCGCCCGCAGCTTGCAGCTTTTCGCACTCCCGGAGATACGCTGTTCGGGTCAGAATGCGAATCTGCGGATTTAAATCGCGCGCAGCTTTCACGACAGAGTGCGCTGGAACCCCGGATGCCGCAATGATGAGTCCGTCAGCCTTTTCGATCCCTGCGTGGTGCAATACTTCCCGGAGCGAAGCATCTCCATAGACGGCAGATTCCCCCTGCGAGCGCAGATCCTGGACCGTCTTCAGGTTTGTTTCAACTACTACGACCTGAATGCCATTGTCTCTCAGAATTCGGCTGAGCGTGCGACCGACCGGTCCATAGCCAACCACTATCACTCGATGGGCGGCATCATCGATTGCCGGCATCTCATCCATTGGCATCGGCTTCCGCTCGGCAGAAATGCCCATTCCTTCCAGCCAGCGGACCACAGGTTCTATGCTCCTGTAAAGCAATGGGTTAAGAGTGATGGATGCCACGGAAGCCACAACCAGGGCGTTCGTGGCCTCCGGCGGCAAGATTTTGAGCTCGAATGCCAATGCGGCCAGAATAAATGAAAACTCTCCAATTTGGGCGAGCGCTACCGAAATCGACAGCGCAGAACGCAGCGGACGCCGGAAGAGCGTTACGACAACGAACGCCGCAAGCGGCTTGCCGATGATCACTATGCCAAGGGTCGCAAGCATAAGTGGCCAGCCCTCCCGAATATCCGAGGGATCGAAGAGCATTCCCACCGAAACAAAGAACAGTACGGCAAACGCATCTCGCATGGGAAGCGCGTCAGAAGCACTGCGAGCACTGAATTCCGACTGACCCACAATCATGCCCGCGAGAAACGCACCGAGCGCCATCGATGCACCAAAAAGCTTCGCCGAGGCGACGGCAATTCCCAACGCGAGCACCAATACCGCAAGAGTAAATAGGTCTCGTGATCCCGTCCGTGCCACATAACCAAGAAACCACGGAATTATCCTCTGCCCCGCGATGAGAGCGAACCCAATCAACGCGGTCAGCTTCAACAGCGCCCAGCCGAGCGTTATCAGCACACTGCCACCGGATCCCCCGCCGGCACCGAACAGCGCGGGCAAGAGCACAAGCACAAGAATGGTGAACAGATCCTCAACGATAAGCCAGCCTATGGCGATATGGCCGCTGGGCGTATGCAAGGCTCGGTTGTCCGAAAGCACCCGGGTCAGGACGACGGTGCTCGCAACCGATATCGCCATTCCAAAGACGATTCCCGCGGTCCATGACCATCCAAACATTCGTGTAATGACCGCGCCCAATGCGGTCGCCGCCGCAATTTGAACGAGAGCCCCGGGGATGGCGACCTTTCGCACCGCAAGCAGATCTTTCAAATGGAAGTGCAGACCCACTCCAAACATCAAAAGAATGATGCCGATCTCCGCGAACTGCGTCGCGATCTCGTTGTCGGCGACATAGCCGGGCGTAAACGGCCCAACGAGAATCCCCGCCAAAAGGTACCCGACGATCGGCGAAAGTCTGAGTTTTTGGGTTGCAAATCCCAGCCCAAGGGCCGCGGTAAAACCCGCAGTTAATGTCAGAATAAGATCAATCTTATGCGGCATCGGAATCATCTAGCATTCATCGAAAAGGGACGCGAAGGATTCCGGCTGCGACAGCTGCTCTGCTCGCGCTTTCTTGGGTTCGGCACACCCCGGTGAGCTCTCCTCATCGCTTCGCGTAGCGCCCGCGCGAGCGACCTCGGCGAGCGCAACATCGCGCCGTCTGGAAAATTTCCTCTTGCGAAGCGGACAAGGTTGAATAAAAGCTGAGGTGTTGTTCGCCCAGGTCGCGAACGACCCGGATTTCGACAAAACCCTATGTACAGTCCTACTCGCGAAAGTTAACTCATGCAGCGCATGAGAAGTCAGTTTTCGCGTCCATCGCTTGATGGCCAGTTTCCCGCATGAGGCAAGTTGTCGTTTTTTGCATGCAGTCGAAACAAGAGCCCCGGGACTTTGAACGCCGACGGGCTGCTAGGAGGTTCATATAAACTTAAGAGATATTCGCGTTAATGAACGCATACGCGCCCGCGAAGTGCGCGTGATCAATGGCGTTACCAACCAACAAATGGGGGTAATGCGCATAGAGGAGGCTCTCAAACACGCGCGCTCGATAGGCCTCGACCTGATTGAAATTGCCCCGGGCGCTCAGCCGCCGGTCTGCAGGATCGTGGATTTCGGGAAATTCCGCTACGATTTGTCCAAGCAGGAAAAGGAAAAAAAGAACTCCTCTGGCAGGGTCAAGGAAGTCAAGTTTCGGGTGAATATCGACGAGCACGACTATCTCACAAAGATTCGGCACGCCGAAGAGTTCCTCGACAAGGGCAACAAAGTGAAAATTCATCTGCAGTTTCGCGGCCGCGAAATGGCACACCAGGAGCTCGGAATGGAGGTCGTCCATCGCGTCAAGAACGACCTTGCCACAATGGGGCACGTGGATATGGAGCCGAAGCTGGTCGGCAAGGCCATCGGGATGACCCTGTCGCCCCTGCCTGCCAGCAAGCGCAAGCGAAAATTCAGCAAGGCTGAAGACGACCTTGAGCCCGAATCGACTGCCTCAGATGTCGTTGAATAGACGTCGTCTGCTCCTGTTTGATATCGATGGCACACTGATAACCTCCGGTGGGGCGGGCGAGGGCGCATTGATGGATGCCATGCAGCAACGCTTCGGCATCGAGGAGGACTTGGAAGGAATCACTATAGCGGGAGCGACTGATGCCCTCATCGCGCGAATGATGCTCGAAAAGAACGGTCTCGCCGCGTCCTCGGAAAATATCACAGCATTGCTGGACGCCTACCTTTCGTTTCTCGGCCAGCGCCTTTCACGTCATACAGGCCATGTTCTTCCGGGAATCATCGGTCTGCTCGATCGTCTGCGGCAGCGCGAAGACTGCGTTCTTGCCCTTTTGACCGGAAATCTTGTACGCGGCGCCGAGGTCAAATTGAGCCACTACGGCGTGTGGGAATACTTCGAGTTTGGGGCGTTCGCCGACGACCACCACGATCGTAACGAACTCACGCGATTTGCTCGTGAACGCGCTCTCGAAAAGCACGGAGACGAGTTTTCTCCGGAGAACATTTTTGTCATTGGAGACACGCCGCGTGACATCGAGTGCGGAAAGGTCATCGGGGCAAGAACCGTAGCCATCGCGACGGGAAACTATTCGCGCGCCGAACTCGCGGCACACCATCCCGATTTCTTGTTTGATGACCTTTCAGATACGGAGCAAGTTATCGAAATCCTGCTGAAATAAGGCGGTCGCTCTACGGGTTCGGAACGCCGGAAACACTCTCACCAGCCCTGAAGCGGAAGATTTCGTTGAGAACGTCAAGCGTCGCCTGAACATTGCGCTCGATGGAATAGTCCCTCGCCAGAAGCAGGCAGTCAGCGGCCGTTCTTGCGGCGTCCCGGTGCTCCCACACCTCAAGGGCGTTCGCCAGGGCCTTCGTATCCCCGGGTTCGACGACATGTCCATGCAGTCCTGGCGTCATGATCTCCGAGAATCCGTTTGCGGTGGTCGTGACAACCGGGAGACCCGTGGCGGCCGCCTCTAGGCACGCATTGGAGAATGGGTCGTAAATCGTCGGCAGGGTGAAAACATCGGCCGCGGAATAGAGGGCCGGAAGATCCTCCACAGCTCCCAGGAATTTCGCTCGAGCCGAATGGTATCGTGCCGCGTTCCCGCGCCCCGCAACCAGCAGTAGCGCATTGCCTCCGAGCAACTCGACAGCCTCAATGGCAAATCGCAATCCCTTTCGTTCCCACCCGGTGCCGACAAAGAGAACGCAAAAAGCTTGATCCGGGATCTCAAGGCGCCTTCTTGCCTCCTCTCGCGAGATCCGTGGAATCGCGTTGCCGATCCCGTTGGGCACGACTCGGATCCTCGCTTCAGGGAAATTGTGCCATTGGACGATCTCGTCCGCTACCATGCGCGAGTTGGCAATCGCTAGACGGACGGTTTTGAAGACCTGGCGTTCCAACGAAACAAGAGCCGCATGCTTCAAATTGAAGACCCGCAGTCGGCTCTTCCACGCGGGTTCGAAGCGGGACCTTCTCTGCAGCCAGGCAGCATGAACACCGTCTCCAGCGCGGAAGACATCGCAATCCGGAACTCGGTCGAGACTTAATACCACCTGCCCCGGCTTGCGCGCCCGTTGAAAAGCGCGCGCAAACTCAAGTGGTTGCGTAGCATCCAGGCGAACGAGATCGCCAAACGACCAGCGTTCAGGAGGCCAGTCGACCGAGGTATACAAAGTCGCCTTGTGCCCACGCGCATTCAGCCCGGACCCCAACCGAAGCAAGTACGCTTCAGCTCCGCCCGTGGCAGAGTATCCCCGGCGAACCAGACCGATGTCGAAGTTTACAGCATTATTCATCGCGAGCGGAATTTGCTTTGTTGAATTTCAAGGATTCCGTATCAGAGAACAGCGCATGGCAGAGGAAGAATCAAGCGGGGCAGCGCAGGACGCTCCCGTCGGCGGCCTGCGAGAGCCAAAGTCGTTGCTATATTCCATCAACGCGAGAATCGGCGGATACGGCGTGGACCTGAACGCTCACGAGAGCCTCCTCCTGGCCGATGAACGCGGTTTCCTCGGGAAGGCCATCGGTTATGACAATCGGCAACAGGATATTTCGCCGCGATATATCAAGTCCCTGCATTGGCATCCCGTCCGGCTTCTATCCTCACTCGAACCCGCACTTTATAACGACGCAAAAAAGAAGTATGTGGACTGGGTTGCCTCGCGGCAACTGAAGACTCGCAGGTACGACCTCTTTCATGGATGGTCGGGGACGTCTGTGCGCTCGCTGCGCGTTGCCAGAAAGCGCGGAATCGCTTCCGTGCTCGAGATCCCCCTCTGGCACGTCGACCGCATCAAGGCGGGACCCGTTGTGAACGTCGACGCGTCGCAACAGCAAGCCCGCACGCCTTTCACAGAAAAATGGCTTCGAGGCCTTCTTACCGTAACGCACCGTCAGATTCTGGAGGAGTACGATCTCGCCGATCTCTTGCTTGTTCCATCACAATGCTCCGCGAAATCGTTCATCGACGCTGGCATTCCTGAGGAGAAGCTTTTCCTGCTAGGCGCGGGAGTCGACACCGAACTTTTCCGAAACGACGACTCTTCAGGATTGCCGCAAGCGTTTTCTTCCGATCGCCCCATGCGTGCCGTCTTTTGCGGAGCGGTGACCCGCCGTAAGGGTATTCATGTCCTGCTCGAGGCCTGGCAAAAATTATCCCTCCCGCATGCGCAGTTGACACTGGTCGGCAAGATCCATGAGGACATGAAGCCGTATCTCGCACAATTCGCGGGACCCTCCGTAAACGCCGTCGGTTTTTCGAGTTGCGTCGACGAAGTATTCCGGCAATCGGATGTTCATATCTTTCCTTCCGAATGCGAGGGAAGTCCCAAGAGTGTCTATGAGGCCTGCGCTGCGGGACTGGCACAAATCACGACATTTGAGGCGGGGGATGTCGTGCTCAACGATATCAATGGATTGATCGTTCCGTCCAACGATGTCGTAGCGCTGGCAAACGCGATTCGTCGCCTCTACAAGTCGCCGCAACGAATCATGCACTGCGGGCGGGCGGCTCGCCAACGGGCGGAAGCTGAATTTACCTGGGACCACTTTCGCGAGCGGCTGGCTCGCGCTTACGACTTGGTGCTCCGCCGGCGAAGCACCAGGTGAAGATTCTTCTGCTTCAACTCAAGCGGATCGGCGACTTGATTCTCACGACACCGGCCATCCGCTGTTTGAGAGAGGCATTCCCACAGGCTCGTCTCGCGCTGATTGCTGATTCGTCCTCCGCGAGCTTGCTCGATTCCATCGCAGTCGACGAGCGCTGGCTCTATCACAAGGGGGCCGGACTGACAGGGTTGGCCGGATGGGGGCCCAACGCCTGGTTGAAACATGGCCTGCTTGCGTTCCGACCCGACTGGGCAATGGACTTCACGGGAACAGATCGCTCCGCCTATCTTTCGGCGCTTTCCCGCTCGCGGCGGCGGGTGACCTTCGAGCGGTTTCGAAAAAAGCCGCTGCGAAGATTCATTTTTTCGGACTTTGTAAAGTCCTCGGTCAGCGAGCGTCATACCGCCGACCACTACACGGATCTTCTCGCGCCCCTGGGGGTCAAGCGCGATAACGTGCCTTCGGATTTGAGGCTCAGCGATGAAGATCTGGCCGCGGGACGCAACCTTCTTGAAAAGTCCGGTGTTATCGGCCCGTATGCCGTGGTCCATGCGGGCACCGCGCGCCCCGAGAAGTATTGGGTGGCCGAACGCTGGGCGGCCGTGCTCCGTTTTCTGCGCGCCGAGTACGGTCTGGTCTGCGTGCTGACAGGCTCTGAGGATCCTGCCGAGCAAGATCACCTTTCTGAGATCAAATCTCTCCTTGGCTTCGAATGCATGGATCTTTCAGGAAAAACGGATCTGCCTTGCCTCGCCGCGGTTATCAAAGGTGCGAAACTCTTCTGCGGCGTGGATACCGCTGCAATGCATCTGGCTGATGCGATGAGAACGCCGTGCCTTGCACTCTTCGGACCGACCAACCCGTACCATTGGCGCCCGCGTCACGCACGATGTGTGATCCTGCGTGCACGAACTCCCATGCCGTTTACCCCGCGGCAGGAAGGAGGCCCGATGCGGGAAATTTCCGCCGCCTCGGTCGTTGAAGGCGTGAGAGACCTCCTCGCTTGAACGTCACACGTCAGGCGGCGCTTGATCCTGAATGCTGCTGGCGCTAAACTGCTGGCGACAGCCGTCCGCTACCTCACGCTGTCCGATTATGGCGCACCCATTGCGATCCCCACACGGTGCAGTCGCGTCCGCGCGTGGCTTCACCCCCATTGCGACGCTGCGTCGCTTCGCGAGCCCTCGAGAGGCTGCAAGACCCGAGGAGCGCTGTGAGCTCTGTTCCACCGCGCTCGCCCACGAGCACCGCCATCTTTTTGAAATTGAAAATCGGAACATTGTCTGCGCCTGCGACGCATGCGCACTGAGGTTCCAGGCCGTTGCAGAAGGCCGCTTCAAGCTCATACCACGCGACGCTCATGCCTTGCCGGGATTCCGGATTGGCGATGCCGAGTGGGAGAACCTTGCCCTGCCGATAAATCTCGCCTTTTTCTTTTTCCATTCGCATTCGAAGAAAGTGACGGCGTTCTATCCGAGTCCAGCCGGCGCCACCGAATCGCTCTTACCTCTATCGGCGTGGCAACGACTCGTTGAAGATAACCCGGCCTTGCTTCGCATGGAGCCCGATGTCGAGGCACTCCTGGTGAACCGTGTGGCCTCGGCACGCGATTATTACATTGTGCCCATCGATCTCTGTTTCGAACTGGTCGGCCTGATTCGCACGCACTGGAAGGGGTTCTCGGGAGGTGAGGCTGCCTGGCGCGAGATCAACGATTTTTTCACGCGACTCAACCAACGCGCACAGCCGCTTGAAGAACAGGAGCCAGACCGTGCCTGACCTTAGCTTTCGGATCACAGGCGTCGATTCCGGCTCCCGCGGATTGACGCCGCTCCTGCACTTCAAGCTTGAAGTCACTAACTCTCCCCCGGCCGAGTCGATTCACACCATCATGCTTCAGGCGCAAATCCAAATCCAGGCGCCTCAGCGAACCTACGTCGCATCAGAGAAAGAGAAGCTTGAAGATCTTTTCGGCACTCCCGACCGTTGGGGACAAACCTTGCGCAACAGGCTTTGGACACATGCGAGCACTTGCGTCCGGTCATTCGAAGGGACGATAGAGGCGCAGTTGCCCGTCACCTGCACGTACGATCTCAATGTCAGCGCGACAAAGTATTTCTACGCGCTCGAGAATGGTGAAGTCCCGCTGCTCTTTTTATTCAGCGGCACAATCTTTTACGCGGGGGCAGGGGGACAATTGCAAGTGCAGCAAATCCCGTGGGACAAGGAATGTTCGTACCGGATGCCGATAAAGGTGTGGCAAACGTTGATGGACCACCATTACCCAGGCATGGCGTGGATCTCCCTCCGTAGAGACATTTTCGACCGGCTGTACGCCTACAAGCGCCAGCACGGTTTCGCCAGTTGGGACCAGGCAATCGAACAACTCCTGCCTGCGAGCGAAAACGCGGAGGTCGCGTCGTGAACCGGGAGCTCGTGGACAGCATCGTCAATGCCGTGCTTTACGAGGGATACATTTTGTACCCGTATCGCGCATCCGCAAAAAAGAACCGCCAGAGATTTACCTTCGGTCGCGTCTATCCTGAAGCATACAGTGTGGCTCAGAATGGCGCCGAACCCTTTGTCATGCAGACCGAATGCCTTACCAGAGGGCATTCGCCCGCCCTGGAAGTGACTGTCCGCCTCCTGCATCCGATGGCCCGCGATGTTGGCCACATCCCCTCTCAAGAGAGGAACTCGTTCAAGGCGGTCCCCGAGTTGCGTGTAGGCGAGAAGATCCACCAATCCTGGCTCGAAGCGGTGGAACGCGAGGTGCACGTCGAAACGCTCCCCATCCGCTCCTTGCTACACGAAATCAGGAAAATCCCGTTTCGCTTTCCTGAGAGCCGGACCTTCGAGCATATCCAAGACAACGCAAGCCGCCCTGCCGGTTTGATCCTGCGCAGACAGGAATCCGCAGAGGGCTGTGTCGAGATAGGGGCCGAGAGCGTCGACACCGACGTGTTCAAGATCACCGTGAGGATCCTCAATCAGAGTCCGCTTCCTGCCGACGGTCTGAATGATCAGAATGCTGTTCTCATGCGCACGTTCGCTTCCACACATACGATCCTCCGGGTCGAGGAAGGTGTGTTTCTGTCGCTGATCGACCCCCCCGCGGACCAGGCAGAAGCGGCGACATCCTGCAAGAACGTCGGAACCTGGCCCGTTCTCGTGGGAGATGAGAAAAAGAATGATCGGGATGCAATGATCTCCTCGCCTATTATTCTTTATGACTATCCAAGAATCGCACCGGAAAGCCCCGGCGATCTCTTCGACGCTGCCGAAATCGACGAGATTCTCAGCCTGCGTATACTGACCATGACGGACGAGGAAAAACGAGAAATGCGCCAGGTCGACGAACAGGCACGCCGAATCCTCGAACGCACGGAATCCCTTCCCGAAGAGCACTTCTTGAAAATGCACGGTGTATTGCGCGACGTTCACCCGCTGGATGAAGATTTTTTCAATCCGGCCGCCCGCGTTCAAAGTGTCTCCGTAAGGGGCGTGGAGCTCTACCCAGGCTCCCGTGTCCGCATTCGTCCACGAGGCCGCGCGGACGTCATGGATATGGCTCTGGCAGGAAGGATCGCGGTGATCGAGGCGCTCGAATGCGATGCCGAGGACCGCATCCAGATCGCGCTCGTTCTTGAAGACGACCCGGGGAAGGATCTTGGCATGTTGCGCCAGCCGGGACATCGGTTTTTCTATGGAGTCGATGAAATCGAGCCCATCGAGGAGAGATGAATGGATCACCGCATTCTTATCGCAGGCATAGGCAACATCTTCGCCGGCGACGACGCTTTTGGCGTCGAGGTCATACGGGAACTGACGCAGCATCCCCTTCCAGAGGCAGTGTTTGCCAAGGATTTCGGTATCCGCAGCTATGACCTGGCGTACGCAATGATGGATGGCTACTCGACGACGATCCTCGTCGACGCGACCTCGCGCGGACAACCTCCGGGAACTGTGTACCTGATTGAACCGGATGTGGATGCGATCAACGGTCAGACAAACGTGGATGCTCACTGCCTAAATCCCGTTGCGGTCCTTCAGCTCGTGCAAGCGCTTGGAGGCAAGCCGGGAAAACTTTACCTCGTGGGGTGCGAGCCCGAGGTGCTCGACTCCGACGAGATTGGCCTGAGCCCCAGCGTTCGCGCCGCTGTCCCTCAAGCCGTGCAGATGATCGAGTTCCTCGTCCATCGCTTGCTCAACGAAAGCTCAAACGCAGTTTCCCCAGCCGGGGCTTAGAAGGAGGTGATTCTCATGTCTTGTTGCCGTAACGAATCCGCAGGCAAGAGTCTATTCGTCGTCTTGCTGCTGCTCCTTGGCGTCCTCTTCGTAGTCGCCTTGCCCGACTTGCAGCGCTATTTGCGCATCCGCGAAATGTGAGGCGCCGAGCTCCGGCTCGGACGTCGCTCAATTCTGCGCGTGCCCGCCACTCGCGCGCCAGGGCGCACGTGCCAAACCGCCCCGCCGCGCGAAGTCGCCGAGGAGCGGCGGATGACCACTCACCGGTCTTGCACTGTCCGGGCGTCTGCCTTGGCGAGTCGCGCTGCGGTAAACTGGTCGGTGATGAGGATGTTAATGCGCTTGCCTCGGAGGGCGCCCAATATGGCGGCATGTTTGCGGTTCCCTCCAGCGATTCCCACCGCCCGAGGAACCCGGCCGAAAGTATCCAGATCGATCCCAATCACCCGGTTCCCCGCCGGATCTCGAACCTCGCGCCCGCTTGAATCATAGAACCGCAGGCAAATATCCCCCACCGCGCCCCGGCCGCGGATCTCTTGAAGCTCCCTCGTGGAAAAAACATTCCCGCTGCTCGCCACCAGCAAGGAAGGCTCGATCGATCCAATTCCAACAAGCGCGATCGTTAGTTTGTTGAACAAGCTTGTGG
>DATDAX010000113.1:0-4896 GCA_036525175.1 Terrimicrobiaceae bacterium | reverse complement strand
CCATTGCCATCGGCGTGGCGGCCTCGGCAATTCTAGCGGACTTCGCGAGGGCGCAACAACTGTCGGGCGCGGGTGCCTCATTTCCGGCTCCTCTCTATCAACGCTGGGCCGTCGAGTACAACAAACTCCATCCGGACGTGCAGGTAAACTACCAGTCGGTAGGCTCTGGTGCAGGTGTAAAGCAGTTCAACCAGGGCACCGTAGATTTCGCCGCCAGTGATGCGGCAATGAGCGATGATGAAATTGCCAAGGTTAAGCAGGGGGTGGTGATGATCCCGGCTACGGCGGGTAGCATCGTGATTGCTTACAACCTGCCCGAGGTAAAGGACCTTAAGCTTTCCCGCGATGCGTACGTCGGGATTTTTCTCGGCAAAATCAAGAAGTGGAACGATCCGGCCATCGCCAAGGACAATCCGGATGAAAAATTGCCGGATCTGCCGATCAATGTCGCTTTCCGTTCTGATGGAAGTGGCACGACGTTCGTCTTTACGAAACATCTGGCCGCAATAAGCAAGGATTTCGCAGATGAAGTCGGAAGCGACAAGTCGGTCACCTGGCCGGCCGGCGCGGGAGGAAAAGGCAACGAAGGCGTCACCGCACTCGTCAAGCAGACACCGGGTACAGTGGGTTACGTCGAGTATGGTTATGCGGCCCACAACGGTCTGTCGATGGCGAGTTTGCAGAATAAGAGCGGGAAGTTTGTCAAGCCTACGGACGAGAGCGGAGCAGCAACGCTAGCGAACGTTACATTCCCGGAGAATTTGCGTGTCTGGCCGGAAGATCCGACCGGCGACGAGGACTACCCGATCGCGACCTTCACATGGCTTCTCCTTTATAAGAAATACAGCGATTCGGCAAAGCTTAAGGCCCTCAAGGGCTTCGTGACTTACGGACTCACCGACGGTCAGAAGCTTTCGACCGAACTAGGTTACATCCCCTTGCCCCCTGCAGTCGTAGAGAAGAGCAAAGCCGCCCTGGCGAGCATCGAGTAGCGGTGTAGATTTTTACGATATGCAAAGCGACGCTCCGGCGATCCAACAAGGCGGCATCAAGGAATTTCAGAAGCGGCCGGATCTCTTTCGGGCCTTCTGCTGGGTGGCATCGGCGGCAGCTGTAGCCACCCTCGCGTGGATCATCTTCGAAATCGGCCGTCAGGCGGTGCCGTCGATCCAGAAGTTCGGTCTCTCATTTTTGACAGATTCGAGATGGGTGCCCAATCGCGAAATCTTCGGTGTTGCTCCCTTCCTGATCGGAACGGCCGTGAGCTCGCTGATTGCGCTGATTTTCGCCCTGCCTCTGGGCCTCGCGATTGCGATCTTCCTGAGCGAGGACTTTCTTCCTCTTCCTGTCCGCCAGTTTGTCCGCTTTACGGTGGAGATGCTTGCCGCAATTCCAAGCGTCGTCTACGGCCTCTGGGGCATTTTCGTTGTCATTCCGCTGGTTCAAGGCTTCGGAGCGTGGGCAGTGGTCGCCTTCAAGGATATCCCCATTCTGAACACTATTTTTGCGCCCCCAGCTTATGGCAACAGCATGCTCACGGCGAGCCTCGTTCTCTCGTTAATGATCCTTCCCACAATCACAGCGATTTCGCGCAGCGCTCTCGTCGCTGTGCCTGGAACACTGCGTGAGGGCGCATATGCGTTGGGTTCGACACGTTGGGAGGCGATCTTTGGCGTGATCCTTCCCACCGCGGCACCAGGTATTGTCGCCGCCACCATTCTCGCACTCGGACGTGCGATGGGAGAGACGATGGCTGTCGCGATGCTTATCGGCAATAGTTCACGGCTGACTTGGTCGCTTCTCTCTCCAGCTGGCACGCTGGCGGGGCTCCTCGCCAATCAATTCGGCGAGGCGGAAGGGCTGCAGGTAAGTTCGTTGATGTACGCGGCGCTGCTGCTGGTCCTTCTTACTCTGATAGTGAACATGGCTGGAGAGGCCGTCCTTCGCTACACACAAAAGCAGACAGCAGGCATACGCTAAACTTGGAGGATGCCACGATGACCACCGCAACAGCAGAGCGAACCGACTTCTTCGCCTCTGCGAACGCTGCCAGATCAGGGTCCCGATCCCTTTGGAGCAAAGTTCTCAGTGCAATTTGCGTTGGACTTGCGCTTCTGACGCTTGTTCCGCTGTTTTCCATCGTCTTTCTTGTTCTGAAGAACGGCCTGCCGCTTCTGAGTTGGAGCGTATTCACCGAGCTTCCGCCTGCCGCCGGCATGACGGGGGGCGGCTTCGGCAACGCGATGGTGGGGACACTGCTGATGGTTGGCATCGCGCTGCTGATCGCCACCCCCTTTGGCGTCCTTTCTGCCGTTTACATCAACGAGTACAATCCCTACTCGCCGCTGTCGAACGCGGTGAGGTTTGTCGCCAAGCTTCTGACTGGTATTCCCTCAATCATTTGCGGCGTGTTTGCCTATGCGGTGATCGTGTTGACTACGGGAGGTTTTTCGGCTTGGGCGGGCGGCTTTGCGCTGGCAATTCTTATCCTGCCGACAATTCTCCTCACCTCTGAGCAGGCCCTTCTTGGCGTGCCCAAGGCCTACCGGGAAGCATCCTACGGTCTCGGGGCGACAAACTATCAGACGATCTGGCGCGTCGTGCTTCCCGACGCGCTGCCAGCAATCATGACCGGCATCATGCTCGCGGTGGCGCGCGCAGCTGGCGAGACGGCGCCGCTTGTTTTCACCGCGCTCTTCAGCCAGTTCTGGATCCAATCATTTCGCGAACCGACGGCGTCCCTTTCTGTCCTCATCTACAATTTCTCAACGCTCCCCTTCGAACATCAGATCAAGATGGCCTGGACCGCATCGTTGGTGTTAGTGATTCTCGTGACAATCGCGAATATCACGGCGCAGGTCGTGTTCCGCAGGAGATAACGCGATATGATCAAAACTATGGATTCAAAACCGCCGCAAACCGGCTCTGCGCCGGGAACAAGCGCGACTCCGGATTCGGCCCTGCCCCGGGCCGATTTTATGAAGGTGTCCGACTTCAATTTCTATTACAGCAAGAAGCAGGCCCTCTATCAGATCAACATGGACATTCCCGAGCGGCAGGTCACAGCCTTCATCGGCCCGTCGGGGTGCGGCAAATCGACCCTCCTTCGTAACTTCAATCGGATGAATGATTTAATCGATGGAGTTCACCATGAGGGAGACATCCTTCTCAATGGCAGAAGCATCTACGACAAGAAGATGGAGATTATTGCCCTGCGCCGCAGCATTGGAATGGTTTTTCAAAAGTCGAACCCGTTTCCGAAATCGATCTATGAGAATATCGTCTATTCGTTGCGCATTGCCGGGATCACTTCGAAGAGCATTCTCGACGAAACCGTTGAGCGCAGCTTACGAGGCGCGGCTCTCTGGGACGAAGCCAAGGACCGTTTGCAGGATAGCGCACTCGGGCTGTCGGGCGGCCAAATGCAGCGCCTGTGTATTGCGCGTGCTATCGCGAACCGACCGGAGATTTTGCTCATGGACGAACCGTGTTCGGCCCTCGATCCCATCGCTACGGCAAAAGTGGAAGATCTCATCCACGATTTGAAGAGCCAGTTTACGATCGTAATCGTCACCCATAATATGCAGCAGGCAACACGCTGCTCGGATAGAACGGCATTCTTTTACCTCGGCAAGCTTATCGAGTATGATGACACGCAGAAGATCTTTACGAACCCCGGTGAAAAGCAGACCGAGGATTATATCACGGGACGATTCGGTTGAGTTTTGCCAAGAAATTTATGAGCACTGATACTGTCGCCATGCCGAACACCCACATCCTTAGCACGTTTGAAGAAGCATTACGCTCCCTCCGTAATGATGCATTGATGATGGCAAGCCTCACCGAGCGCAATCTGGAGAACGCCCGCAAGGGACTCTTCGAACGCGATGAGGACTGGTGTAATACTGTGATCGCGGACGACGAGGAGGTCGATACGCTCGAAGTGCAGATCGACCGCGAAGGCGTCAATATCATGCTGCGCTATCATCCGCTCGCGTCCGACATGCGCAACGTCATTTCCACAATGAAGTTGAGCGTGAATCTTGAGCGTATCGCCGATCAGGCGGTCGGAATCGCGCGCCGAAGCCGCAAGCTGATTTCACGTCCGCCCGCGGACGAAATGTTTCACCTCGAGCCGATCTATCAGTATGCGGAGACCATGGTAAAGGACGCTGTGCGAGCGTTTGCCAGCCAGGATCTCGAATTAGCGCGTGGACTGAAGGAGCGAGATCGTCAACTCGATCAGATGAATCGGAGTTTTGCCGAGAAGCTCACCGATCTCATGTCTCACCGCGTCGATTTCATTCCCACGTACATGGACTTGATCTTCATTTCCAGATTCCTGGAGCGCATCGGCGACCAGGCGACGAATATGGGCGAAGATACCATTTACGCCATTAGCGCGGAGGAAACGCGCCACACCCACCACGTGACTGGCTAGGTCCTGCGGGGGCGGTGTCCCCACCGCCGAATGCGAAGGCGAAACCTCGGCCACCCAAGGCAAACCCGGCGGTGAGGCCACCGCCGCACAGGGTAAACCTTCAGTTCGAGAGTTGCTACTGGATCTCAACCAGAGTGCCGATTGGGACCGAGGCGTAGAGCCTCCGTGCCGATTGCTCGGGCAGGCGGATGCATCCGTGAGAGGCGGGATAGCCCGGAAGCGCCCCCATGTGCAGTCCGAAGTCGCCGCAAGACAGTCGCAAAAAGAACGGCATTCGGGCCGGATAAAGAGTCGACTTCCAGTACCTGTATTTGTTGGTGACGAGGTAGCGTCCTCGTGGCGTCGGATGCGACGTTGTGCCTGAAGAGATTGGCGTGGCAAGAATGATCTTTCCGTTGCGCCAGAGGGAGGCTCTCTGAGTGGAAAGGTCGATCGTAATACGGAAGGCTTGTGAT
>DATDAX010000112.1:0-5868 GCA_036525175.1 Terrimicrobiaceae bacterium | reverse complement strand
TGAATCTTCGACGAATTTCCCGGCGATTCGAAGAACTCGCCGCCAGGCGGACGAGCGGATTCATCGCATACATCACGGCGGGAGATCCCTCCTTCGAGGCGACGCTTGATATTGCGCGCGCCTTGGAGTCTGCGGGCGTGGACCTGCTGGAGTTGGGGATTCCATTTTCGGATCCGCTGGCCGACGGGCCGACGATTCAGGCGGCTTCAAATCGGGCGCTTGCGGCTGGAATGACGGTCGCTAAATCTCTGGAACTCGTGCGGCGCTTTAGAGCCGACTCGGAGCTTCCAGTGGTCCTTTTCACTTACTTGAATCCGATTTACGCCTACGGGTTTGAAAGGTTCCTTGCTGACGCCACGGCCGCCGGTGCTGATGGGCTCTTGATCCTCGACCTGCCTCCCGACGAAGCCGAGCAGAATGCCGAGCTAGTTTTCTCGGGCGGATTGGATCCGATTCACTTGATTGCGCCGACGACCCCAGCCGAACGCATGGCGAAGATCGTGTCGACGGCAAGAGGGTTCATCTATTACGTTTCCCGCGAAGGAGTGACCGGCGAGCAAAGCCGTCTTTCCGATACGATCTCGGCGCGGGTTGCCGAGCTTCGCGGGCACACGGCGCTTCCTATCGCGGTGGGATTCGGCATTTCAACGTGCGAGCAGGCAGCAGCTGTGGCCAGGGAGGCGGATGCGGTGGTTGTTGGAAGCGCGGTCGTACGGCAGATCGCAGAGAATTCCAGCGCTCCCGACCTTGCCAAGCGCGTCGGAGACTTCATTCGACCCCTTGTGCAAGCTGCGAAGTCCGCCTAGCTTTGCCCACTCATGCAACTCTCCTTCACCAAAATGAACGGGGCGGGCAACGATTTCGTCATGATTGACAATCGCGATCAGGCGCTTGCCTTGGATGCCGCGCGCATCGCGTGGCTTTGTGACCGCCATCGCGGGGTGGGTGCGGATGGCGTTCTCGCTGTCGAGCCGGCGGCACAAGGCGCGAATTTTCGCATGCGGTACTATAACGCTGACGGTGGCGAGGCGGAAATGTGCGGCAACGGCGCCCGCTGTTTCGCGCGTTTCGCGCGAAGACTGGGCTCAAGCAATTCCGAAATCCGTTTCGAGACCCAGGCCGGGGTCATCAGGGCTTCCTTTCCCGGCGACCTTGTTCGTATCACCATGAGCAACCCCCACTCCCTTCGCTCTCCTTTTGATCTTGAGGTCAACGGACACGCCATGAATGTGCACTTCCTGAACACCGGCGTTCCGCACGCGGTGGTCTTCACTGACGACGTCGCGGCGGTGGATGTTGCGAAGGATGGGGCGACCCTTCGTTACCACGCCGCTTTCGCGCCGAGAGGAACCAATGCGAACTTTGTTCAGGTGCTCGCGCCAGACTCGATTGCAATACGCACCTACGAACGCGGCGTGGAGGGCGAAACTCTCGCTTGCGGAACCGGTGTGTGCGCCGCGGCACTCCTTCACAGCCTCCGCACGGGCTCGTCCTCTCCGGTAAAAGTAAAGGTTCGCGGAGGAGACACTCTCCATGTCGCCTTCGAGACGTCCGAAACGGGCTTCCGTAACGTAACTCTAACTGGTCCGGCGGATTTTGTTTTCGAGGGGACGATTTCACTGTAGTTCTCCACACCCAATGTCATTCGCAGGCACATATACCGCTCTTGTCACACCGTTTAAGAATGGTGCTTTCGATCCTGAGGCGTTCCGCGCGCTGATAGAAACCCAGATTTCGGGAGGCGTGGAGGGGATCGTTCCGGTGGGAACTACAGGAGAGTCGCCTACCCTCACCCACACAGAACATTCTGCCGTGATTCAAGCTGCCGTCGAGGCCGCCAGGGGACGCTGCAAGGTGATCGCTGGAACGGGTTCCAATTCCACGGCGGAAGCGGTTTCCTTGACGCAGGATGCCGAAAAGCTCGGCGCCGACGCCGCCCTTCTCGTCGCTCCGTACTACAACAAGCCTTCGCAGGAGGGGCTTTACCGCCACTACCGTTCCATCGCTGAGGCGGTCAGAATTCCAATCGTTCTGTACAGCATCCCCGGCCGATGTGGGATTGAGATCGGAGTGGAAACCGTCGCGCGTTTGGCCCGCGACTGCCCAACCATAGTCTGCATCAAGGAATCCGGGGGCTCCGTGGAACGGGTCAGCCAGCTTCGGCAGGCGGTTCCGAAGGCCTTTGAAATTTTGTCCGGCGACGACTCGCTTACCCTGCCCTTCCTTGCTGCCGGAGGTGTCGGCGTCATAAGCGTCGCATCCAACTTGCTTCCGCAGGAGATCTCGACCTTTGTGCGGGCCTGGCGCGAAGGGCGTACGCAGGAGGCGGTCGAAACTCATCAGCGTCTCTACCGGTTGTTCAAGGATTTGTTTATCGAGCCCAATCCGGTGCCGATAAAGTATGCCCTTTCGCTGAAAGGCGTGATGAGCGCAGAGGTTCGCCTGCCGCTCTGCGAAATGAGCGATTCAAATAAGGAAAAATTGCGTTCGACCCTCACCGCGTTGAAAATCCTTTGAAGAATCCGCGGCGGCTGCCAACGGTAACGTGAGCTTACTCAACCGACCCGACGTTTTATGACCACTCTCAGATTGCTCATCAACGGTGCCAAGGGCCGCATGGGTCAAACCCTCGTCGCATGCGCTGCAGCCGATCCGGAACTCGAAGTCGTCGCTCAACTTGACGTCGGAGACGACTTGGAGGCTGCCCTTCCGGATTGCCAGGCTGTCGTTGATTTTACGCACGCTGATGCCACGGCTGCAGTCGCGCGGATGTGTGGAGAGGCCGGGAAGACACTGGTAATCGGCACCACTGGCCAGGATCCAATGAGCCGGAGCAGCGTGGCGGATTCCGCGCGCAAGATCCCAATCGTATTTGCTCCCAATTTCAGTGTAGGCGTCAACACCCTGTTCTGGCTCACGCGCAAAGCTACGGAAATTCTCGGACCTGACTTTGATTTGGAAGTCATTGAGATGCATCACCGCTTAAAGAAGGACGCCCCGAGCGGAACGGCCAAGCGCCTCGCGGAGATCGTCGCGGAGGTTCGAGGTCTTTCGTACGAACAGGATGTCCGTCACGGGCGCGTCGGCATGACCGGCGAACGAAGTGGATCAGAGATCGGGCTTCATGCTCTGCGCGGAGGTGACGTCGTTGGCGACCATACCGTCATCTACGCGAATATCGGCGAACGCCTTGAACTCACTCACAAGGCATCCAGCAGGGATACCTTCGCAAAGGGCGCGCTTCGCGCCGTAAAATGGGCACAGTCCAAACCACCTGGTCTCTACGATATGCAAGATGTCCTTGGCTTGAAATGATTTATACGAACACGAAAGCATATTTTGTTCGCACTAGCCTATCATCAGCCCTCTAAGAATGCGCACCGGGATTGCACTTGGATCCAATATCGAGCCGCGCCTTGCCCATCTTCAGTCGGCCCGCCGACACATCTTTAGCCTCCACTCAGGAACGCGACCGGTACTTTGCTCCAAGGTCTACGAAACCTCTCCTGTGGATTGTCCAGTGGATTCGCCTCCCTTCCTCAACACCGTACTCGAGCTTTCGATCGCGATGGAGCCAGAAGACCTTCTCCGCGAAGTCAAAAAAATCGAAAACGCCCTTGGAAGGCAACCCTCACGCGAACGAAATGGGCCTCGAATCATCGACATCGACTTGCTCTATTGTGAAAGTCTAACCATCTCATCGCCCGGGCTCACGCTCCCCCATCCTCAAATCGCCCGCAGACGCTTCGTTCTCCAGCCTCTTGCCGATATCCAACCAAAGCTCATCCTTCCCACCTTCTCCAAAAATGTTGAAGAACTCCTTAAAGAACTTAAGAGCGATGAGATAGTGAGTGTATACTGTAACGCAATATATTGAAAGCAATACATATGGAGAATGTTTATACCTCTAATAAGAAAATACATTCCCTTGTGTCGTCATTCATTATGAGGAAGAGAAATGCCTGGAAGTTCGCTGCCTTAACGGCGTACGACTATCCGATGGGGAGGCTGCTTGACGGGCTTGGGCTGGATTTTCTTTTGGTTGGTGATTCTCTGGGGATGGTTGTCTTGGGCCACCCAGACACGACTGAAGTGACTTTGGATGACATGGTCCATCACACACGAGCGGTTGCACGAGGTGTAAATGATACCCCATTGATCGCCGATCTTCCCGCTCGCAGCACCGAGACGGAGGCCATCGGCGTCCGCAGCGCACGGAAGCTGATGGAGGCTGGCGCGAACGGGGTTAAGGCGGAGGGCGGTCGCGAGCTTCTTTCCGTGATCAAGGCGATCCTTGGCGAGGGGATTCCGGTGCTTGGTCACATTGGGATGCTCCCTCAGAGGGTAAGGGAGGAGGGCGGATACCGCATAAAGGGCAAAACCCCACAGCAAGCCGGGGAGTTGATGGAGGATGCGCTGACCCTGGATGAGGCAGGGGTTTTCGCGATGGTCCTCGAATTGGTTTCCCCTCCGGTCGCCGACTCCATTTCGCAGAAGACGCGGGTGCCTACCATTGGAATTGGCAGCGGGAACGGCTGCGACGGCCAGATTCTGGTGACTTACGACCTCCTGGGGATGTTTCCATGGTTCAAGCCTCGCTTTGTTCAACCCAAAGTTGATCTTGCTTCACAGATCCAGAGTGCGGTTGCTGAGTTCGTGAAGGAATGCCGCGAGGGATAAAGTGAAGCACTCATCCATTTACGCGAATCTGTAAGTTTGATAAGTAAAGCTGGGCATGAAACTTCGACTGCTTTTGATTGTGCTTCTCATGCCGGTCCTGCATGCGGAGCTCCCTCCTTCCGCTTACGAATCGATGCAGGCGAAGGCGCCCGAGTATTTCAAGCTTGAGATTCTGCGCGTCGATGTGGAGCCCGGAGAAACCCCTACACAGCAGAAAGTTCATCTCGTCGCCCTCGTCACGGAGGTCATTCGCACGGCCACGGGTGCCAAGCCCGATGAGATTGTGAATATTCTTTACACGATCACGGAACATCCGAAGGGCTGGGTCGGCCCTGGGTCGGTGCCGGTACCGAGCGAGAAACAGCGAACGATCGCGTATTTGAGTAAGACCGCAGGCGGCGATTTTGAGCCGGCGGCCGGGAGAATGAGCTTCACCAACTTCTGAACTACGGAGATCAAAAGCGCGATCCCGTGGATTCCGTAGGTCGTCGGGCAAAGGAAAGCCGCAAGCTTCTGCTAGCGGGCGTTCTGATCAACCTCGTCCTTGCCCTTACAAAGATTGCAGGGGGTCTTTTTGGTCATTCGAATGCTTTGATCGCCGACGGCATCGAGTCGTCGTTGGATGTGATGAGTTCTGCGATGATGTGGGGTGCAATCAAGTATGCGGAACGGCCTCCAGACACCGACCATCCTTATGGCCATGGGAAGATGGAATCGCTGGCTGCGGTAGCCGGTTCCCTGTTGCTGCTGATGGCCGGGGCAGCGCTCGGCGCGCATAGCATTCGTCAAATCTTAACCCTGCAACAATCGTCGGACCTAGGAATGGCGCCGGCGGGCTTCACATTAATCGTCCTTTTTGCCACGATCATTCTGAAAGAGGGGCTCTTTCGCTGGGTCAGCCTCCGTAGCGAAGCCATCGAAAGCAGGGCTCTTCAGGCTGACGCCTTGCATCATCGCTCCGATGCACTCACGTCGCTCGCCGCTGCTATTGGCATTTCGGCGGCATTGATCGGGGGACCCGGCTGGGCACAGGCTGACGCTTGGGCCGCCCTCTTTTCCTGTGCGGTGATTATCTTCAATGGCGTCGGAATGCTACGGGCATCGATGGGCGAAGTTCTGGACGCCCAGGCCGCTCCGGAGGTTGTCACCGAGATTCTCACGGCTGTTCGCGCAGTGCCTGGTGTCACA
>DATDAX010000111.1:0-16647 GCA_036525175.1 Terrimicrobiaceae bacterium | reverse complement strand
GAGTTCGAATCCCGGCCCGTGAGTGGTCGTTTGAAAGCTCAATAGCCATAACCCGGGCTTAGGGCCCGTCGTATGACCGTGAGACTCTCAAGCGGTGCTGTAACAATCGCTGTGTCGAAGCCTTCCTTTCTCCGAATGTCCGCCTTGCTTCCGTTCACTGGCGCCACAACCATCCACCTTTCCTGACGATGGGCAAGAACTACGATGTCATTATGCGCGACGGGCGGATGATGAGACGAAACTTTTCGATGCGTGACTCGGCGCCGTGTTCGGGTGGGATCCCATGAATATCGCTGGGTGTGCCATAGTGCCTCGGACATTCCCGCAACAGGGAGGTCGAGACAAATCTGGCGCCCGGACGAGCTTCCATTCAGCCTCGTTGCTCCGGACTGCTGTCTCGGAAATGACATGCATGCACGCTCGACGCGCAGAGATGTCACGGCCGACTTTCGAGCCTCATGCACGCCGCGTACTTCACTTGTGGAATCAGCGTGTCTCATACTAGTTCTCCGATAGACGCCCTGGCGGTTGCCAGCTAACGACCGCGAAGTGGCTAACGCGTTTTATAAGCGCACGGGCTTTCGACCTGCTGGAGCAGAAGACATCAATTACAATCGCGTTTCGCTGTGCTGTAGTCCGTCCAGCCGCGCGAGCGGCGCGCCTCGAAACCACAGCTGAGCCAGTGTCGACTGCTAAAAGCTCACCTACTCCGGGAACGCTTATTACGCTGCCATACGGAACGACCTTAGGGTCGACTGCACAATGGCCGTCACGCAAACGCACACCGGTGGAGCTTCGGTAATTCCTGGTGTAAAAATCGCCCTCCTCCGGCCAGTATACCGTCACACGCGCAAGGCGAGACGTGGTTTGCCTGTTGCCCTTGGAAGTGTCTTTAGTCTCGCTGAACGGCAGACCCGGGAGCTTCAGCTTGACAACCGAATCGAGCGACGGCGGAGGATGCAGAATATGCTCAAGCATCGAAAGGTTTTCAGATTCGATTAACGATTCTGATTGAGCCGAATAGTCTGGTTGGCGGGCGAAAGGTCTCGCCTCAAAAAGGTCATCGATGCTGGGCCAGTTTTCGACGCGCTCGAAAATGCGCTCGGGGTAGGGTATCGACCTCGCAGGGGATGGTTGCCCGGTGTTTTTGATGGCCGCGATGCGAGAATCGTCATGTTGGCGAGTAAGATGGAAGAGGATGGCGAGACCAAGTGCGAAGAGAGTAAGAACGATGCTTTGAAGGGACTTATTTCGCCGAGATCCTTCACAGGTCTGCGGATGCAGAGATCTCGCGGCGTTAAACCCACGAGGTGAAGTGTTCTGTGTCTCTTCCAAGGGAAACCACCACGTCGCCGTTGGAGATCGATTCACAAATCCTACCGATGCTAATGGGAGGGTCATAGATCACCGCCTTTCCAGTTTGCTCGATGGCACAACTGCTGTTTTCTTGAATCCAGATCTTCGATCTTGAACTCACTAGGATTTCGTCTGTCAGCCTAAACGATGGCGTCAGACAGGGACTGATGACTCGATCAGGGTTTCTCTTAGGGCGCCAGATTGAGGGATGCGTCAGCCTCGGGCGATTCCCCTATTAACTCTTGCTGGTCTCACTCCGACCCGGAAGGGAATATCAGCGGACACTGCCCGCGCCACGGGAAGGCCGATGTCGTGGTCACGAGGACTGACAGGGGACGACTGCGAGCCGAGAGAGGCGGGCTGAATAAATGAGATTAGGTGCGGCGCGGCTGTTGCCAATCAAGGGAGCGCAGCTGCCATCCAAACCATGCGGTCATCAGGAATGACCCAAGAATGATGAGAAGACTTAAGATCAGAAATGGCGCATCCGCGTCGGGATAGGCATCCGGCGCGGCGACCGCAGCGAACCATGTAGATGCGGCGACAAAGGCGGCGAGCACGGCGCTGCCGATCAACGCGCGCCGTGCGTCCTCGATCGGTCGGATGGCATGACCAAGCAAAGTGACTGCCGCGACGGCCGCCATAGACATACAAAGTCCGGACCACACGATTCCGCCAAGCGCATCCGAAGGCCGATGCCATCCGGCAAAAAGCACGCCCGTGGCGAATGAGGCACTCACAAAACCGGCCACCACGGCAACCCACGGGCGCCAACGCGCCGAGATCACCAGGATCAGTGCAATCGCTAGTGATGTACCGATTGTGGTATGGCCGCTCGGGTATGTTTCGCGCTGCAGATCGATCGTCAAATGGGCGTCGGTAGGGACGAGTGCGTGCCAAGGCAGCGTGCGCTTAAGAAGTTCGGCGCCGACGACAGCGCAGGTGAACCCAGCCGCTACAATGAGCGCCCCAAGCAGACATCGTCTAATGGCTCCAATGAGGAGAATGATCGCCACAGCGAGAGCCAGAGTGGCAATGCTCACTGCACCGAGGATGTGGTTGTCGTATTCAATAACGGCTCGCGCCACTATGTGCCTGCCAAAATAGCCCGCATTGTCCACCGCTTGCCCCCAAGTCGTATTCACTAAAGCTAGGTAGCCGACGCTGAGCAATACGGCACATACGATTGCCCCCAGAAGCAACCTGTTGCGGATTGTATGAATCATGCTGAGAAATGAATGTGGTATTAAGGACACCCCAGAGAGCCGGCGTAACTGGATCGACTCAAATCCAAAAGTGATCGTCGACACTTGCTGCATGGAACTGGTCGGGAATCCAGCTCGGACTATTCAAAGCGATCCTTGGTGTAGCAGACCTGAGTCTTGCCGTGAGGAGCGGGATTTCCCTTCTCATCCACGTTGACGAATATAAGTTTGTCGATTGAGAGAATCGGGTCACATGTCAACTTGTTTCGTACCTCGCACCGCAGGGTTATCGAAGTTCTTCCGAATGCAGTGGCAAGAATGCCAATTTCAACGATATCTCCCTGGTTGGGGGCAGAAATAAAGTCGATCTCGGAGACATATTTTGTCACCACCCGATTGCTATCCAGTTGGACGATCGCGTAGATGACTGCTTCCTCATCGATCCACTGGAGTAAGCGCCCTCCGAAAAGTGTCTGGTTTGGATTCAAATCCTCTGGCTTCACCCACTTTCGGGTATGAAAGTTCATGAACCTGTGGTGGCTTGGATTAATGCTATGTTCAAGCCTCAAGGTGATGGAACGGGCTTCCGGCGATAAACACATGGAGCACATTTGACGCGTCTCCCTGGCGACTTCTGCCATCCGAAGCCTGCGAGAGTTATGCGCGGAGTGCTGCCTTGAGACGTCATTTTGCGCCACTGAACTGGGAGGATCGATGAAGGAAATGGAAGGCCTTCAGCGCCGCCGAGGACCATCTCGAGGCCCGAGGAGGATGGCCCGGGATACCAATAGCTAAACCGCGCTATTAGGCGCAGGCGCCACGTCCACGAACAGCGATTTGCGCTGACGTTAGCTATTCTCGGGCGACGGCACGGGATCGAGCGAGCGCCAGAGGTACCAACTTGCGACCGAGCGGTGCGGTTGCCAGCGCCTTGCGTGACGGAGGATTGCTTCGGGCTTCACAGGACGGCCGCGGCGATAGAGGAGACTGAATGCCTTGCGAATTCCAAAATCGCCAGCGGGCATCACGTCGGGGCGTCCCAAATGGAAGATCAGGAGCATTTGGACAGTCCACAAGCCAACTCCACGTACTTTGGTAAGGCGTGCGATGAGCTCGTCGTCGCTCGATTCCGCGGCGGCAGCGGCGGTCGGCACGGTGCCATCGGACGTTCTTGCCGCCAGATCGCGCAAGGCAAGGAGCTTGTTTCTGGAGAGTCCGGCAGAACGGAGCGATGCGTCGTGCACTGCCTGCAGCGCGGTGGCATTGGCGTTCGGCATCAGCGCAATGACGCGCGCGTGAATAGCGGTTGCTGCCTTTGTGTGGAGTTGCTGAAAAATGATCGAGCGCAACAGGGCCGGAAATAGTTCGGACGCGTCGTCAAGCTGAAGCGAGCAGGCGCCGATGCGGGCAATCACGCGTGCGAGCACCGGATCGCTCGCGGAGAGCACACGGACGGCGGCGTTGTCGTCCGCGGAATGCGGCATTATTCGGCGAACAACTCGGAACCTTCGAGTGCGAGGAGGCGCAGTTTCGTTCCAATTCCACCGGGCGCTGAAAATCCTGTCATGCGCCCGTCGGCGCCTATGAAACGATGACAAGGCACGAGGAGCGGCCACGGGTTTCGTGCAAGAGCGTGCCCCACGGCTCTGGGCGAGGAGGGATGGCCGACGGCATCGGCGAGCTGACCATAGCTTATTGTCTGGCCGGGCTTCACACGGAGCGCGGCCTCATAAACTGCGCGCTGGAAGGCGGAAACGCGACTCCACGAATAGGGCAGGTCGGCGAAGTCCTGCATCTCGCCTGCGAGGTGGCTTCGGACACGCGTCATGATTGCATCCACCCATGGTGGAGGCTTGGCATGCCGTCCGCTGGTAGGTGGTAACCAGAACCCCGTGATCTCACTCGCCTCCCAAGCAATTGCACACGATCCGATAGGAGTACTGAAGCAGCTCTCTGGCATGTGAAACTCTCACGCGAACTGACGCGCGCGTCTAGCGCGCATTTAAAGCGAAGTGCCTCATTGGCCAGTGCTCGGTAGGCTCGCAGGATGCCAATGATGAACGGAAAAGGTAGGTGCTGGCGATTTGACGATTCTCGTGCGGAGAGATCACCATATTATAGCCGCTGCAATGATCGCGCGCTTTCTGCTTTGCATTTTCCTTGCTTTCCTTTTTTGGGATCTCCCGTCGGTTGCTGCCGCCGAGGAGGAAAATTCGGGCGAGTGCCTGCTGATCTCGGATATTCACTTCGATCCCTTTGCCGACCAGAGTTTGTTCTCGGCTTTGTCGGAGCGGCCGGTTTCGGAGTGGTGTCGGCTGCTCGATTCGTCGCTCGGCGGAGTAAGCCAATTGGGCAGTGACACCAATTACGTCCTTCTAAAAAGCTGTCTCAAAGCCGCCGCCGAGAAGTGTCCACGCCCGGATTTTATCCTATACCCCGGAGACAGCCTGGCACATAACTGGAGGGCGCGCTACGAGAAGGCTGCTTCGCGTTCAAGCAGCGATAACGAAGAAGCCTATCGCAAGTTTACTGCCAAGACTATTGAGTTTCTTGCTCTCGAACTTCGAAAGCATTTTCCGACAGTTCCCATTTTGCCGGCGCTTGGCAATGAGGATGCATACTGTGGCGATTATAAGATACAACCTTCAGGCCCATTCCTTGAGATGTTCGCTCATGCCTGGGTGGACCTGCCCGGTCGGACTCTGAACAGAGAGTCTTTCGAATCGGATTTCTCTCGCGGCGGCCATTACAGCATGCGCATCCCGCCGCTCTTCAGGCATCGCGTCGTTGTCGTCAACAGCGTGTTCTTTTCAAGCCAGTACGAGCACTCATGCGGCTCAGAGTCAGAAAGCCCCGGTGAAAATGAGATGGCGTGGCTTGCAGCCACGCTTGATAAGGCGCGCGACGCGGGCGAAAGCGTATGGTTGATGATGCATATTCCGGTCGGGATAAATGACTATAACACCGTAAAGGACGAGGAAGCTGGGACCGGTCCAGTTGAGTTCTGGACACGCACGCACACCCGGGAGTTCATCGATCTCCTCAGCAAGTACCGCGAGACTGTCCAGATTGTCTTCTCTGGTCATACGCACATGGACGATTTTCGCGTCATAGGGACTGGGCAAACGCCACTTGTCGCGAACAAATTGGTCCCGTCGATTAGTCCTATTTTCAGAAACAACCCTGGATTTCAGGTCTATCAATATGATCGGATAAGCGGCGTCGTCCGCAACTATCAGACCTACTATCTGTCGAATCTAGCAACGGCCGGAAGGCCGACCGCGCTCGAGCAACTCGAATGGAAAGTGGAGTACGACTTCAGGTCCGCGTATGGTGCGGAGGCGATGGAGGTCTCACACCTAACCGAGATCGCCCGCAAACTTCAAACCGACACGTCGATTCAGGATCACTACATGCGCTATTATTCAGTGAGCGGGCCGCCTGCATTCGACGTGCGGATGTTACCCGCATACAGCTGTGCAATTCTTCATACCACCATCGAGGAGTTTGAGAAGTGCCAGAATGTCGCCGATGGTGGCAGGAGCCGAAAAGTGGATGAGACCGAGCCTGTTCCTTTGGAGTAATAGAGTGAGCAGTACCAAAATGGGCAGACGCAGGGCATTGCGACTCATAGGCGCTGGCACAGCCGCGCTCGCTGGGGCGGGACTCGCCAGCGCATTGCCAGCGGGCGCTGATCCGGCGAAATCGATACTCACGCGGCGAATCCCTTCGTCCGGCGAGGCTATCCCTGCCATTGGTCTAGGCACATGGCAGACATTCGATGTCGAGGCCGACACCACGGAGCACAATTCTATCGAAAGTGTCCTTCAAGCATTCGTGGACGCCGGTGGCAGACTTGTTGACAGCTCTCCGATGTATGGAAGATCGGAAGAGGTGCTTGGCCGAATAGCTGCAAAGCTCGAGCTTCGGGACAGGCTTTTTATCGCGACAAAGGTTTGGACATCGGGAAGGCAGGCGGGAATCCAACAAATGGAGGAATCCTTTCGAAAGCTGCGCGCGAACCGTATCGACCTGATGCAGGTGCACAATCTCGTGGACGTGGCCACGCAGCTCGACACCCTCCAACAATGGAAGCGCGCCGGTCGCGTCCGCTACATTGGCGTGACACATTATACCGCGGGGGGCCACGACGCCGTAGCGCGGATTGTTTCCTCCCAGCCGATCGATTTCATTCAGATCAACTACTCGCTTGGCGAGCGCGAAGCGGAGAGCCGCCTTTTGCCACTGGCCATGGAGCGAGGTGTGGCGGTAATCGCCAACCGACCGTTTGCGGGTGGCGACCTCTTCCGGCGAATTCGAAGCAAGGCGCTGCCTAAGTGGGCAGCGGAAATTGATTGCGACAGTTGGGCGCAACTACTCCTGAAGTTCGTGATATCGAATCCAGCCGTAACGTGTGCGATCCCTGCCACATCCAAGGTTTCCCACCTGCAGGACAATATGGGGGCGGGCTATGGGCGCCTTCCCGACGAGGAGCTTAGGGCTCGAATCGCCGCTGAGACCGTCTGAGAGACCTGGATATTCGACGCACAAGGAGCTTCACACGCAAACCCGTGATTTCAAGACCGTGAGTATCCACGAGTTACCATTTGGGTAAGGTAGGCAAATGGATTCGTTGACACAGATTGCTCTTGGAAGTGCTGTGGCGGCGTTGATTGCGCCGGCGCGCCATCGTCGGACCGCTTTGGCTGCCGGCGCCGTGCTTGGCACGCTTCCCGACCTGGACATTATTCCGTTGGCTCTGCTCGGCGTCGATCCGGTTGACTTCGTCACATGGCATCGTGGGCCTTCTCATTCCTTGTTCGTACTCGCCTTGGTGGGGTGGCTGCTTTGGCTGCTGCTGCGTCGATCATGGACGCCGGTCAGAGAAGCACCAACGCGCTGGTTTTGGGCGATCGAAATGGCATTACTGACTCATCCCCTGTTGGACGCCTTTACCGTGTACGGGACACAGTTATTTTGGCCATTACCGGGTCGGCCGGTGATGGGAGCGAGCATATTTATCATCGACCCGGCATATACCGTTCCGCTGCTCGCAGCCTGCGCGGCGGCTTGGTGGCTGCGTGGTCGGCGCTCTGCGACATTATGGTTGCTGGCCGGAGTATGTTTGAGCACCGCCTATTTGGCGTGGTCGTTGGCGGCGAAGGTCATCGTCGAACGCGAGGTGCAGCGGGCATTGGTCGCGGAGGGTCTGCAGCATGCGCCGCGTTTCTCGGTGCCCATGCCGTTCAACACGCTTCTCTGGCGCGTTGTGGTCATGACGCCGGACGGATTTCTCGAGAGTGAGCGCTCGATCGTCGTGGATAGGAGGCCCATGATCTTCCGTCGCTACGCGAGCGACCGCGGCGCGTTGGAGGCTGTATCTGCATGGCCATCGGTTCAGCGACTCGACTGGTTCACGCTGGGATTCCTTAAGGCCGAGCAGCGTGATGGCCGCTTGGTGCTTTCCGATTTGAGGATGGGAGCAGAACCCGACTATGTCTTCCGGTATGTTGTCGCGGAAAGCAACGGAGAGGGGAACTGGCAAAGGATAGCTGTCGAACGTCTAGCTTGGCGTTCCGGAGAGCGGTTCCGTCTCGCCGGGCTTTGGCGTCGCATCTGGAATGAACCGAATCCCGAGGAAGCAGGAATTGACGGATGACGCGCTCGGGGCGTTCAGAGGCGTCGTAGTTCCTCGAGGTCCGTGCTCGGGCTGTTTCCGGTTTGAACCCGCAAGAATCCTGGAGCAAGAATCGGGCCTCAACGTGGGGAGGGTGTATCCAGCAGGTCCTCGTGCACGTGCGCGTCCGCTTTGGCCATCATGGTGGCCAGGTCCTCGCCGTGTTTCATCCGACCGCTCATCAACTCCTGCATCGTGTCATTGAGGCCGGGAAGGTGCATCAATAGTTCCTGAAAGGCCTCTCGCGAGACAGCGACCGTATCGAGGGACGTCTCTGCGCGAATTGTGGCATTGCGAGGCTGGTTCGAAATAAGGGCAGCTTCGCCGAAAACATCACCGCCACAGAGCTTCGCGAGTTGGACGCCGTCGCGTTCCACGGCGGCCTCGCCCTTGACGACGAAGTAAACCTTGTCGCCAACATCGCCGCTCGAAAAGACCTTCTCCCCCGCTTCGAAATG
The DNA here is from genome assembly GCA_036525175.1 of Terrimicrobiaceae bacterium. Classification (GTDB taxonomy): domain Bacteria; phylum Verrucomicrobiota; class Verrucomicrobiia; order Chthoniobacterales; family Terrimicrobiaceae; genus DASTFP01. The sequence goes on along the minus strand of DATDAX010000111.1, from coordinate 7,951 downwards.
CTCTCGGTGCACCGCCTCGTCATGAAAAAGGCGAAGCTGCGTGATGTCGCGAGGCAGGAAGACATCCAAAATCCAATCTGCGATCAAGCGAAGCTGGCCGTCGAAGCCGGGAAACTTCGTAACGTAAACACCTCGCCAAAGGAGCCACGCCACAAGACCTTTAAATCGAAAGCCCAGAATTTCCGCGACTGCGGACCGTCTGCCGAGAGAGCCGAGTTTTCCAAGTCCTGTGAAGCCAAAGTGTTTCTTCTTCCCACTCCGAAAAGAAGCCACGATATTCTGCGCGCAGGTCTTCGCCTGGCGCAGGGCATGCTGCGCAGTGGGAGGCGAGATATTCCCATCAACTTGCATGATCGCCGCGCAATCACCTATCGCCCATACTCCCGGCCAACCTGGGACTTCCGTTGTTTGGTCGGCGACGATGCGCCCTTTTTCCTGCGGCAGCGGCAACTGCGTCAGAATTGGATGAGGTCCCGCTGGAACAGTGGCAACGGCCGTCCGTGTGTCGATTGTTTCCATCTCTTGCGTCTGCTTGTTCTCGACAATCACTGCGTTGGCGGTGACCGCCTTTAAGCCCGCGCCTAGCCTGATCTCGACCCCGCGACTCGCTAGAAGCCTATGCGCGAAGGCCGCAAGAGATGGTGTCACCTCCGGAAGGATGCGTTCGCCGCGTTGAAGGAGTATCAGTCGCAGGTCGCGCTCCCCGATGTTGTGATACGCCCGGACGGCCTCGCGCAAAAAATCATTCATCTCGGCAATGCATTCGACGCCAGAGAATCCGCCACCAGCGACGACAAAGGTCAGCAGACGCTTACGGTTTTCGGGATCACTTTCCGCCTCCGCTTCCTCAAGCATCCGGACGAGTTGATTTCGCAAATACAGTGCGTCGCCCAGATATTTAAACGGACTGGCATGTTCGCGCATGCCTGGAATCTTCGAATGATCGAGCCGGGTTCCCATGGCGATAACAAGGTGGTCATAGCTCAAGGTAAGCCTCGTCGGCCGAATGCCGGGGCTTAGGGTAACGTTGCGCGCGACGGGGTCAATCGAGTCTATGTCACGGGTATAGAGGCTTGCGCGTGGAGCCATGCGTCGGATCGGAGAAATCACGTGATTGAGCTCCACCGAGCCTGAGATCACTTCCGGCAGCAACGGCTGGAAGACGATGTAATTCTCCCGGTTGACAAGGGCGATTTCGGTTTGTTCCAGTTCCTGCTCGGAGAGCATTCTACCGAGATGCACCGCGACGTAGACGCCGCCGAATCCGCCGCCCAGAATAAGAATGCGCTTTTTCGTCACGCTAATTTGTCGGAGTCTTAAGCGGTACCTTACAGCAAGTAGGTCGACGGCGCCACCAGCACATGTGAATTTCGAGTCCTGGCCAGCCGGTCACTACTTCGATAGCGAGACATAAACGCCTTGCCAATCCGCATGCGGCGGCGCATGCAAATAGGTCCTGCAGCGTTCGATCAATACAGCACTGGGGGCGTCGCTTTCGTACTCCGCCAAGATCGTCAGTGCCTGCTCAAAGTCTCGCGCGAGATACGCTGCAAATGCAGTTTCGTAAGCGGCCACCAGATCGCCACGTTCCTTCGCGGCACCCTTTGTTCCGAGCAGTTCATAAATCCTAATGGCAGCACTCTTTCCCTTCACAGCGACGACATCCAGAAGCCGAAAATCAAAGGCGTCCCGAGCACGCTCGACGATCGACGCACTTGCGATTATGGAGGTTCCGTATTGTTTATTGAGAGCTTCGAGCCGGGAGGTCAGGTTGATGGCGTCGCCGATGGCAGTGTAGTTCATCCGGTCACGAGCGCCGAAATGTCCGACCAGCGCGGTCGAGCAATGTAAACCGAATCGCGTCTGAAATTCGGGGAGGCCGTGCCACTCTGGTGTGCGGCCTAGAATGCAGGCTGCCTCCCGGCAGCGGAGCGCGGCGAGGCAGGCCATCCTTGGATGCTCAGGCACCGGCTCAGGAGCGTTCCAAATCGTCATGATGGCGTCGCCGATATATTTGTCTATGGTGCCGTTCGTCTCTCGCTGAATAATTCGCGAGAGCTCTTCGAGATACAGGCCCAGCACGTGAGCCAGTTGATTGGGTGTGAGCTGTTCGGAAAGGGTGGTAAATCCCTTGATGTCGCTGAACATGATGGAAATTTCCATCAACTCGCCTCCAAGGGAAGGTTCGCTTTTGTCGCGGTAAAGCCTTCGAACAAGATCCACGGGCGCATACTTGCTCATCGCACGCATTGCAGCTTTCGCTTTCTCCAAGCTTTCGAGTACTGCACTCACGTCTTTGAAGGCGGAAACGGTCGTTGCCGGCGAAAAGTCGAATGCATTCATTTTCAGGCTCTCGCGAGTGATCTGCTCCTGGGCGCGTTTCACGCTGTGCAAGATTGCGATCGCACCCACCGCCAAGAGCAACATGACCCCAGACAAGACGGCGAGCATGTGATTGCGAATGGTCACGAGCTTCCCAAGATAAAATTCGCGCGGCACGACGATGCCAACGAGCCAGTCCTGGGTTTGGGGTAGAATGCGGAAGGTGGTGAGAAATTCCTGACCGTCGCGCCGAAAATGGCCTGATACGACTGGCGTATCTCGGTCGACGGCTCGCAGCTTTGGGTTTGCAAGAGCGCTTGCGACCTCGGGCGCAAGGTCTGCAGGGGCAAGGCGCAGATCATCGCCCGAAAGCCTAACCTTGTCGGAGCTTACGCCGCGCGTAATCAGCCGGCCTTCCAGATCACAGAGGAAAATTCGGTGTGGGTCGCGCTCATTTGCCGGAGTTAGTCTAAGCTGGACAGCCCGATCCAGCTGTTCGGCAAGCAATCCGACACGTACAACTCCAGCGAATTCTCCCGAAGCGTCCGACACCGTTTGTTGCACGCTAACCTCGACGGCCCTCTCTTCCTCAGATTCATTTGGATCGAGTTCGGACCAGTGCAGATCGCTCCATAAGAGCTGACCTTGATAATCTTTGCTCGCCGGGGTGGTGAACGTGGGATGGGAGGTCGGGTCAGCGACTACAAGCTTCGTTTCGTGGCTGATCGATGGCGAGCCTTCGGCCGAACGTTGTTCAAGAATACGGCGGTCAGCGACAAAACTCGCGTCTTCCTGGTGGACATAGCGGCTCCACAATTGCTCTTCGTTCCCATTGCTTCGCGATCGGACAACACTGAGCTGCCACCGCGGCACTGCGGCCAACTGGATCGCTCCGTGTTCGTCGAACCCTGTTTGTTCTGCACGAGTGAGAGTTATCTCACCGACGTCGTTTTCGGCCAACAGCAACATGAAGAGCGCGGATTCCACGGCCTTCGGATCGTTGGGATCGACAAGGCCAAGTTTTAACTGCCGCTGAAGTGCTGCTACTGCGTCGGGTGCTGTCGACAGAAAACCATTGATGCGCTCTCCGATCTCGCGACCCGCTTGCTCGCGAATACGCTCGGAGCTGGCCATGATCGTTGCGCGCGTTTCATTTAAGACAATTGCGAACAAGACACCAAGGGCCACGGCCAGCCCGAGAAAACTCATTACCAGGACTTGTCCGAGCGTCGGCTTGGTATGGAAGATACGGTTTTGCAAGCGAAGCCTTATTACACGTGCCCGCCCGGGCACGCCGAGGAACAAATGAGTCCTGGTTGGCGGGCTTCGCAGCGTCTATTAGATAAGCAAATGACTGCGAGAGAGGCATTGGAGGCATTTCTGACCCCGCCAAAATTTCCTGAACTTTCGCGCGAGACCGAGCTGCGCGCGAATTCGATTTCGACGCGAATCCGCCTTCGCGACGCGGGATTTGCGAGAGGGGGGGGCGAGGAGATAGAAGTTTACTCCTGGGGAGAGGGACGTCCTGTCCTGCTTGTTCACGGTTGGGGAGGCAGGGCAACAAACTTCGCCGCCTTCGTTGGACCAATGACGGCAGCGGGGTTGAACGTTGTTGCCTTCGACGCCCCGGCGCACGGTCAGTCCTCAGGAACTCTATCGAGCGGACCAGCTTTCGCATCGGCCATTGAAACCGTGGAATCCCAGAAGGGACCCTTTCATGCAATCGTTGCGCATTCGCTTGGCGCGCTTGCTTCGACCTGTGCGCAGGGGAATGGAACACGCGTGGAAAAGGTTGTGTACCTTGGAGCATGCTGCTGGGTCGAGCCGCTGCTGACCGACTTTATCGCACCATTCCATTTGGCGGACGAAGTGCGGCAGGAGCTCTTTCGCTTCTCCGCCGGCCAATTTGGATCGGAAGAAATTTCAGCGGACGCTGTCGCCCCACGTTTGGATGGCACCGCGGCGATCCTGATGCATGATCCGAGCGATGCCGAGATGCCCTACGATCATTCGGTCGCAATCGCGACCGCCTGGCCCGACGCGGTTCTTATTCCCACGCCCGGTGTTGGCCACAGGCGCATCCTCCGTTCGCGGGATATCATAACGCGAACCCTCGAGCACATCGCGGGCTAGGGTCGCCTGCGGAGTATCATCAGGCTTCGGGCGGGACAGTCGGCGGTGCCCCGCGACGTAATCCACGGAGGATGAGGGCGGCCGCGATGCCGCCGACGACGTACGCCGAAACAGTTAACACTGCGCCAAGCGGCTGCTGCCTCGTCTTTGCGCCATCTGCAGCATTGGCATCGGTCACAGCTTCAACGCCAGAAGCGAGACCAACCAACGAACCGCGAAGAACCGCGGACTCTGGTCGCCCGCCGCCGAAAAATCTGGCCAGCGCCGAGTTTGAAAGCAGATCAGCGACGAAGAGCAGGACGCCCGAGGCTGGCTGATGCGGCTGCCGTGACTCGGGCGAGGAATCACCAATGCCTTTATCCGTAGCCTCCTGAGGCTGCGTGGGCGATTTCCGCAGCGCATCGGCTATCGCCTCAACCATTTCTGTATTGAGAATCTTGTTCATCGACAAGGTAACGTCGTTCGCCTTCCCAGCGGATGGCACCTGACTCCAGTCTGACCCCAAGATTAAGCCGGCAGGTCGACTGCCAAAAAGTCATCGACTCGTCTGCCAGCTTAATACGACCGGTCGGACCGCCGAGGACGATATCAGGGTCAATCTGAGCGAATGTCCATGTCTTCTGGCAGTACCCACCGCCTTCGCGCGGCGTCACTTCTAGAGTGTGTTCCAGAACCATTGGTAACCAGCTCGTTGCCATAATTCCGCGATCAGGCGTCCCGCAGTTTTGAGATGGAATACCTTGACGTCCTATCGTGGACTCGCCTGAATCCCCGTTCCTGGAGGGGTTCGCCTACAACCTAATAAAAATCAAACAGATGAGAATTTTCCATTGTGACGCATGCGGTGAACTCGTGTATTTCGAGAACACCAGATGCCTAAATTGCGGAACGGCACTCGCCTATCTTCCTGATGTTGCAGAAGTGAGGGCGTTGAATCCCGCAAACGAAGAGAATTGGCAGTCGACAGGGGGAGCGCATTATCGGCTCTGCCAAAACTACTCCGCCCACGATGTTTGCAACTGGGCGGTTCCGGCCGACGATTCAAATCCGTATTGCATCTCATGCCGTCTAACGCGCGTCATCCCGGACCTCAGCGTAGACGGAAATAAGATGGCTTGGGCAAGGTTTGAAGCGGCCAAGCGTCGTCTTAACTACAGCCTGCTAGGTTTCGGATTGCCTGTTACAAGCAAGGCGGAAGATCCTCAGAATGGCGTGATCTATGAATTCCTCGCAGACATGCCTGACCAGCCGGTGCTCACAGGGCATGAATTCGGTGTGATAACCATCAATATCGCGGAGGCGGACGATGCGGAGCGGGAAAGACGCCGCCTGCAATTGCACGAGCCCTACCGTACCATTCTTGGCCATTTTCGGCACGAAATCGGACACTACTACTGGGATCGATTCTTCGTAACTGAAGATGGCCTCGCGGCGTTTCGCAACGTTTTCGGCGACGAGCAGCAGGACTACGCCGAAGCGCTAAAGCGCCACTATGAAAGCGGAGCGCCGTCCGGATGGCAGGCGAATTTCATTTCCACCTACGCCACCGCCCATCCATGGGAGGATTGGGCGGAGACTTGGGCGCACTACCTTCACATGGCCGATGCCTTGGAGACAGCTGCAGCCGTCGGTGTCTCGCTGAAACCGCCGCGTGAAAACGAACCGTCGCTCATGTTATCCGTCCAGGAAGTGGCTCCATTCGAGAGGATGATTGAGAGCTGGTTCTCGCTCACATACATGCTCAACAATCTCAATCGCGGACTGGGATTGCCGGATAGCTATCCGTTTGTCCTTTCCGACGCAGTCGTCCAGAAACTTAAATTTGTTCATGATACCGTCGCGCAGGCGGGTGTCGCACAGCAGACCACAGTCTTGCCGTAGAATCTCATTCTAACATTATATCTTACAGAGTATTACGAGTATGATTACTGCGTTACAAGGACAGCCGCGCCGGTTAGCTGTCCTGAGCGCAGGCGAGCCAGGGCCGTGTTTGCCTGCTCCAACGGAAACGTTTGCGTCTCTGTGACTACGGGAACGCGCGGAGCGATTTTGAAGAACTCCTCGGCGTCGCGCCGCGTGAGATTGGCGACCGAGCAAATGCTCCGCTCTTCCCAGAGGGCACGGTAGGGGAATGAAGGGATATCGCTCATGTGGATCCCTCCACAGACGACGATTCCGCCCTTTTCGACGGCGCCCAAGGCGCTTGGAACGAGCGGACCCGCCGGAGCGAAAATGATTGCAGCATCGAGCTTGGCCGGAGGCGATTCATCTGATCCGCCCGCCCAGACGGCTCCTAGTCGAAGGGCGAACTCCTGCGCCATCACGTCGCCGGGACGCGTAAATGCGAAAACCTCACGTTGCTGAAATCGGGCGACTTGAGCAATGATGTGCGCGGCGGCCCCGAATCCGTAGAGCCCGAGGCGCTGTGCGTCGCCTGTCTTTCTAAGCGAGCGATATCCGATGAGCCCGGCACAGAGGAGCGGAGCTGCGGATATGTCGTCGAACGCTTCCGGCATTGGAAAACAAAATGATGCGTGGGCGACGGTGAATTCCGCGTAACCGCCATCGATCGTATAGCCGGTGAATCGCGCGTTATCGCAGAGGTTTTCCCGATCCGAGCGGCAGAATACGCACTGCCCGCAAGTCCAACCCAGCCACGGAATTCCCACACGTTCTCCGGGTTGGAACCGTTTGACCGCCTCACCCGTCTTCTCGACGCGGCCAACGATTTCGTGACCGGGAATCAGGGGGAGTTTTGGGTTAGGCAGTTCGCCATCGACCACATGCAGATCGGTTCGGCACACGGCGCACGCAGCGACACGCACGAGCACGTCTTCGGGGCCTGGCTCCGGAACAGGCAGCGAATGCAGACTCAGCGGCCGACCCGGCGCTTCCAAGACCATTGCTCGCATGATAATCTATTCGCGCAAAGCAATGTCGATCGCAATGGGCACTAAAGGGCTGGATCTTTCAGCGAATACTTGGAACAACCTCCTCCTGCTCGGCGAACTCCGTCTGCTCCGCGGCTTCAAGTGGTGCAAAGCGGTCGCTGCGGAAGCCCATTTCCTCCCCGGCGCCCTCGCGCATGTAGGGATCGTCGGGATTGTAAAGCTCCTCAAGCAGGACGAGGTATGAAACAGCGTTGTCGCCCGCGGATCCGGATGTCACGCTCAGGCGCCCAATGCGCACGTCGCGGACCGTATAGATCTGATCTCTTCGAGGGAGCTGCGTGTAAAGACGGCGGATCGTGGCTGAGAAATCATCGTTGACGCACGCAAGCTTTTGGCCTTTTTCGAACATGAATTCCGGGTTTCTAGGAGGGTTGAAGTTTTAATGGCAGGGCACTTTTGTCGGCGGAGCGGCATTAGACGCGAACTTGCGGTGTAGATCAAGTTGTCTGCGGAAGGTCAGATGAACTATTGCGAAGTCGCGTTACATTATCAACATGCTGGCATCGGTTTCCATTGCCCGAGCTGCCACGCCGCGAAAATGGTAT
>DATDAX010000110.1:0-8245 GCA_036525175.1 Terrimicrobiaceae bacterium | reverse complement strand
TTATCGCGTGACGATGCGAAGCTGAATTTCGATGAGGTCGTTGACAAGGTGACCGCCGAGATGACGGAAATACTTTCCGGACCCATAGAGCACATTCCATTGCGTGCGATCGATCGCGAACGCGCACTGCGCTGCCGCCTTGCCTTCCGGTGTGAGACCCACCGTTGCTACGAATTCGAGCGCACGCGTTGCATCCTTGAGTGTCAACTCTCCACGCACATTCAGATTAGGTGCTCCAGGAGTGAGACTCGCGACGCGCTTGGTTGCCATGATGACGAACCGCGCCTCCGGATAAAGTTCGACATCAAAAAAATCGTGGCTCTTCAGGTGGGCGATGAGGACATCGTGCAACGGATCGCCCGCAAGGTCCTGACATGTGATGGTGCGCATGTCCAAGGTGAGTTCTCCGCTTTCCAGTTCGCCCTGAACAAAACGGAGTTTCCCTGCCTTAAGAGAGATCTGCCCGTTGTGCTTGTTAAGAAGATTGCGCCCGACCCAATCCACTCTGCTTTCAGTCAGATCGATCTCCCGCCAACCATCGGGAGGCGTAGGCGCGGCAGCACTTCCGATCCGTTCGCTTTCCAGTGGCAAGCCGGAAGACCTCCAGCCCTCCAACCCTTCGCGCAACTCGAGGATCTCTGCGTACCCCGCACGCCAAAGCTTTTCTGCGGCCATGCGTGCCTCGTAGCTGTCCGCCGCGGCACCATAGACACACACGGGGATCGTCTTGACGGGCGCCAGATCGGACATGCGGTCAAGGAAGGCAACCTCAAAGACGCAGTTATTCCTTGCTCCCGGAAGATGCGCGGCATCGTAGTCTTCCTCAAGTCGCACATCGATCAGCACGGTTGAAGAGGATCGCCTCAATCTTTGGTCAAGATCGGCGGAACTGATTCGCTGGACTATTGAATCGCTAGACATGACGAATTGATTCAAGTCCAGCATTCGCGCATTGTAGCCATATGAGTGAAGCAAATATCTCAGAAAGTTTCTCCCCGGAAGACTGGACGCTTATCAAGTCTGCACCGCTGCTGGCGGGTCTGCTGATAACTCTCTCTGATCTTCGCACGGGCCCAATAGGAATTCTCAAGGAGGGCTTCGCGCCGTCCAAAGCCATCATCGAGGCGGGAGAGGGTGCTACGAATCCGGTCGTGGCCTCCGTTGTCGCCAGCATAAAAGAGATGGCAAAGAAGCGCGAGCGCCTCGAGCCGCCCTTCTCGGTGTCCGGCAAAACTTCCGAGCAATTGAAGACCGAGGTGGCTACTCAACTTAAGAGGATCCCATCTGTCTTGGAGGGAAAAGTACCTGCGGAGCAGGCCGATGGATACAAGACCTGGCTCGTGACGATTGCCGGTAAAGTCGCCAACGCGGCGAGTGAAGGCGGATTCTTTGGCTTCGGAGGCGAAAAAGTCAGCGAGGCCGAAAAAGCCGCGATCAACGAACTCACTTCCTCTCTCGGATTGAAAGCTTAAGAGCAGATCACATCCCTCGAATAAGCGGTTTCTTGCGGTCATGCCGGCGGGGCATGCGCCGGCATGACGTTCCTGGTGGTCACTTTCGTGGCAATACCAGGCGTGTTCCTTTCGCCCCCGACACGATGCTGCATCTGGCGCATCGACGCTTGTCGGCCCGAGCAGATCCCTCGATGATCCGGTAACACGTCAAACCATCAAAGCCATCCGCAGATTGCCGCAGCTCATGACCACCGCGTTCCCCAAAGACAAGTAACGCTTTCGACCGTTTGCTTGTTTATTTCGGCCTGTTATCCCGCACTGAATCCGCACAGTATATCGCAAGCATTGACAAGCTCGGCGATGGAACTTAAACAGGTAGCCTGTCTGCCTCTTAACAACGGCTTTCAGCAAACAACGCCCTTCGCATACGAGGCAAATGGGCTCGTCGGCGTCCCATGCCATGTATTTCAACCTGAATCGGTGGCTGAAGACGCTGAATTTGCGTCTGGAAAAACTTCCTCCGTTTTGGGCCGTCTATGCATTTATCCTGGTGGAAACCGTCGGCGAAGGCGTCCTCGCCATTCCGATCGCAGTCGCAAAGATCGGTCCCTTGGCGGGTATTGTCGTTCTGATAATCATTGGGATCGTCAACATGATCACGATTGCCGCCCTCGCGGAAGCCTCGGCCCGTAGCGGGTCGATTCGCTATGGGGAAGCCTATCTTGGCCGGCTCGTGCACGACTATTTGGGCAGCACGGGAACTGTCGTTCTTGCGCTGAGTGTCGCGGCGATTCAGTTGCTTGCGCTCATCTCCTACTTTGTGGGCTTCTCCGCGACGATGGCGGAGGCGACGAACATTCCATCACCGGCGTGGGCCGCAGGGATATTCATTGTTTGCTTCTATTTTCTTCGCAAGGGAGCCTTCGCGTCGACTATCGCGGTCGTATTGATCACCGGGACTCTCAATGTCGGAATCATCCTTCTGCTTTCGCTGTTGACCATTCCGCATATTCATGTGGAAAACTTTCTCAATGCAGGCGTCTCGCACGCGGGATTTGCCTCCTTTGAGCCATCGCTGTTTCAGCTGGTGTTCGGCGTTATCTTCTCTGCGTATTTAGGCCATTTGGGGGTTGCGAACAGCGCCCAGATTGCGCTGCGCAAAGACACAAGTGCCCGATCGCTCGTTTGGGGGAGCATTGCAGCGCAGGGTAGCTTGATGCTGATCTACTGCCTGTGGGTCTTCGTCGTCAACGGAGCGATTTCGCCTTCCCTTCTCGCCAGGGAGGCTGGCACCGTCCTGGTTCCGCTCGCTTCGCGGATCGGTTACCCAAGCTACCTGTTGGGATCGGTCGTGATGGTTCTGGGCATCGGTGTCGCCTCAATTGTGACGGCGTTGGGGCTCTTCTATCTCATCAGGGAATGGCTGCCCCGAGCCATTCAGGCGCCCAGTGTTCTTGCGCAAGAAGTCCCTGCTCGGTCGCTTGAAGCCACGAGGGTTCGTGTCGCACAGCTTCTGCCCCGAGACCGGCGCTTCTGGCTATCAGCGAGTCCCGTTCTGATCGTTTTCGTCTATGTGGAATGGCTGCTCTTTACCGGACAGCATTCGTTCACGGCCCCGCTGAGTTTTCTCGGCGTCCTGGCGGCGCCGCTCATTGCTGGAGTGTTTCCCATTCTCTTGCTCATTGCGAGCCGCGCTAAAGGTGACCGACCCACACGATGTGGTCTCAGATGGTTGAAGAGTCCCGTCCTCCTAACCGCAATCTACGCAGTTTTTGTAGTAAACCTTTACATGCATGGATTTGTGATTTGGGAGCACCCGATCGAGCGACTTGCGGCATTGATCGCTGGTGTTGCCGTTCTTGCGATGCCCGTCGTCCTGATGCGCCACGGTGTTTTTGCTCCACGGGCGGTGATCGAGCTGCGTCAGGACCCATCGCCAGCGACCACGGGTGCCTTCGCAATCCTGTGCAATGGCACCGCGGTCCCGGCCAAGGTCCACCTCGAATATCCAGATCATGGATCCTTCCATTCATCATCCGGCGAGGACATTTCAGACTTTACTTCAATTCGTCGGATCGAGTTTCAGCTCGCGGGTCATGCGATCAGGGAGGTTAAGCTGTGGGTCCACCGGCTCACTTCAGATGGCGACACCCAGGGAATTCCTGTGCAACTCACGGTGAAGTCCACCGCGAAAAGCCGTCGGTTCGATTTGGATCGAGGGTTTGCCGTGGTGCCAGTCGACAACGGTCCGTTTAGCCTGGAGGTCGAATTTTCAAGCTGATAACGCAGAGGGATTCCCAGAAATTCTCCGATGCTTCAAGATCCCTGAACTAGACGATGACGGACCTATCGCCCCGTTTCCGACCTCTCCGGAGAACTGAGCTCGACATCGTTCTCGACTGGGCCGCTGCCGAAGGATGGAATCCAGGGCTTCATGATGCTAACGCCTTTTGGGCAGCTGATCCCGAAGGATTCATCGGAATGGAGATCGACGATCAGCTCGTCGGAAGCGCTTCGATCGTGTCATACGGTGCCAAGCTCGGTTTTGTTGGTCTGTTTATCGTTTGCCCGGAATGGCGAAAACGAGGCTTGGGCACAGAGTTCTGGAATTTCTTCATCAAGCGTCTCGTGGAGCGTCTTGAGGCCGGCGCGCCCGCTTCATTGGATGGCGTCTTTGATATGCAAGCCTACTATGCTCGAAGCGGCTTTACATTCTCTCATCGCAACCTGCGGATGGAGGGAGTGGGCAAAGCCTCAGAGATCAGCACGGTCCTCGTTGAGTTGTCCACACTGCCCTTCCGTGATGTCCTGCAATACGACCAAGCCCATTTTGGCATGGAACGTGCCGAGTTTCTAAAGCACTGGATCAATCCGCCGGGTGGCCACGGTCTTGCTGTTCCCCTCGACGGCGGAATCGCAGGGTATGGAGTAATTCGCCCGTGCCGAAAAGGCTTCAAGATTGGGCCGCTATTTGCGAACGATCTCGACACGGCTGAATTGCTTTTTGCAGGCCTTGCCGATCACGCGGCCGGAAGTCCGATCTTTCTTGATGTTCCGGAAAACAATCCGAAAGCACTCGAGTTAGCTGCAAAACACGATCTGAAGGAATGCTTTGGATGTGCTCGGATGTCTACGGGTCTTCCGCCCGCAATCCCTTGGCACAATGTCTACGGAGTCACGACTTTCGAATTGGGATAACCACTCCGCATCCTCAACGACAAGGCGGTTGACACTGCCGGCTCCACCAGATCTCGAACCAAACACGAGTTTTCAAAGGAGTTGTGTTTTGTCTTGCGGGAACTACGTTCTCGCGATGATGGCTGCCCTCAAGGAGGGTCGTCGCACGAAACAAGCGTGACTTCTGAACCACTTGTGCGCGAGCGAACCTTTACGTGACTGAGTTTGACTATCCCAAATCCTATGACGTGATCGTCATCGGCGCGGGCCATGCTGGAATCGAAGCGGCAATGGCAGCGTCCCGGCTTGGCTGCGAAACATTGATGCTCACTCAGAACGCCGACACCGTCGGCCAAATGTCGTGCAACCCCGCCGTGGGCGGACTCGCAAAGGGCCACATGGTGCGCGAGATCGACGCGCTTGGAGGCGCCATGGGACTCAATACGGATGCCACCGGCATCCAGTTCCGAATGCTCAATGCACGGAAAGGGCCAAGCGTCCGCGCGCCGCGAGCCCAGTGTGACAAGAAAGCGTATCAGTTCCGCATGAAGGCCGCTCTCGAGAAGCAGCCGCACCTCGATCTCAAACAAGGCAATGTCACGCGGCTGCTCGTGGAAAACGACGTCGCGACAGGCGTGGAAACCAATTTCGGCGTGCGCTTTCGGTCTCGCACAGTCGTCGTAACCACCGGGACATTCATGCGCGGCCTGCTCCATGTCGGACTGCGCAATCAAACCGGCGGTCGCATGGGTGATACTGTCTCGACGTTGAGCGACAGCCTGCGCGAACTTGGTTTTGAGGTCGGACGCTTCAAAACGGGGACGCCGTGCCGACTGCTGGGGAAGAGCATCGACTACTCGCAATGCGATCGCCAAGACGGGGACGATCCTCCTCCGCTGTTCAGCTTTCTTGCGGATACGGTGCTCTGCGGAGAACACGACATCTTCACGCTCAATCAATGGAAGGGAGATGCCTTCGAGGCGCGGCAGATTCCCTGCTGGATCACACATACAAACCCAAACACTCATGAAATCATCCGAGCGAACCTCGATAAATCCCCCCTCTTCGCCGGGGTCATCGAAGGAGTGGGACCACGCTATTGCCCGAGCATCGAGGACAAAGTCGTTAAGTTCGCAGAAAAGACTTCGCATCAGCTTTTTCTCGAGCCGGAGGGCCGCCATACAGACGAGATTTATGTGAACGGGGTCTCGACCAGCCTGCCATTCGAGGTGCAATACCGCTTCATTCGCAGCGTTCGGGGACTGGAGAACGCAGAAATCCTGCGACCTGGCTATGCGGTTGAGTACGACTACTGCCCTCCCACGCAACTTCATACGACATTGGAGACGAAGCTTATCGGAGGGCTCTATTTCGCCGGCCAAATCAATGGGACCTCGGGCTACGAGGAAGCCGCCGCTCAGGGGTTGATGGCAGGAGCAAATGCGGCACTGAAGGCCCTCGATCGGCCTCCGTTCACGCTGGCCCGCCACGAGGCATACATTGGTGTCTTGATTGATGATTTGGTGACTCGGGGCACGCCAGAGCCCTATCGCATGTTCACAAGCCGCGCCGAATACCGCCTGCTTCTCAGGCAGGACAATGCCGACCTGCGCCTTACCGGTCGCGGAATCGAAGCCGGACTTGTCTGCTCGAAACGCAAAGCGCGATTTGAGGAGAAGATCAAGCGCATCGATGAGCTTCGCGCGCTTGCCAGAGAGATAAGATTCGACGGCATCGCCTTGGAAGCCTGGCTCAAGCGTCCTGAGAATCTTCCTAGGAATTTGCCCGGAGCAATCTTCAGCAAGTTTTCCCCGCAGGTTTGGGACGGGGTGGAGACGGACCTCAAATACGAGGGGTACATCCGTCGCGAGGAGGAACGCATCGCCCGAACCGCCCGCCAGGAAGGCAAGCCGATTCCCGACTGGATCGACTATTCCAGAATCAGCGGCCTGCGCGTCGAAGCGACGCAAAAGCTATCAAAAATCCGCCCCGAAACGTTAGGACAGGCCGCGCGCATCAGCGGTGTGACACCGGCCGATATTTCACTGCTCGCGGTATGCCTTGCGCGCGCGGAGCGAAGCACGATCTCATAAGCGGCCTGCCTCGACTTCAAAATTTCAGCGTGCCGTCCTCGATTCGAAGAAGCCGGTCGCCTCGCTGCGCAAGATGTTCGTCGTGGGTGACGACAATGAGCGTTCGCCGATCCTGCCGCGCGACATCGAGCAATAGATCAATTATCGACTCGCCTGTCTGGGAGTCGAGATTTCCGGTGGGTTCGTCCGCGTAAATGATCGAGGGGTCGTTGATGAGCGAGCGGGCGATGGCCACACGCTGCTGCTCGCCACCGCTTAGTTCGGAAGGAAGGTGATCCAGGCGATCCTTGAGGCCGACACGCTCAAGGAGGACCGCCGCTTGCGCCGGTCGCGGTTTTCCTCCCATCATCGAAGGCAACGTGACATTCTCGAGGGCCGTGAGCTCCGGCAAGAGAAAGTAGGCCTGGAAAACGAAGCCCATCCGACGGTTTCGGAGGCCGGCAAGCCGATCGGAACTCAAAGAGTAAATATTGGCACCCTCGAACTTCACTTGGCCGGCCCTCGGGCGCTCAAGGCCCGCCAAAGTGTATAGGAGTGTTGTTTTCCCCGCGCCCGACGCGCCACATAGAAAGACAGTTTCGCCGGGACGGACTTCCAGCGAGATGCCCTTGAGAACGTCAATGCGAGTCCTTCCAATCTGAAAAGACTGCTCGAGATCGACGGCATAAAGATGCGGTTCATCGGATGCGCTCGAGGTCACGGCAACTCTGATAGGGAGTTTTCAGGCACTTTCCACCGCCAACTTGACGAAAGGGCACTTTTTTGACAATCATGTCTGCCAGAGAGTATTGACGCAGCACGACGTCTTGGCATGAAACCGATCCTGTCAGGGCAAATATGGACTCTTGCGTGCCTGGCGTTTTGCCTGGCGGGCCCATGTGGGGATTTTTTGCGCGCCCAGGAACGGCTCACACTGACCACGACCCTCGTCCACTTGCCGGGATTGCCCGCGACTCCTACGGCGCTTGATGAGGCGCTTGAGCGAGCACGGCTCGAGCAATCAAAACGCATCCAGGAGGATCGCCTGAGGAGGATCAGCTTCTTCGAGGCCATCGCGATGAATGACAAAAGCACTCTCCGCAGAATGCTCAATGACGGCATGGATCCCAATGCCGAGCTGCCTCTCCCTGTTCCCGTGGAGTTTCAGAAGCGCTTTTCGGATGGCTTGATTCGCTACTACGTCTCGAACGAGGAGGGCCTCACCGCCTTGATGCTCGCCACCGCGCTCGGCAACCATACCTTCGTGAAAATTCTGCTTCTTGCGGGAGCGGATCCGTGGAAGTTGACGAAGAAGCACAAGACGTTCGCCCTGTGGCTGGCCGCAAAGAACAAGAATATCGAGATCATGCGCAGCCTCATGGGAATCGGACCGGACCACGCATCACAAGCCTTCCGTATTACGATCGACCTTTCCACTCAGAGAGCCTCCCTCTGGCGCAACGGAAAGATCATTCTTGCCACGCCAATCTCTTCAGGCACAACGTCGCATCCGACGCCACGAGGACGCTACCTCGTCACCAA
>DATDAX010000109.1:0-5333 GCA_036525175.1 Terrimicrobiaceae bacterium | reverse complement strand
GTAAAGCGGCACGAAGGTCGTGATGAGCCTGCTTGCCACCACAAACAGCGCGAAAAGCAGCGCTCCGGTAATGAGAGTTCCGCTGGGTACTGGGATCGTCATGCCAAGGCCAACGAAAAATAACGTCACGAAAAAGTCCCGAAGGCTTGTAACTTTTGCGGTGACATCGAGCGCGTAGGGAAACGTCGAAATCGATACGCCTGCGATCAGGGCTCCCATCTCGCGCGAAAGCTCCATTCGTGCGGCAAACTCACCCACCAGAAAGCACCATGCCAGCGCGCCGACAAGAACCAGTTCCGGAAGTCTCGCAACGCTCCGAAACAACGGTGGCAATAAAAAGCGACTGACGGCAAGGGAGCTGGCGACAAGAACCGCCACGCGAACGAGCGACAATATGAAAGATCCTGCCTGAAGGTCGTCGAGACTCGGTTGGATAGCCAGGAAGACTATGACGAAAAGGTCTTGAAGAACCAAGAGCCCCAGCGTGATCCGGCCGGGCAGAGTATCGAGTTCCCGCTTGTCGTAAAGCATCTTGACGATGATCACCGTGCTGCTGAGCGCAGCGGCGATCCCCAAATAGAGAGCATCCCATTTACCCCCCGCAATGGGGTAGCCGATCAAATAAAAGAATCCCACTCCGACGACAGTGCCGCCCAGGATCTGCGATGCGGCAGTGACAAGGATCGAGCTTCCCGCGCTGATGATTTTCTTCAGATCGATCTCCAAGCCGATCATGAAAAGTAGAAAGATCAGTCCCAGTTCGGAGATGGTCGAGACCGATTCCCGTCCCTCAACAAGTGCGAAGCCTGCAGGCCCTATGGCGAAGCCGCCAACCAGATAGGCAAGGATAACTGGCTGGCGGAAAAACTGAGCGAGCACCCCCAGCGCCCATGCCGCGATCGTGCAGAGGGCGATGTCGTGAATGAGCTCGTGCATGGAAATCCCGTTCAGGAATTAAAGGCCCAATGTCATCCCAACACAATTTGTCTTTAAATGGCTGACGGTGCGCCCTGCGAATTTGAGTCGCATCCCCAGTGGCAATTATGTAAAGCTTTCGAGGGAAGGAGTTCGCGGTCGGCGAGAGAGATTCGATTTATGAAGCCTGTTCCTGACTACCATCAGATCACAAGCGATCTCTTTATTTGGCATGGGTACAATCCTGAGTGCAAGACGGACTGCAGCAGCACAGCCGTCCGGACGCCGGAGGGATTCGTATTGATAGATCCCGTCCGCCTTGAAGAACAGGCCATAGAAAGGATGGTAGGGGACGACAGGGTCGGTGCCGTGCTATTGACGAATGGCAATCATCTTCGGGGCTCGCTCTACGAAAAGGAACGACTCGACATCCCCATCTACGCGCCGGACGGAGCGCAACAGGATGTGCCCGCGGATCGCGTGATTATGGATGGAGAGGTGCTCTTTGAGACGCTGAGAGCAATTGCTTTGCCCGGGGCCGGTCCCGGAGAGACCGCGTACCTTGCGCCGGATGTCCTGGTGCTCGGGGATGCCCTGACGAATCTCAATGGGCTGCAGATCTTGCCGGACAAATATTGCGGCGATCTCCCACTGCTTCTTGGTTCATTGCGCATTTTGCGCTCATTGGATTTCCACATCGTTTGCTTCGCGCATGGTCTTCCGATCGTAGGAAACGCGAAACAGCGGGTGGCAGAGCTCGTGTGAAAACCCTGCTGGAGAACCGGGACGCTCAATAGACGAGGATTGACTTGGCGGGTACGGGCGCGATGGCAGCGCGTCCCTCAAGAAACCCCAGTTCGATCAGGAATTGTGCTTGAATAACGTTTCCGCCGGCCTTGGCGATGAGCTTCGCCGCCGCCGCCGCCGTGCCCCCGGTCGCCAGTAGGTCGTCAATTAATGAAACCCGTTCGCCGGGCACAAATGCATCGGTATGGACCTCCATTTCCGCTTCACCGTATTCGAGCTTGTACGCGAGGCTTGCCGTTTTCCATGGCAGCTTGCCGCGCTTGCGGATCGGGACGAACCCGATGCCAAGTCGGTCGGCCACCGTGGCACCGAACAAGAATCCACGAGCGTCGATGCCAACAATTTTCCGGATGTCCTGTCCGGCACAGTCGGCCACAAAGCAGTCAATTGCGGTGCGAAGGAGAGTGCCGTCGCTGAGTATGGGCGTGATGTCCTTGAACAGGATTCCCGCCTTCGGAAAGTCTGCAACGTCGCGCACGGCAGCGCGCAAAGCATCGGTCTGTGCCATCAATTGCCGAAGGAAATTTCTGCCGCCCGGGCGGTTTCCACCATCTGACCCTCAGGATCGACCCGACGCAGGCGGTTCACGGCATGCGAGATGGGGACATCGATCGTCAGGTAGTTCTGATAACTCACCATCATGCCGAACTTTTTCTCGGTAATGAGTTGAACCGCCTTGATGCCGAAGCGTGTCCCGAGAATTCTATCGAGAGCGGTCGGTGCCCCGCCGCGCTGAAGGTGGCCAAGGACGCATGTGCGAACCTCCTTTCCGGTGCGTTCAGCGATTTCGGAGCCGACGATCTCAGCGATGCCGCCGAGGCGATGCTCGCCACTGGCCGTGGCGTGGCGATGTTGCCTGCCGCTTTTTGGAGAGGCGCCTTCGGCGACGACGATCATCGTGCTTTTGGCGCCTGCGGCGTCGCGACGCATGACCTCCTCTGCGATCTTGGCATACTCGAAAGGTATCTCAGGGATGAGAATCACATCAGCGCCCCCTGCAAACCCACCATACAGCGCGATCCAGCCCGTATGTCGTCCCATGACTTCAAGCACCATTACGCGCTTGTGAGCTGTTGCTGTCGTATGCAATCGGTCCAGCGCGTCCGCGACGCATGCGACAGCGGAGTCAAAACCAAATGTCATCGCAGTGGCTTCGAGATCGTTGTCGATTGTTTTCGGAACGCCGATGATGGGGATGCCCTCTTCGTGCAACTGCAGCGCGGTGGAAAGAGACCCATCGCCCCCGATCGCGATGAGTGCGGTGAGCCCCAGTTTATTGAAAGTTTCCTTGGCCTCATCGATGATTTTCTTCGGGATCATCGCCCTCTCTCCGGCGGCGACCTTGGCCACAAAGTGACCGCGGTTCGTTGTTCCGAGAATGGTTCCGCCAAGATGCATGATTCCGGAGGTACTCTTGCGATCAAGCTCCATGTAGTCGCCGGGAGGCAGGAGACCCTCAAAACCATCCTTAAACCCGAGAACCTCCCAGTTGATTTTGTACGCCGCGCGACATATACCACGGATCACCGCGTTGAGCCCGGGACAATCCCCGCCGCTTGTCAATACGCCGATTTTGATTTGTTGCATGGCTTAGAGCGCCTCGTTTTTTTTGATCTGCCGCCCCGCGGAGGCCCACTGTTCGTAGAGGCCCCAGCCCTGGCGCGCCAGCCCGATTCCCTCTCCGAACCGATCTTGCGAACCGAGCAGGACGATGATGATGCGCCGGGGAGTGACTAAAACGCCTTCGCCTTGTCGCTGAACCTCGGGCCTGCGTTCGGACGAAAGGACCAGACAGTCTCCCGCACGTCCGGTACGTCCGGTCTTCACTCCGTCGATGCCCTCTTGATCCAGCAACTCGTTGGTGTTCCTCAGCTCGACTGGCATGTCCACACCACCGCGAAAGACGTGAATGATCCGGGACTTCTGAGATACGAAGAAGGGAAAGTCCGCCTCGCTATAGGCGTAGCGGGTAAGCCGCGCCATGTCAGAGGCGGTCGAGTAGGGTAAGGTACCCTCCACATTGTCGGATCCCGAGGGATTGAGGAACAGGGTGCGTTTCATGCCGAGGGTGTGGGCCAAAGCGTTCATGTGCGAGACGAAATTGCTTGCGGGCGCAAGCCCTTCCGCGTTCGGCAGTCGGGCCCCGACAAACTCGGCAAGTGCGGTTGCCGCCACATTATCGGAGGCCATGAGCGCAGTATAGAGAAGATCGCGCAGGCTGAGAGAGTCGCCCTCCTGCAAACCCACGGGATTGATGCCGCCCGCCCGCACCGCACGGGGGGAGATGACCGCCATCTGGCTCAGGTCCGCTTTGCTTAGCTGTGCCCAATCGAGAGCGACCATCGCCGTGGCAATCTTCGTCAAACTTGCGACCTGCAATTTGTCGTTCGGTTTCTTCGAAGCGAGGATCATCCCGGTTTGATTGTCGACGACGATGTAGCTTTGCGCGGC
Source organism: Terrimicrobiaceae bacterium (assembly GCA_036525175.1). Taxonomy (GTDB): domain Bacteria; phylum Verrucomicrobiota; class Verrucomicrobiia; order Chthoniobacterales; family Terrimicrobiaceae; genus DASTFP01. The sequence goes on along the minus strand of DATDAX010000109.1, from coordinate 1,160 downwards.
AGGAGCGAGGGCCGCGGCGGCGATCGCCAGGACGGCTTGCATCGTGCATAGAAGCTTCATCGAGAACCTCACTCGTGCAGATTATCCGCGGCGAGGGCGAGTTCAATCCGAATTCTCGAGCTATTCCTCGCAGCCGATCAATCCGCCGGCAGGGGCCTTGTGCTTTGGAGGATCTTCTGTTCGCTTGGCAATGGCGGAGGTCGCGACGTTCCCCAAATGAGCTGAGAGGGACGCTGCGAGAGACTCCGAACGAGGATTTTCGCGTACGTCGAGGTGACCTTGAGGTTCTCGGAAGAGACTTTGAAGTCGGAAATCAATGCGTTGAGCTTCTTCTCGTTGTTGACGACGAGTTTGTTGCCGCTGGTGGCAAGCTTCTCGATGGCGCTTGCTGACTTGTCGAGTTGGAGAATCGCTTGCGAGATCGGCGCCTTGTTGTCGGCGATCAACTGTCTCGCGTCCGCGGCGAGCACCTTGGCGTCCTGCAGCACGGGTTTTGCTTCGGTGAGCAGCAACTGAGCGTCCTGTAGGATGGGCCTGGCAGCGGCGAGGAGTCCTTGTGTTTCGGCAAGCAAAAGGCGAATACGCTCAAAGATATCGCCGGTTTCCCCTTTGGTTCCGCTAAGCATGCCGCGCAAGCCCTCGATGGTCCCGTCGATATCGCGGGTCAGCTTGTCAAAGGTGGTTGGCGAAATGCCCTGCAGGACGGCGTCGTTCGCAAGCGGCGCGACCTTGGGAGATCCGCCGGAGATAAGGACAAACTTATCGCTAAGCAAAGTATCGGCGGCGATACTTGCGCTGGCGTCCGACGGGAGCGGGGGAACGCCCGAATTTATCGCCAGGAGCACCTGGACGGCGTTGAGTGGGTCGCCCGAGTCTGTGCGTTCCTTGGGAGTAAGCATGCGGATGTTGGACACCTTTCCCGCAATCGCTCCCGCGTATTTGACCTGCGAGCCCAGGCTGATTCCTGTCACATCGTGAAAATTGATGCGCAAGGCGCGCGAGGGCTGCCCAAACATCCTGCCGCTCAAGGCGAACGCCAATGCCAGAAACAGCATGACGCTGCAGGCAATGACAATCAAAGCGACTGCCCAGTCATTGAAGTTCTTGTTTCTCATAATGGCGGCACGGGCCGGACGAAGCTTCCGGCCCCTTCTCTAGGC
>DATDAX010000108.1:0-7293 GCA_036525175.1 Terrimicrobiaceae bacterium | reverse complement strand
GCAGAGGTCGCAGGGGTTCCTGCCACTGAAGGTCTTCGCGATTGCCACCGTGATCGAAACTTCGCCAGCGTAGTCCTTGAGCATCTTTGCCCAGGCAATGGTCTGAAGAACCGCCCAATGTCCGCCGGCCACGGAAAACATTGCCAGCGAAATTAAGGGCAGCCCGATCGCGCGAATCAATTTCTGGCGGCCGTTGACCACGCGCCGTTTCTCTTCGAAACTCTGATTCGGAGTCGAGTCTTTTCTCGGAGTTTCGGGATTTTACTTCGATTCTCGCGGCTTTGCGATAAGGACCGCAACGCTTTGGGGAGCGAGTTCGTAGGTCCCATCGAAAATCTGGGTCTCCTCTCCCTCATCCGCAATATCATTTGGCGAGGGCAGGGCAGTATCGATGCACCGGAACCAACATTGCCCGGCCTGCGGCTGAGGCAGTTCGAAACGCAGTGGCCCTGAATATGCGCTGATCATCAGGTGCATATCGACATCGTTGTCGAACCCGGACAGTGTGAACGCGAAAGAGTGTGATTCATGGCCCCAGTCGGGCTGCTCGAGCCGAATTCCGTGCCACATGATCTCGGGGCGGCCATGGCGGTCCGTATTTCCCCAATAGTATTGTCTGCGTCTGAGGGCGGAATGGCACTTTCGAAACGAAATCATTAGCTTAAAGAAGCGGAACAGCTCCTTGTTTTTCTCCAGCAGAGTCCAATCGATCCAACTGATCTCGTTATCCTGACAGTAAGCATTGTTATTTCCCTTTTGTGTACGGCGAAATTCATCTCCCGCCAGGAGCATCGGCGTCCCCTGTGAGAGCAGCAGAATTGCCACAAAGTTCTTGATTTGGCGCAGCCTTAGAGCGTCTACGAGAGGGTCGTCAGTATCGCCTTCCACTCCGTGGTTTGAGCTCATGTTGTCATTCGAGCCATCGCGATTTCCTTCACCGTTCGCGAGATTGTGCTTTTCGTTATAAGACACAAGATCGTGCAAGGTGAACCCGTCATGGCAGGTGATGAAATTAATGCTCTGGTAGGGTGCGCGGGCGAGGTGCTGGTAGAGGTCGGCGCTTCCGGCCATGCGTGATGCGATGGCTCCGGCCACGCCGTTGTCGCCACGGACGAACTTTCGCACATCGTCGCGGTAGCGGCCGTTCCACTCGGCCCATCGCTCGCCTGGGAACCCTCCCACCTGATAGAGACCTGCCGCGTCCCACGCTTCCGCAAAGATCTTTGCCTTGTGCAAAACGGGATCTGATTCGATCTCCCAAAGAAGGGGAGGATTCTCCATGGGACGGCCGCACTCATCGCGCGAAAGTATGGAAGCGAGATCGAAGCGAAATCCGTCTACACGCATGACAGCGACCCAAAAGCGCAGGCATTCAAGAATCATGCGCCGCACAGCGGGATGGTTGCAGTTTACTGTGTTGCCGCAGCCTGTGTAATTCATGTAGCGCGACTTGTCGTTCGGATCCAGCATGTAATAGACCGGATTGTTTATTCCGCGCATGCAAATGGTCGGGCCCGTTTCGTCAGCTTCGCTTGTGTGGTTGAAAACGACATCGAGGATGACTTCGATCTTTTCCTTGTGCAGGGCCTTCACGAGATCTCGGAAGCCCGTCAGGTAATCCATCTTCTCCCAGTCCGCCGTGTAGTACCCGCGATGCGGAGCAAAGAAGCAAATGGAGTTGTATCCCCAGTAGTTAGTTAGTTTCTCTCCCGTCTCGGGATGCGATGTTGGGCTTTCCGTCGAATCAAACTGGTGAATGGGCATGAGCTCTACGCAGTTAATTCCGAGCTCTTTCAGGTAGGGAATCTTCTCTACCAATCCGCTAAAGGTTCCCCGATGCTCAACGCCCGAAGAGGGGTGCCGCGTGAACCCGCGGACATGCGTTTCGTAAATGACGCAATCAGAAAGGTGATGGTTAGGAGCTTCGACCCCTTCCCAATCATAGATATGAGTATCCACGACGAGGCTCTTCATCGCGCTCTCACAGTTTTCAGACGAGTCGCAGGCACGGTCGCGACGCCAGTTGCGTCCATAAACAACGCCACGCGAATAAGGATCGATCAGAATTTTGTTGGAATTGTAACGGAAGCCTTGTGCAAGGTCATTGGGGCCATCCAGTCGATATGCGTAAAGTTGACCATGGCCAACGCCTTCCACGAATACGTGCCAGTAATGAAACGTCTTGTTCAAAACCGCGTGCAGAGTGATGGATTGCAGCGGTGCAGGATCAGCAAAATGCCTGAACAAAAGCAATTCAACCGACGACGCGTGTTGGGCGAAGAGGGAGAAATTAACGCCGCCTTTTGTCGCAGTGGCACCTAGAGGGTAGGGCTCGCCGAGTGACGTCTTGTAGGGGGATGTCGTTTGCATTGCGGGGAGTGTGCGTTTGCACCGCGAAATCTAGCTTCTGACGCAGGGCGGCGACAAGGCAGATGCCAGAGCCAACGCTAAGAATTACGGCAATCTCTCAGCGTTGTTTTGGCTGGCGTCTGTCCGATTCATGATGTTGAACTCCGCTGGTGCGGAAGCGGGCTCGATACTCGGCCGGCGTCGTTTTGAGATGGCGCCGGAACGACCGGCTCATAACATCCGCGCTATTGAAGCCGCAGGCGGCGGCGATTTCTTCAAGGCTTCGCGTGGAGTTCTCCAGCTTGCGTCGCACCGCCTCCAGGCGGACCTCTTCCACATAGAGAGCCGGCGATTTGCCGATTTCTCGCGTGAACACGCGTTGGAAGTTGCGTTCACTCATTGCGGCGCGTGCAGCAAGCGCTGTGGTAGAGAGGTTGCCGTGGAGGTTCTCGACGATCCAGACCTGCAGGTCGCGCAGCGGACGATTATCGGTGCGTTGTTCCCGGAGAGAAACACTGAACTGCGCCTGATTTCCCGGCCGGCAAAGGAAGACGACCAACATGCGGGCCACCTCGAGCGCCACCTTTTGTCCATGGTCTTCCTCGACGAGCGCGAGACTCAGGTCGATTCCCGAAGTGACACCCGCCGAGCTATAAATATTTCCGTCACGTATCCAGATAGGGTTTCCATCAATCGTCACTGCGGGAAAGCGCGTTGAGAACTCGTTGACAAAAGCCCAATGCGTGGCTGCGCGCTTGCCATCGAGCAGACCCGCTTGAGCCATGACATAGGCGCCTGTGCAGATTGAGCCGACCCGACGGCATTTCTTTGCGCGCGATCGAAACCAGCGCAGCAGCGCCGGCGACAGTTCCACCTTGTCGGGTTGCACCCCGGGAACGAGCAGCGTGTCGATCTCGCCCTCCAGCGTCGAATAGTGGCGTGCTCCTGCAAATCGAAGTCCGCACATGCCTTCGATATCGGGCTGCACGCTGGATGTGACGAGCTCGAGTTGATACTGGCGCTCAGGCGGTAGAAACCCGTTGGCAGTAACGAAGACATCCACGATCCCAACCAGGTCGAGTTCGCGAACGGGAGGAACTACGAGGAGTGCAACGCGCAGGGGGGCTAAGTTCATGTGAGTCTAGGAATGACTGCCCTAAGCGGGAGACCACTGAACTCGATATTCAAGACACACGAAGCATGATAATGAGCGTCGCGGGGAAAAAACAAGGCAGCACTTGGCGGGATGCGGCCGGCGCGTTGCACCGGCGGATCGAACCTCTCTGCCGCTCAACCGGGCGTCAATTCGGAAGCCAGCTGCTTTTCGCATTCACGCAGCCTTTTTCGCAGCAAGTGTTGTTCGGATGTGGTTCCCGTCTGTTTCAGAGCCTGGCGGAAGTAATTTGCTGCGGCCTGAGGACGATGAAGTTGCGCTTCGAATTCGCCGAGTACCGCGTAGAGCAAGTAGTACGACTGAAGTTCCTTGCGACCTCGGAGGGATTTCGTGGCCGCCATGCCCGCCGCGGGACCATGGACATTGGCCACGGCAACTGCGCGATTCAGAGCAACGATCGGCGAGTCATCGAGCTCAACAAGGCGGTCGTAGAGCGAGAGGATTTGCGGCCAGTCGGTAGCCTTCGCCTCCCGTGCGGCGCAGTGGCACGCCGCGATGCCGGCCTGAAGGTGATAGGCGCTGATCTCGGCGCCATTGGCAGATTGAGCCAAATGGAACATTCCCCGGGCGATCATCGGCTTGTCCCAGCGCGACCTATTCTGCTCCTTCAACCTGAGGAGGTTGCCTTCGGAGTCGGTTCGTGCGGACAACCGCGCAGCGTTCAGAAGCATCAACGCCAGCAGCGCATGCGTCTGCGGACGATTGCCAGCGACATGGCAAGCCACCAAGTCCGTAAGACGGATTGCTTCATGACAGAGTTCTTCGCGGATCAATTTCTCGCCGCCGGATGCCTTATAACCCTCGTTGAAAAGGAGGTAGAGGGTCTGCAGGACCCCGTTGAGACGTTCGGTGAGCTCTTTTCCGCCTGGAATTTCAAAAGGAATGTGCGCCGTGCGAATCCGCTGTTTGGCGCGCGTCAATCGTTTCGCGATTGCCGCTTCCGTGGTGAGAAATGCGTTCGCAATCTCTCCAACGCTGAATCCGCAGAGCGTTCTCAACGCAAGCGCCACCTGAATCTCCTGGGGGATGTCGGGATGGCAGCAGACGAAAATCATGCGCAGACGGTCATCCTCGATCTCGTCCAGAGAAAATCTGGGATCGCCGAAATCGGAGCGCTCCAGAAAATCCGCGATCTCTTCCTGCTTCTTTCGAAACCTGGTCTCCCGTCGGGCCTGATCCAGCGCCAGGTTTCGAGCCACGCGCATGATCCATGCGGAGGGATTTTCCGGGACGCCGTAGTATGGCCATGTCTGCAGAGCTCTCGCGAGAGCCTCCTGAACGACATCTTCGACAAGCGTAAGTCGCTCGGTGCCGAAGATTCTGGTCAGGGTTGCGACGATCTTTCCCCATTCGTGACGGAAGAGATTTTCCAGCACTCGGGGCATATCGGCGGACTGCATGGGCATGTTGTCGCTGGAATCAGGCACTCGCATACGTTCCCTCGGCTTCGCGTGCGATTTTAGCTGGACCGCATTCCAAGGCCACCGGCCTAATTTCGACCACTGCGCCGTATTCGAGTCCCGGGCATTGCCTGGCAATGGCGACAGCCTCTTCAAGGTTGGGCACGGTGATCAGAAAATATCCGCCGATCGCCTCCTTGGATTCTGTAAATGGACCGTCAGTCACAACACGCCCATTGGCCCCGGAGACAACCTTCCCCTCGGTCATGAGCGGAAGCCCGCTCTTCATTTTGCCTTGGGATTCCAGGTCGCTAAACCACTTTCTCCATTTCGACATGACTTTCTGGATCTCCGCAGGGGAGAGTCCCTTGTGCCATTGCGTTCCGCGGAACAATAACAAGTAATCGGGCGTTGGCGGCATAGGTGTGTTCTCGAAGGATTCAAAGATACAACGAACGAGAAGAAACTTTCAGGACACTTTTGCATTCTTTTGGCGTCGGTAAGTTCGCGAGTCGCCCCGGTAAGGCGAGCCGTTTTAAAGGTGTGGTTCCCTTCAAAGCATCGAACGGCGCGCAAGCGCCTCGGAATGCCGGGCCCGTTTGACAACGGGCCGTTCAAAGGAAAATGTCCATGCTGTGTGAGAATGGTTTTGGAGAATGCCGTTCGCGGTGCGTCGTACGGACGCGATCGCCATCGGGCATGGCGCGCCACGGCACGAGTCTTGGTGCTCGCGGTTGCAGTGACGGTTGCATCATGCGCGCAGCGGGAAGGTCCTGTGGTGGCCCGCCGGTTGGGTCCCCCTCTCTGCAAGGAGGGACCGCCTAGCTGGGAGACTTCCGATGGCCAGCAATTGATGTATCGCACGTGGGGCCCTTTGCGTGGGCCGCCGCGGGCGGTTGTTGTAGGGGTGCCGGGCTGGAATGGCACAGCCGGGGACATGGAACCACTCGGTCGCTCTCTGGCGCGCCGAGGGATAGTCTCGTATTCGACGGGTGTCCGCGGACAGCATGGGGACCTATCGGCGGCGTCTCATCGGACGAAGGGGCATATCGATGACGGTCGCCTCTGGGAGCGAGATTTCTACGAATTCGTAGAATGGGTCCAGCGACGTCATCAGGGGACTCCTCTCTTTCTTTACGGCCAAAGCATGGGATCCCTTACCGCGATGCTGGTTCTGGGTGAAGCGAACCATTCCGGGGCGGTCAAAGTGTCTGGGATCATTCTTCATTCCCCGGCAGTTGCCATGATGTATGCCTCGCCGGTGTTGCGACTCGGCGTCGGGCGGCTTCGCAGCTTCAAACCTCAGGGACTTCTCTTCAACGTCGGCTTGATCTCCGGCGAAAAGCCGGCTCTGACCAACAGCGCGAAATTCGACAGGCATTGGGGCCTTTCGGAGGATCGTGTGAGGCCCGGATTCTCGTGGGCATTCTTTGATGAAACCCTGAAACTGGGGGCGCGAGCGCGAGCCGCGGCAGCCGCGATGCAAGCGCCGGTCATGGTTCTGACGGGTGACAAAGATCCGATCGGCACGGCCGGAGTCGGGCAGCGCGCATTTGCCCGCTTCATGCGCTCCATTCCTTCCCAGGAGAAGGAGCGGCAGCGCTTTTGGGACGGATATCACGACTTGATTCACGACAGTAATACGCGTCAGGCGGTTCAATGTGTCGGCGATTGGCTGGACCGCCAGCTCGTGGTACCCAAGACATCCCTGGCTCAGATGCGTCTCCAGCCCAGTGCACATGACCTGTAGCCTGCTACGAACGCCGCGTTGCTATGTTCGAGGCTGTGCTAGTGAGGTTCCGTTGGGCGACGGGTAGCGATCCCTGGGTCGAGCGTGAAGAGTTCCTGCGCTCGGGCGACGCCGCGCAAGGCGTATCGGCCGACCGAGACAAGGTTTCCACGTTCTGGCTCTGGGGTTGCCGCGGCGAACTCCGCGGATACGACGATCAACCGATCGACCGACCGGCACATGGAGGCTATCCGGCTGACTTCGTTGACAGCAGGTCCGACGACGGTGAAGTCGAGCCGCTCGTCGCTTCCAATATTGCCGAAGAAGACATCGCCAATATGCAAGCCCAGATACACGTTGGTGACGGGATGGCCTTTGGCCGCACGGCTCGCGTTGAGCGTCTCGATCCTCGTCCTGAGGTTTGCTTCCGCACGCAGCGCGCACTGGCAGGCATCGGCGGGATCGTCCATATTAAAGACGGCAAGCACACCGTCGCCAATCAGCTTGAGCACATCGCCGCCCGCCTCATGAATGGAAGAGATGACCGCTTCGGCATAGTCATTCAGGAGGGGAATGATCGCGTCGGGCGAGGTGGTGTCCGCGATGGTTGTGTAGCCCCGCAGGTCCGAAAACCAGAGCAC
>DATDAX010000107.1:0-33463 GCA_036525175.1 Terrimicrobiaceae bacterium | reverse complement strand
TTGCCTGAGAGCTCATATTGATGATCCTTCCGTGCCGCTGCTGAAGCATGATGCGTCCTGCCGCCTGGCAGCAGAAAAAGAGCCCTTTCAGATTGACATCCATCATTTCGTCCCAATCGGCCTCCGTTACATCGACTGCCGGATGATTAGCACCGAGGCCCGCGTTGTTTACCAGAATGTCCAGCCGCCCGAATGACCGATGCACGGCGTTTATGCTCGATTGGACCTGCGAAATGTCGCGGACGTCCAGCGGAAATGCCTCCGCGACGCCGCCCTCGGTTCGAATGTCCTCTACCAGAGCCTCAAGATCTGGCCTTGATCGCGCCGCGACAGCGGTCTTTGCACCTGCATGCGCCAATGCCTTAGCGACACCGAATCCAATTCCCTTGCTGGCTCCTGTTATTAACGCGACCTGGCCGGCAAGGCTGAAATCCGGATAGTCGATAGCTCTCATCATCTCATGCAGTCCGCCGCGAAACGAAGTCAGCGCTCCTTGGATTTGATGAACCAGTCATACGCATCGCGGATGCCTTCCCTCAGGTTGATCGTTGGACGCCAACCCATTTCGAACAAGATACTTACATCAAGCAGTTTCCGTGGCGTTCCGTCAGGTTTCGTCGTGTCAAAGGCGAGGTTCCCTTCAAATCCTACGACATCGCAAACCGTCTCCGCCAGCTCGCGGATCGTGACATCTTCCCCACAACCGATGTTGATGATCTCAGGCGAATCGTAACGCTCGAGGAGAAACACGCAGGCATCTGCGAGGTCGTCGACATGGAGGAATTCCCTGCGCGGAGTACCCGTACCCCAGACAACGAGGGTGCCTTCTCCGCGCTCCTTCGCCTCGTGCGTCTTCCGAATCAGCGCCGGAAGAACGTGCGAGCTGTGGAGATCGAAATTGTCGTTCGGTCCATAGAGATTCGTTGGCATGCCAGAAATGAAGATTTTCCCGTATTGGCGTGCGTAAGCCTGGCAAAGTTTGATGCCCGTGATCTTGGCGACGGCATAGGCCTCATTCGTGGGTTCGAGGACGCCGGTAAGAAACGCGCTTTCACGAATCGGTTGCGGAGCAAATTTCGGGTAGATACACGAGCTGCCGAGAAAGAGCAGTTTTCGCGCGCCGAAATCCGCTGCGGCTTCAATGACGTTATTCTGAATCGCCAGGTTCTGCAGCAGGAACTCCACGGGCTGTTCGTTGTTTGCCACAATCCCGCCGACCTTGGCCGCGGCATCCACGACCACTGAGGGGCGCTCGCGATCAAAGAACGCACGAACGGCCGCGCGATCCAAAAGGTCCAGCTCCGAGCGCGAACGGGTAAGGATTTTCCTGAAACCCGCCTTCGAAAGCCGGCGCACGAGCGCGCTTCCCACCATCCCCCGGTGTCCCGCTACATAAACAGATCCGTCCTCTTGCATGCAACTAATGCCTAACACTTTTCCTCGCATCCCGCGCATTCAAATTGAATCGTCGCGTGCCCGATGCCGTACCGATGAAACAAATCCTCGCGAATTCGCGTGAGCAAGCTGTCGTCCAGCGCGGGTGTTCGCTTGACGAGATGGGCGGTGAGGGCAATTTCCGTCGTGCTCAGCGCCCAAATGTGAAGATGATGGATTCCCTTCACCTCGGGCAATCCGGTGAGGTATGCCTGAACCGCGGCAGGGTCGACGTCCGTCGGTACGGCATCAAGGGAAAGGTTGAGCGAGTCGGTGAAAAGCGCCCAAGTTCCGAGCAGAATCACCACGCCGACAAGCAGACTTACGAGCGGATCCAGCCAGCCCCAACCCGTAACGAGGATGATCCATCCGGAGAGCATCACTCCAGCGGATACTGCGGCGTCGGCAGCCATGTGTAGAAACGCACCGCGAACGTTGAGATCCTGCTTTTGGCCGGACATGAAGAGCAGTGCGGTGGCGCCGTTGATCGCGATGCCCAAGGCCGCCACCCAAATCACCGTTACTCCCTCGACACTGGGCGGATCTCCAAAACGACGGATCGCCTCCCAGACAATTGCGCCAACCCCGACGAGCAGAAGCAACGCGTTGAAAAGCGCCGCCAGAACAGTAGCCCTCTTCCAGCCATAGGTTCGTCGCGGACTCGGCACCTTCTTCGCGAGCTCGCTGGCGGCCCATGCCATCACGAGACCCAGCACATCGGCAAAGTTATGACCCGCGTCGGCCAGCAGGGCGAGCGAGTCGGAGAGCAAGCCAAAGACGACTTCGAGAACAATGAAGCCAAGATTCAGGAAGATTCCGATCAGGAAGGCGCTGCCAAAGTCCTTGGGCGCAGGATGCTGATGACCATGTGCGTCCTGAGCGTGCGCCATGAATAAAGAGCGCCGTGAAATGCGTTCCCTGTCAATGGCATTGATCTTCTTTTCTCCGGGCATTTCGCCATATAGGTATGCCGACCAGCAATGAATCCTACCCGGATCAGCTTTTTGCAGCGCCTTGGGAGCACATTGGTATTATGGGCGCTCATTCTCACGGCGCTCTTCGCAGGCTCCGAATACGGATACTTCTTGCTGATCCTGTTCATGGCGATGGCGGCGCTCTACGAATACTTCCACATGGTGAAGGAGCTCGGCACGCCTGCCTTCACGCTTACGGGGATGATCTGCGGGGCGATCTATATGACCGCGAGCTTCTTCTACCTGCGGGCGCATGGGTCGGACCATTCCTACGACCTCGAAATGTCGGTTCTCGTCGGCTTCCTCTTCGTTGTCTTTTCACGCCAGATGTTTCGCGCAGCAGCCACCAGGGATTCTCTGGAGGCGATCGCCTATACGGTATTCGGACTGCTCTATATCCCGTGGCTCTTCAACTTTCTGACCAAAATCATCTACTTGACGCCTCGGACCGAAAACGGGGACACCACAGGACAGTTTTATTTGATTTATCTGATGGTGGTTACAAAATTCAGCGATATGGGCGCGTATGTTTTCGGGAGCCTCTTCGGGCGCCACCCGTTCGCGCCGCACATCAGCCCCAAGAAGACATGGGAGGGCTTCTTCGGCGCGCTCGTGCTTTCCTCTCTGGGCAGTTACTGGCTGTATGCGCTGATTCCGGGGCGCCTCTCCGCATTCCGCGTGAACGATGTGATCACGCTCGGGTTGCTGCTTGGAGTTGGCGCTGTGGTTGGCGATTTAGCCGAGTCCATCATCAAGCGAAGCGCGCACGCCAAGGATTCGAGCAGGATTCTGCCCGGAATCGGTGGCACGCTCGATCTCATTGACAGCCTGCTCTTCACGGCGCCGCTGCTCTATTTCTATCTCCGCCTGGTCATCGGTATCTCATGAGAACGCGGCGCGTGGTTATTCTCGGAGCCACAGGCTCGATCGGAAAGAGCGCACGAAAGGTCGCGCGCGATATCCCCGACCGCATGCAAATCTCGGGCCTCTCGGCGCATTGCGACAGCGATGGGCTTGCACGGGCGGCAAGCGAGTTTCCCGGCGCGAAGACGGCGCTTTCGTCCGGTCCGGATGGCGAGCGGCAGCTTATCGAGCTGGCTACTCTGCCGGATGCAGATATGGTTCTGATCGCGATCGTTGGCACCGCGGGCCTCAAGCCTGCCCTGGCCGCCATCGAGGCCGGGAAGGACATCGCGGTTGCGAGCAAGGAAATTCTTGTGATGGCCGGAGAAATCGTCATGCAGGCCGCGGCACGCAAGGGCGTGAAAATCCTGCCCGTTGACAGCGAGCACAACGCCATTTTTCAGTGTCTGGACGGCAGGGGCGCCGCCGCGCTGCAGCGAATCATCCTGACCTGTTCCGGCGGTCCCTTTCGCGGCACGCCGCGCGAGGAACTGGATCACGTCACGCCCGAGATGGCGCTAAAGCACCCGACCTGGTCGATGGGTCGCAAGATCTCGATCGACTCTGCCACGCTCTTCAACAAGGGCCTTGAGATGATTGAAGCTCGCTGGCTCTTCGACGTTCCGATGGAAAAAGTCGACGTCGTCGTTCACCCGCAGAGCATCGTGCATTCGATGGTAGAATTCGTTGACGGTTCGCTACTCGCGCAGCTTAGTCATTCGGACATGTGCTTTCCCATCCAATACGCAGTAACCTGGCCAGAGCGGGTCTCCAACAGCCTGCGTCCGCTCGACCTCGCGGCGCTTGGGCACTTGGATTTCGAAGCGCCTCGACGGATGGATTTTCCCGCGCTCGATCTTGCGCGCCGCGCCGGGGAGATTGGGGGTTCCCTGCCTGCAACCCTCAACGCCGCAAACGAAGTCGCCGTTCAGGCATTTCTCGATCATCGCATCCCGTTTCCGCTGATTTGGAGAACCGTCGAACGCGTGATGGACGAGTGTCCGTTTCTCGCACATCCGTGTCTTGATGAGCTCTCGGAAATCGACGGCAGCGCGAGAGAACTGGCGTGGAAGACGATCGCTTCGAGATGTCCGGCGGCGTCGCACAGCTGACTCACTCGACTACAGGATCGACCGCCCAGATGCGGAGGACTTCTTTCTTTCCGCGAATTTCTGTTTCGCCCAGATCCCGGAGGGTATGCGCCTCCTTGAGGGCAAGTCGGGTGGAATCGCTGCAGATGATGCGTGCCTGAAAGCCGGGGTTCTTTGTAAGACTCTCGAGCCTTGAGGCGAGGTTTACTTCATTCCCAATGACTGTGTAGTTATAGCGGGAAGCGGATCCGACATTTCCTGCAACCACGTCGCCGGTGCTGATACCGATGCCGGTTCGAAGCGGGGGAAGACCGAGATCGCTTCTGCGCCGGTTCAAGGCTTCCTCAGCGCGAAGGACTTCCTGCGCGGCGCGGAGTGCGCGATCGGCGTGGTCGTCAACTTGCACCGGGGCTCCGAAGACGGCCATTACCGCATCGCCGATATATTTGTCGACTATGCCACCCGCCGATTCCACGGCGCCGGTTACCTCTGTGAAGTAGGCGTTCAACTGCTCGACGAGGGAGTGCGGGGATTGCGTTTCGCTGTGCGCGGTGAAGCCTCTCAAGTCGGAGAACAAGATGGTGACATTACGAATCTCGCCACCCAGTTCGATCCTGGAGTTCATAAGCTCGCGCGCGACTTCAGGGGATACCGATTTGCCAAGAAGGTCGCGCACTTTGTCGCGCTCCTCGAGGCCCGTTGCCATGCGGTTGAATGCGGAGGCCAGGTCGCCCAGCTCATCGCGTGTCCTTACTGGCACGCTCACGCGATAGTCGCCCTTCATGATTCTTCGAACGCCCTCCGAAAGACTTATGACCGGCTGCGTCACTCCCCGAGCGACAAATATCCCTGCGATCCCTGAGATAAGAAGCGCGATGGCGTTGAGCATGATCAATCGCCTTTCCAGCCGCCAGAATGGAGCCATCTCCCTGTCAAGAGAGGTCAGCATCGCAATCGATGTCTTGCCATCGACATCCTCCGGGAAAGGAACCGTCAATCCGAGAAATGGTCTGCCTTTGACGTCCAGCGTCTGAAGACCGCTCGACGCATTCCCCCTGGCGTTAGAAAACGTCAGTTCTACATGCTCGAGTGTCGGAGTGGATGCGACGACTTTGCCATGGTAAAGGAATGCAATCTCGAAATCGCTAAGCCGGCGGAATTCGGCGACCAAGGCAGCATCGAGCGGAAATCCGACCGCGATCCACACACTGGGCTCGGTCATCAGGAGGGGATGAATCACGACCAGATGCAAGGCGTCGTCGAGCGATTCGATCTGGGCTGCCTGGAATCCAGGCGTTTCCTCAGCGCGAAGAATGAGCTGCTCGTCGATCGCCAGCCTGGCGGATTTCTCCGCAGGCAGCGTGTCTGCGATCGTCTCCCCTTCCGACGAAACAAGCCGGATAAATGACGCGATGCCGATTCGGTCACGATAATTCTGAAGAGCCGATTCAAGAGTTGCTCGAGCTACAGGATCGTTGGAATTCCGGAGCTGCGCAAAGGTGGACGAGAACGCATAGTCGCTCGAGAGAAGCCGAACGGATAGGGCGAGTTGTTTGACAGTCTGCGTCACAAACTGAATAAAAACGCGCGTCGCTTCTTCGATTTCCGCGTTGACGCGTTGTCGCGCGTACTTCCGCTCGGCCGCCGAAACAAAGACAAACGTTACAGCTTGCGTGCTCGCCAGGAGCAAAAGCACTATCGCGATCAGCCGCCCACGAACGCTGGAAAAGAATGGCTTCAGCGGTAACCGCCCCCTCTGTCGTCGGGAGGAGTGCGCAGAAAGGCGGGGCGCAGCTTCATGGCCAGTTGCGCGGAGCTTTGCCCCGGCTGCACATCAGACTTTACGGGTGGCCCGCGCAGCCGAGGGCACCAGCCAAATACCGAAATCGGTTCGGCGGACAAATTTCGAAGCACCGCGACTCCGTTGGCGCCTGTCCTTGCGAATGCCGCGGTGTCGAGCACGAGGATGTATGCCGCCATCCAATCATGAATGTTGCATCCCAAAGTGACTATGCCCGGAGTTTCGAACTCGATCGCTCGCGGCGATTCTCCGATATAAAGCGGAATATCGAATGTCTTCGCGGCGCTGAAGGAATAGACGTGATGCTGGACATTGTCCCAGTTCGGAAAACGAACGACGCTACCCACGGGAATCACGGTAACAAGAGGAAGAAACTGGCGGTTCTTCTGCACGATTTCCACCTCTATCGCAGCAGGTTTCCTTTCTCGCGAAACCTCCGCCCATATGATCGCGTCCTCGATCGGGCGGCCTGTCTGGTCCTTCACGAGGACCTGGACGTCGGAAGCCGAAGCATGCACGGCCAGGGCATAGAGCAGCAGAATGCCAAGCGTCGCCCGGGCCCTGCTGCGCGGCCGAATGGCTAGCAGGGCATCAGAATTTGACGCGTAGACCGATCTCGGCGATGTGGTTCGCATAGTCCAAGTTTCCGCGCTGAGTGATCTCGAAGCGGTACGCCATCCGAAGTTTCAGCCATGTCGTCAACTTCTGATCGATTCCCGCCCGAACGCTTTGCGTCCAAGCATCAAAGCGATATGCCATCCGTTCTGCGCCGAAGACATCGGTCGCTTCCTTGACCTCGGCAATTGCCGCGAGATCGGGCCGAGGAGGTGTGGCGTACGAGACGACATCTCCATAGCGTATCGAGTAGTCGAGGAACAAGCGTGTCGCGGGGAAAACGTCAAACCAGCCGGAGATCCGACCTTCCTGTGCGCCTGAATAAAACAATGCTCCCTGCGCGAAAAACCACTGAGGAACGTAGCGGACACTTATGCCGCCGCGTTCCACAAACTGCCACACGAATCCCAAGGATGGAGCAAGCCCAGCCCCTGAGGCTCCGGGTTGTCCCGCTCCCCTGTATGCCGTATAGAGGTCAAACTGGAGTCGGGGAGCCCTCCAGCCCAGACCGAACTTCCTCTCAAGGCCAAGGCGGATGCCACCTTCGATCTGGCTCAACTCGGTGAACCGAAACGCCTGCTCGCCCTCGCCGGCAAGGTAGGCATGCCAGCGCCAGTCGCGACCCAAAACACCGCTGGTCCCCGCATCGATGCGCACGGTAAAGAATCCATCCGCGAGACGGTCGCTTGGCAAATTGGAGTTCGAAGCGTTGCTCTCGAAGCGGCCCCCGAGCTCCGCGGAAACCTCCGCTGCGGCCGCTAAAGTGCCTTCCAGCGGCAAGATGACCGCCAGGAGCAATACGAACGCCAGCTTGTCATTTCTCCATCTCGCACAAAGGCGCATATGGCTTCACTCCCCCTTTCCACGTTCTCTTACATTCGAGGTCGCCGAATTGTCGAGAGCCAACGTGTGGCAGCGGGCCACATTGACGAGAATCAGACTCGTCCGGATATAAACTCCCATGCGTCCGTCGCCAAGAAGAACTGCTCCGGCAAGATGTTGGACGATGCGCGCGCTGCCGCGTCGCATCTTGATTTTTTCGGTCGCCATCACATTGCCTTGCGGCTAACTTCCGCCGAGTTTCAACTATCCACTCATGGCAATCACCAAGGAATTCCGCGAATTCGTCGCACGAGGCAACGTGATCGACCTCGCGGTCGGCGTCATCATCGGCGCGGCGTTCAGCAACATCGTCAAGTCTCTCACCGACGACGTGATCATGCCGCCGATCGGCAAGATACTTGGAGGCGTGGGAGGTCTGAATTTCAAGGACTATTTCATTCCGCTGGATGGACAATTCACTGCTTACAAGACACTTGAGCAAGCACAGGCCTCGACGGCAGTGATTGCATACGGCTCGTTTGTCACAATCGTCATACAGTTTATCATTGTCGCAGCGTGTGTATTCGGGCTGGTCAAGGTCATCAATCGGCTTAAGCGGGAGGAAGCTGCCAAGCCTGCGGCGACGAAATCCGAGGTCTTGCTCGGAGAAATTCGCGATCTTCTAAAGAAGGACCGCGCAGCCTGAGCACTACGGGCTTTGGGCGAGCCGGATTGATTTTTCGAGCATTTGCGGCGAAGCTTTTTCCTCGTTTGTTATGGCTTTCAGCGTTCTGAAGTTTCTCTTCATTTGTCTTGAGGTTATCCTCCTTTTCAACCTGCTCATCCTCGTTCATGAGTTGGGGCACTTTCTTGCCGCCAAGTGGAGGGGATTGGTCGTGGAAAAGTTTGCCATCTGGTTCGGCAAGCCGATCTGGAGCAGAAAGATCAACGGGGTGGAATATCGTCTCGGCAGCATTCCCGCAGGCGGTTATGTGGCAATCCCTCAGCTGGCGCCAATGGAAGCGCTGGAGGGCAGAGTTGAATCCGATCGTAGCCAGCTTCCGCCCGTAAAGCCCCTTGACAAGATCGTAGTGGCCGCCGCCGGCCCCGCCTTTAGCCTCGGCTTGGCATTGCTCATGGCCGTAATCGTTTGGTTTGTCGGGAAGCCCGAGAGCGAGTCCGACTCAACGATAATCGGGTACGTCAAGCCAGACGGGCCTGCAGAGACCGCTGGGCTTCGCGTCGGAGATCGAATCCTTGCCGTGGACGGTCACCCCGTCGCTCGCTTTTTTGGGGGCACCGATGGAGTGAAATGGCGGGTAATCCGAAGCGAGGGCGACACGATACCCTTTCAAGTTGATCGGAACGGGGAAGTTCTGACCATAGATTCCGGGTGGGCGAAACCCGCCACGTCGAGTTGGCGGCGCCCCGCTCTGCGCGAAGTGCAAATCGGTCCTCGCGTCATCCCCGGCATCGGATTGGTCATGAGAGGTTCGATCGCCGACAAGGCGGGCCTCCGGGCGAACGACTTGATCGTTGCCGTCAATGGAAAGCCCATTTTCAATCTGGATGAGATCGTCCCCTTCTTGAAAGAAAACGCTGGCAAGACGGTTGCCTTTAGGGTCGAGCGCAACGGCCAATTGCTTCCGATCGAACTACCTGTTCCCCAGGCGACGGAATCCAATCCCAACGCACCCATGGACTTAGGGATCGATTGGGGACGAGTCGTTTTCAACCATCCCACGCCCTGGTCGCAGGTGAAAGACGCCGCGACGAGCATCTTCCGGATGGTGGGAGCGCTGCTCTCGCCAAAATCGGACGTCAAAGCTGCTCACTTCAGCGGGCCCGTCGGGATCATGAGATTGTACTACCAGGTATTCGAGACGAATTACGGATGGCAGCTTGCGCTTTCTCTGAGTGTTCTCATCAACGTCAACCTGGCCATCCTCAACCTATTGCCGTTCCCCGTCCTCGATGGGGGACACATCGTTCTCGCCATTGTAGAACGCATCCGGCGCAAGCCAATCAATGTGCATGTCCTTGAGGCCGTGCAGACGGCCTGCGCCGTGCTTCTCATTGGCTTCATGCTTTATGTCACCTTTTTTGATGTCGGAGACATGTTTGCCACGCGGCAGAAGGAAGTGCCCGAACAGACCAAGTGAGCCTTCAATATTGTCGTAGCCCCTACGCCTATTCGCGCCGTCAAGCCCGAGAGGTGCGCGTCGGCAGCGTCGGGGTCGGCGGAAACAATCCCGTCCGTGTGCAGTCGATGATCACTTGCGATACGATGGACACCGAAAAATGCATCGTCCAATCGCTCGAGCTCGCCGCCGTTGGATGTGAGATCGTCCGCATCACGGCCCCGACGGTCAAGGACGCCGCAAATCTCGAGAGAATTGCCAGTGGTCTCCGCCAACAGGGTTGCGACGTTCCGCTGGTGGCAGACATCCATTTCAAGCCCGAAGCGGCGATGGAGGCCGCGAAATGGGTGGAAAAAGTACGCATCAACCCTGGCAACTACGCGGACAAGAAGAAATTCGCGGTCCGGGAATACACAGATCAAGAGTACGACGAGGAACTCGGCCGAATTCGGGACAAGTTTTCGCCGCTCGTCGAATTCTGTAAAGGCCGAGGCGTCGCGATGCGCATAGGCACCAACCACGGAAGCCTGAGCGACCGCATAATGAACCGCTACGGCGATACGCCGCTTGGGATGGTGGAGAGCGCCCTCGAGTTTGCGCGAATCGCTCGCGACCTTGATTATCACGACTTCATCTTTTCCATGAAGGCGAGCAATCCCAAGGTCATGATTGAAGCGTACCGCCTGCTGGTCGCGCGGCTGGCCAGCGAGGGGGCCGATTGGAACTATCCCATCCACCTTGGAGTCACTGAGGCAGGCGATGGAGAGGATGGCCGCATCAAGAGCGCCATAGGGATTGGCAGCCTGCTATCGGACGGAATCGGCGATACAGTCCGTGTTTCTCTTACTGAAGACAGCATCCACGAGATTCCCGTGGCAAGAGCGCTTGTCGAGGCTGCGTCTGGAAAGTCGGACGGATCACACCCCGATCCTTCGATTGCTAACAGCCGCTACTCATACGACCCGTTTTCGTATCAGCGCCGTCCCTCCCGCACAACGGCGGTAGCGGGAGTGAAGCTCGGCGGTGAGGAGTTGGTGCGCGTCGTCGTTCGCCAGTCGACGTACGACAGAATTGCACACAAGGTGGATCGTCTCGGCGATTATCAGCCCGAGATCATTTACGAAAATGCCGGGATTCGTGAGGTCGATCCCAGGAATGACGCAGAGATCAATGCGATAAACAGCGTGCCTCGCGACATCATTGTTACGGTGCGAGACGGCGTCGACCTTCCTGTGATCTCGGCTTTTAGGATTCTTGCCGCCAAACTGGAACCTCGCCATCCGATCCTTCTCAAGGATACTCTTTCGGCGTCAAGGTCCGACTTCCTCCCCACGCTCCTGACCGCGGCGACGAATATTGGCACGCTGCTCTGCGATGGCATCGGCGATGCCGTGCTCGTTCAGGGCGACATGCTCGGGGGGACGGACTTACGAGAACCCTCGCTGGGACCCGGCCAGTCACTTCGGCTCGCTTACAACATCCTCCAGGCCGCTGGAGCAAGAATCTTCAAAACCGACTACGTTGCATGCCCAAGTTGCGGAAGGACGCTTTTCGACCTGCAAAGCACCACCGCACGCATCAAGGCGGCCACCTCACACCTCAAAGGCGTGAAGATCGCGATCATGGGCTGCATCGTTAACGGGCCGGGAGAAATGGCGGATGCCGACTTCGGCTATGTCGGTGGCGCACCGGGCAAGGTGAATCTGTATGTCGGTAAGACTGCCGTGAAATTCAATATCCTTGAAACGGATGCCGTCGAGCGGCTCAAAGACCTCATTCGTGAACACGGGAAGTGGACCGAGCCGCGCGAAGCGGTCGCCGAGGTTTCTTAATGCCGACGAACCTCGAAATTTAGCCCTGAGTTGCAAACAATGGAAAGCATTGGAAAGTTCCTGGTCCTCGCCGGAGCCACCATGGCGATCATCGGAGCCGCCCTCTGGGCGGGCTTCGGCAAGGGGTGGCTTGGCCGGCTTCCAGGCGACATAAACATTGAGCGAGGAAGCTCAGGTTTCTATTTTCCCATTGTCACCTGCATCTTGATCAGCATCGTGCTCACAATCCTTCTCAACATATTTCGCCGGTAAAGATTTTCCTCGCGGTAACGAGCCTCGAATGTTTTCCTTTGCCGTCATGAAAACGCTTGCGATTACTCTCAGCGCCGTAGTCCTGATGGCTTCTTTCAGCTCCTGCTCTTGGCTCAAAGAAAAGTATGCCAAGAATGAAAAGGCCAGCGCAGCGTATCTCTCCGAAAAGAAAACCGCCCCGTCCAGGATGAACATCGAGGGCGTTTGGTATTCGCCGCAATGGGGCGTCGTCGTTCTCAATCAGGAGCCCGGCGGCAAACTGACCGGAATATTTCAGGATTACTATGTCGTCAATGGTGTCGTTAGCGGAAAGGAAGCCTTCATCACCCTTATTGACGACGATTGGGTCGAGTACACCGTCGAACTCCGGCGCAAGAACTGGGAGGAACTCGTCGGGTTCTACTCGCCGAGTGTCCCTTTCTCCGACAAGGATGCTCATGAGGTCGTTCTCAAACGTATAGGAGACTGACCTTTGAAAGGCGGCCTACTCGTCGCACTGGCCGTCGCGGCTTCGTTCATCGGGTGCCAGTCTATCCGGAACTTCTCCCAGGAAAGGTACTCCCGGAACAACGAGTTTGGCCACGCCTGGATCTCCGATCAGATTTTTCCCGCGGAAATCAATATCTCGGGCTCGTGGAGATCGCGTGACTGGGGGGATACATTCTTTTCGCAGACGGACCGCACGATCAAAGGTCATCTGGGAAACTATCCGGTGGACGGCGTAGTTAGCGGTTCCAAGGCTTACCTGCTCGCGAGCTCTGGAGGATGGTACCATTACAGTATCGTGCTCGAGATGCCCGCGCCACATCTGCTTATCGGCTACTATTCGCGATCAATTCCGTACAGGTCGAGTAAACGTCGCGATATCCGCCTCGACAGGGCGGGACCTCCTTAGCAAGGTTAAGCTAAGCTAAGCGCCCTAGAAGCCCTGTGAGATAAGGAAGAAGTTGTTTCTTCCGTGACACCACGCCGTCCAATCTCCAGCCATACTCCCCTGCTTCTGGGTAATCGATGAGACGCGTGAAGGAGGTGTCTCCCCGCACGAGTAGAATGGAGTTTTGGGTGTTGATATCGGTGATGAGCAGCGCCGTGAACAGATAACCTTTTCCGGCGCGATGTTTCTCCAGCGCCTCGAGAAGTGCGGCTCGTTTTTCCTTGAATGGCGCAAAGCTAAGCTCTTCGATCTGCGCGACGCTGTAGCGATGCGAGCCATGCTCGTATTCTTTGGAATCCGCCGTAACCGCTTCGTCAGGGTTCATTGTAAGCAGCGGCGACCCCACGGAGAAGATCTCCGAGGCAAGGGCTGCCGGATCAATGCCGCTGATACGCGAGAGGTCTCCCATAAGCACCCGGTCCACATCCGTGGTCGTCGGGGAGGTAAGATTAAGGGTGTCCGAAATCATGCCGCACATGAGCAACCCGGCAAGATTCTTCGGAATGGGGACGCCGGCTTGCTGAAAGAGTGTCCCCACAATCGTCGACGTCGATCCGACGGGACGATTGAGGAACAGGATCGGCGACTCCGTAGGCGGGGCGCCGATGCGGTGGTGATCGAGAATCTCCGCGATGGGCACTCGGTCAGCGCCGTCCACAGCTTGCGTGAGCTCGTTATGATCAACGAGAATGAGCTGGCGCGGAATGGGCTTCAGAAAATCGCCCTTTGCAAGAATTCCTCTAAGGTGGCCATGCTGATCGAGCACGGGAAACGCAAACTGCGAAGAGAGGGCCAAATCCCTTTCCGCCTCTTGGAGAGGCGTCTCGGGGGACACCGAAAGAAAAGTGTCGTCAAGCATCTCCCCAGATCGCACGGCGCTGCGAGCCAACAGCACAGTCGTGGCCGTGTCGTGCGGCGAACTGATGATCACCGTGCCATGATCCTCCGCAGCGCGCAGGATAGCTTCGTCCACCTTCAGTCCTCCGGTGACGATTACGGCAGGCACGTTCTGCTCGATCGCCAGCATCTGGATATCATGGCGATCACCCACGATGAGGACCGCCTTCGCGTGATCGAGGCTGCCGAGCCTCCGCTTGAAAGACTCGATCTCCATCGCCGCCACAATCAATATGAAATGACCGACATTGCTTTCGGGCGAGCCCGCCAGAAGTGCCCCGCCAACCGTCTCGATCACCTCCTTCAGAGCCGCGCGCACCTCACGTTGCAAACCCACATGCTCGCGAGGCGGGAAAAGATACTGGCCAATCTTGAGAGTGGACACGAGCCCTACGCAGCGCTGGTATTTGTCCACCACAGGGAGACCACGGAATCCATTCTGGCTGATGCGCGTGAACGCCTCATAGACCGGCTCCTCCGGGCCGATGCTCACGACGTCCGGATTCATCACATCCTCGATTCGGGGTCGGACGCTCGTTACGAATGACGGTGACTCAAAGCCGAACTTTGCGAGCGCGTAGTCGATCCGCTGGTTGGTATTCCCACAGCGCGCAGCGCGCACTTTGCTGGCCCCTGTCGCTTTTTTGAACTCCGCGTAGCCAATTGCGGAACAAATCGAATCCATGTCCGGGTTTTTGTGACCAATTACGATTGTCTGCATGCGTTCTTGGTAGCATGTACAATATTTTGGCAATAGGAAAACCTTCATGCAGTTAAGGTCTTTGTGTTTGGTCATCACGGTCGTCCTGATGGGACTCTCGCTGTGCGCGCAGGAACCTGCTGCGACGCCAGCTCCAATGGACGGAATTCTCCTGCGGCCGAACATTTGGGAAGCTGAAAAACCGAGCCTCGAGCCGGACCTGACCAATCTACGATTTGTATGGATTTCCGCCGATCAGGACCTGGCACGTTCGTCGCTACCGGGCCTTGCCTTCCACAAACATTCGCTCAATGAGGCAATCCTTTCTTTTCGCAACGGCAAACTCGCAGAGGCGAGACTGCTATACTTTAACCGCGGAGACTCGGGAGCCCTGCGGGAGGACCAATTCGAGGAGCTTCTTGCAGGCATTACCGCCGATCTCAACGAGCTCACCGGACGCCAACCGACGGACCGGGGCCGGGATGCGGGCAGCGCCGTAAAAGCTACGGGGCGCATTTGGGAAGCTAACGGTACCCGATATTTGTTGGAATGGAGCGCTACGAAAGGATCCAACCTCAGAGCCATACCGTTCCGGGCGGAATTCATTCGGCTCACCGTACGGCCAAATACGTCTGTGCCTGTGCCCATCGGCACAACGCCCGAGACGTCTCGAGACATTGTGAAGCGGTTTGTGGGACGCGATCATGTCGAGCGCATCGCAGGAGGCGACGTCAAGCTCAAGGGTCTGCCAATGGTCGATCAAGGAGAAAAGGGTTACTGCGTCGTCGCTTCCGTAGAACGCGTTCTGCGCTACTACGGCGCCACGGTCGATCAGCACGAACTCGCCCAAGTCGCGAACAGTGACGCGGAAAGAGGAACGAGCACCGGCGCCATGCTGGCTTCGCTGAAGGGGCTCACGCCGCGGCTCCACATAAAGGTGCGCTCGCTCTACGAGTGGAACATTCGTGATATCCAAAAGACCGTCGATGACTATAACCGCGCCACGAAGCGTGGAAAGCTGGCACCTGAGGTCGCGATCGCGGGGTACGGAGTTGGCGCGGACGCTTTCTTCGCGAAAATGAAACCGGACATCTACAGAGAAGTGCGCATGAAGAGCACCTCGGACTTCGGCCGATTTCAGCGGGACATCCAGCGCAATATCGACGAAGGGGTTCCCCTCCTTTGGTCCGTTCGCCTCGGAATCGTTAATGAAAAGGAACTCCCCCAAGCCGCTGGCGGCCATATGCGAATCATCATCGGATACAACAGCACAACCCGAGAGATTGTTTATAGCGACTCATGGGGTCGCGGACATGAGGAAAAGCGAATGCCATTGGATGACGCATGGACGATTACCACAGGGCTCAGTAGCTTGCAGCCGCTTTCCTGATGCGCACGACGGAACTTTCTTCCGTTTCGCATCGCGTTGAGTGATCGTTTCCGATTCCGGTGAAAAACAAACGCATCCTAATCCTCTCGGCGTCGGTCGGCTCCGGCCACGTCAAAGCCGCAGAGGCCCTGGCGAAGTCTTTCCGCGCTCGACCCGAAGTCGAAGAAGTATTGGTGGACGATTCGCTCGACCATACGAATGTTCTGCACAAGCAGCTTTACTCGACGCTCTACAAACGTCTCTCCGCTGTCCTGCCGGAGTTTCTTGGCTGGTGGTACGTTTCAAGCGACGACCCTTGGATATCCGACAAGAGCAGACTCGCGCTCGATCTTCCCCAAGCGCTCCCGCTGGTGAATCTCGTACGCGAGTTCAATCCAGACTCGATACTCTGCACACACTTCATGCCGGCCGGCGTGCTTTCGTTCCTCATCGGGCTTGGCCGACTCGAAGCCGAGCTGGGCATCGTCGTGACCGACTATCATTTTCATGCCTTTTGGATCACGCGCGCGTTTAACTGGTACTTCGTTGCGCAGGAGGAGGACCGAATCCACATGGAAGGCCTTGGCCTCCCGGGAGACCGGATTCACGTCACCGGAATTCCCATCGAGCCGGAGTTTTCACGGCCGGTTGACCGCGAAGCCGTGCTTAAGCGGCATGGCCTCGATCCGGCCAGGCCGACCCTGCTCGTTGCAGGTGGCACCCTCGGGCTCAGCCCGGCCTCGGCAGTCGTTCGAAGGATGCTTCAGCTTGACCGTGACTTCCAAGCCATCATCGTCTGCGGAAATAATGAAGAGCTAAGGAAGGAGATCGAGACCCTCACCGCGCAGCGAAGGGACCGTTTTTGCGTGCTGGGATTTACTCGAGAGATGCCTGACTTGCTGGGCGCAGCCACCCTCCTGCTTAGCAAGCCGGGCGGGCTTACCACAGCCGAGGCCCTTGCGCGCGGGCTGCCGATGGTGATTCTCGATCCGATCGGCGGACAGGAGGAACGCAATTCCGATGTGCTCCTCGAGGCGGGAGCCGCCGTCAAATGCACGGAAGTAACGATCCTCAACCACAAGCTTTCACGACTGCTCGACGATCCAGAACGGATAGCGACGATGGCTCAAAACTCACGCCGCCTCGGCCGACCCGGCGCAGCGGACGACATCGCTCGTATTGTCCTGGAATCTCCAGCCCGCGAACCCGCCAAAATCTCTCGCCTGCGCGAAAAGGAGCTTCGCAAACGCTTCGAGGAGGATAAGGGATAACAAGTTTTGAGCGCCAGGTCGGCGGCTTGAGACGATTCTTTTGGAATGTGCACTCAGCAGCTTCAGCACACATCTTTCCGTGAATGAGGAATTTTTATGGGGTGTTGCCAGCTCGGGCTACCAGTGCGAAGGCGGCTACAACGGCTCCGGCCAGCCCCAAAACAATTGGTCCGACCTCGAAGCAAGAGGACGCGTCATGCGCACAGGTGTGGCGAGCGATTTCTGGAATCGCTATGAAGAGGATTTTTCCCATTGCCGCGCCATGGGGCTTAACGCCTTCCGGCTCAGCATCGAATGGGCACGCGTGCAACCTTCGGCTTCCATCGAGCCTTCAGGAGTTCCCGCCTTCGACATCGCGGCCCTCGACGGCTACGGGGACCGGCTTGCGGCATGCCGCACATACGGGCTCGAGCCTGTTGTTACCCTTCAGCATTTTACGCATCCCGCCTGGCTGGGAGTCGACGCGTGGCTCGACGACCGGACGCCCGCGCTTTTTGAGCAATTTGTTTCCACCGCCGTAGCGCACGTCAATCGCAGGCTGACGGAAGTGCATGGACAGCCGCCCTTGCATTGGTTCGTGACGATCAATGAACCAAATATGCTGGTGATCAACACGTATCTAAACCGTCACTTCCCCGGCGGCGGCCACCGCGGCATGGCTGTTGCAGTTTCCGCATACAATCATCTGCTCTCCGCTCACGTGCGGGCCTACAACGCCATTCATGACCTCTTTGAAGCGCAAGGATGGCGCTCGCCACAGGTGACGATGAATACCTTCTGCAGCGACGTTTATTGGTCTGAGAAAATGCTTCTCGACTTGCTCTGCGTTCGCGAACGCCACGTGCGTGCCTCGAACGTAAAGGGCTACCTTCGCGAAGAATCCAATCGTCTCCACCACGCCCTGCTGAAAGCGGAACTGCCTTTTCATTCGGATCCTTTCGTCTGGCTCGGGCGCCTTTTTCACATTCTCGTGAATGTCCTCGCTCCCAAACACGCCGTCGCGGAAACCTTTGGCTATTTCTTGGACACCCTCGCGCAATCCAAGCGCGACCGAGTGCTCGATTATATTGGTTTGGATTACTACGATCCCTTCACCGGACACCTCTTCCGGCCGCCCTCGTTCGTGGATCTGGAATTTCGCAGGGAGAGCCTTCGCAGCCACCTTATGGACAGTCTCTCACGCAAATGGTGGGACTGGCATGTCCTGCCTGAGGGCCTCCATTTTTTCTGCAAATACTACGCCGCCGAATTTCAGCGCGGGATTCTTATCGCGGAGAATGGCATGGCACTTCGGAGAAAGTTCGATAACAGCATCGCCCATCCGCGGCGCGACCGCCTCACTCGTAGCGAGTTTCTGAAGGCCCACGTCGCAGAGGTACGTCGCCTTGTCGCAGAAGGCGTGCCCGTGCTAGGTTACCTGCATTGGTCAATCACCGACAACTACGAATGGGGATCATATACGCCGCGATTTGGACTCTTCAGCATCGATTACACAAACCACGCCGAGCGGCTCGCCGTGGATCATCTTGGCGACAGACCGTCCGAGACTTATGCACGCCTCATCGCGCAGTCCCGGGCAGGAACAAGCGAATCTCGCCTCGCCTAAGAAAGCTGCTCGGCAATGTGATCGTCGTTGCCGCACTTCTCGTTGGCGCTGGTCTCTCCGCCAAGGCTGACAGCAGCGCGCTTTTGCCTCCGCCGCCCGGAAAGCTCTATTATGGAGTCTATCCAGGTGGTGTCGACGGCGAGGAGGATGATATCACCTTGCAGGACGTGATCGGATACGAGAAGGCCGGCGGCCGGCGGGTGACCTGGGTCTATTTCTCGAACAACTGGTACGAAAGCCGCGCGTTTCCAGCCGGCACAGCGAAGTGGATCCGCGCCCACGGCGCTGTCCCCTACATTCGACTGATGCTGAGGTCCGAGAACCACAAGCCGGGGAAAGCCGAACGGACCTTTTCCATGGAGGCCATCATCAACGGGAATTTCGACGAGGACTTCCGCGCATGGGCTCGCTCCGCACGGGAGTTCGGAACTCCTGTTCTTGTCGAGTTCGGCACCGAAATGAACGGCCATTGGTTCGGATGGAATGGAAAATACCACGGCGGTGGGCGAACCGACGGGTTTGGCGATCCCAACAAGGCAGACGGTCCCGAGCGCTTCGTCGCTGCGTGGCGTCGCATTGTCAGGCTAATGCGCAGCGAGGGAGCAAACAACCTGCTTTGGGTGTGGCATCCCGATGCCAACGACCATCCCAACGAGGCTTGGAATCACTTCGAGAATTATTACCCCGGCGATGACGTCGTGGACTGGGTTGGTTTCAGCTGCTACGGTTACCTTACCCCGCGGGATACATGGGACCCAAAACCCTTTCGGGACACTCTGGATCCAGCCTATCGCCGCGTTCAAAAGCTGGCGGCCGGCAAGCCGATTATCGTGGCTGAATTTGGACACGCCTCCGGCAATCCAAGACAAGACGCGGCCGAATGGACAGCGCGCGCGCTGGACGACTTGCTCAGTGGTCGCTGGCCGCACGTCATCGGATTCTCCTGGTGGAACGAACGGTGGCAAAACGACAACAATCCTAAGCATGACACAACCATGCGCCTGCAGGATAACGGCGCCCTGGCCAAGGTATTCTCCAAGAAACTCTCAGAGAACGCAGGCAAGCTCCAGATCAAGCCTGTCATCGGCCACCGCTAAGGCAAAGCGCTCGCGACGTTTGTTCAGCCCTTCTGCTGATCGAGCACCGCGTTAAGGACATTCGTCGGCACCTGCTCGAAGTGGGATGGTTCCATCGAATAGGAAGAGCGTCCTTTCGAGAGCGAGCGAATCGCAGTGGCATAGCCAAACATCTCGGCGAGCGGAACCTCCGCTGTGATCGTGCAAAGATTGCCCTTCGTTTCCATTCCGCTGATACGCGCGCGGCGACGATTGAGGTCGCCCATGATGTCACCTTGGAATTCCTCAGGCGTGATGTTCTCGACCTTCATGATCGGCTCCAGAAGAATCGGCTTCGCTTTCTTTAATGCGTCTTTCAACGAAAAGATGGCGGCCATCTTGAACGCGAGTTCGTTGGAATCCACATCGTGGTAGCTGCCATCGACAATGTCGACGTGGACATCGATCACGGGATAGCCGCCAACGACCCCGTTGTGGACCGCCTCGTTGAGTCCCTTGATACAGGCCGGAATGTACTCCTTGGGAATATTGCCGCCGACGACCTTGTTTTCTATCGTGATGCCCTTTCCGCGCGGATTGGGAGCGATTTTGACAATGACGTGACCATATTGGCCGCGTCCGCCCGACTGTTTGACAAGCTTGCCCTCACCGTCCGCCGGAACAAGGATCGTTTCCTTGTAGGCGATCTGGGGCTTGCCCGCGTTGGCCTCGACCTTGAATTCCCGGAACATGCGGTCCCTAATGATTTCGAGATGCAACTCGCCCATGCCAGCGATGATCGTCTGGCCGGTCTCCTCGTTGGTGAAGACGCGAAAGGTTGGATCTTCCTCGGCGAGGCGCTGAAGTGCACTCGACATCTTTTCCTGATCGAGCTTGGTCTTGGGCTCGACGGCCATCGAGATGACGGGATCGGGGAATGAGGGAGGCTCTAAGAGGATCGGATAGTCCTCATCGCAGAGTGTGTCCCCGGTCGTAATGTTCTTGATTCCCACAATGGCCGCGATGTCGCCGGAATAGCAGGTGTCGATGTCCTCACGTTTGTCGGCCTGAATCTGAATGAGGCGGCTGATGCGCTCGCGCTTGTTCGTGCGCGGATTGTATACCGTGTCGCCCTTGCTCAACTTGCCCGAGTAGACTCGAAAGAAAACGAGCTTGCCGACGAACGGATCACTCCAAAGCTTGAAGGCGAGCGAACAAAACTTTGCATTGTCATCCGACACCGCCTCCATCGGCTCGCGGGTATCGGGATTTTGACCCTTTGCAGGCGGAATGTCGAGCGGGCTGGGCAGGTAGTCCACTACGGCGTCCACAAGGTACTGAACGCCCTTGTTCTTGAATGCGGAGCCTCCGGCCACGGGAACAAACCTGTTCGCGATGGTTTGCCTGCGGATCGCTGCCTTAAGATCCTGCTTAGTGATCGGCTTTTCTTCCAGGAACAGCATTCCAACCTCCTCATCGAGATCGCACATCTGCTCCACGAGGTCCTGATAGGCCTTTTCGGCGAGGGCCTTGTACTCGGGTGGTATATCCACGACCTGATACGTCGACCCGAATTGGTCGCTGTCGGAGTAAATGACGGCCTTTTGGTTTAGGACGTCGATCTGCCCTTTGAGGTAATCCTCTTTACCGAGCGGAAGCAATATCGGCCACGCATTTGCGCCCAGTTTCTGGCGCATGCTATTGATGGCTGCGTCGAAATCCGCGCCAACGCGGTCCATCTTATTGACGAAGGCGATGCGCGGCACGCCGTATTTGCTGGCCTGCCGCCAGACTGTCTCCGACTGGGGCTGAACTCCGGCGACGGCGCAGAAGACGGCGATCGCGCCGTCGAGAACGCGCAGCGAGCGCTCGACCTCGGCAGTGAAATCCACGTGGCCAGGGGTATCGATGATGTTTACGCGCTGTTTGATACCTTCGAAAACCTTGTAGACACCGTCTTCCTTGCGCTGCAGCCATGAACATGTCGTGGCTGCCGAGGTGATCGTGATACCCCGCTCGCGCTCTTGCTCCATCCAGTCGGTCACAGTGGTTCCTTCATGAACCTCACCGATCTTGTGGATCATGCCCGTGTAGAAGAGGATGCGTTCGGTCAGAGTCGTCTTGCCGGCGTCGATGTGGGCGGCAATTCCAATGTTACGGGTCCACTCGAGCGGGAAGGCTCGGTCGGGAGAATTGGGATTGGTAGATCGGGCTTTGGCCTCAAGCGTGGCGGACATGGCAGAGACAGGTTGTGTTCACAACAAGCAGAAGCCTGACAGTCTCTTATGAAGAGCTGCCACCAGAAACGCTTCTATATGCCGTGCAAACATGATTTGAAATTACCCGCAATTGGGACAGCAGAAGCGCAAACGCTTAGCCATCGTGCGGGGGTCAGGGAAGGTAAAGAACCCAACCCGGCAGGCAAGAGAAAAGTTTCCCCTGAGCCCTGCGGGAGGCAGAGCTTTTGCTGCAGTGACGGTTCGCTTGGAAGGTCGAAAATCGCCTGGGGACCGCCCTTCAGGCTGATTTCTTGGCGGCTTCCTTGCGCAATTGTCGCTCGGCCTCCACCCAATCGGCCAATTCATCTCCCGGCAGCTTAAGGCTCCGCCGGTGCTCGGCGAGGTAGTAAGCGCGAAGGGCGATATCGTCGGCGG
Source organism: Terrimicrobiaceae bacterium (assembly GCA_036525175.1). Classification (GTDB taxonomy): domain Bacteria; phylum Verrucomicrobiota; class Verrucomicrobiia; order Chthoniobacterales; family Terrimicrobiaceae; genus DASTFP01. The sequence goes on along the minus strand of DATDAX010000107.1, from coordinate 11,112 downwards.
AAAGCTCCAGAGCAGCGGGCTTCTTCCTCCCGGCGATCGTGCGTCGGGGCTTGGGCGCTCCGGGCAAATCTGTCGCCACAGCGGGCGTCGGGTCATTGACGGGAGTTATAGCGTCTTGAGACGCCCTTTTTGACGACCTTGCTTTCGTCTTCTTGGGCTCGTCTTTGTCTTTCTTCTTCTTCGACATCATTTCGGTTCCTTGGGCGGTAGACTACCCTCGCGATTGGCAGGCTTTGCAAAATAAATCTTCAAAAATTTTGCGTCCAAAATAGGTTCCTCTTCATGACTGCGTTTGTCATTCGTTGGCTTTTCACCACAATCGCAGTGTTGGTCGCCGCACATCTGATTCCGGGAATAAGTTACGCGGGCTGGGGCACTCTGCTCGGGGCATCACTCATGCTTGGAATCATCAATGCTTTTGTCCGACCCGTCTTGCTGCTCTTGAGTCTGCCGTGGATCATCATAACGATGGGATTGTTTATCTTTGTCATCAACGCACTGCTCCTGATGCTCGTTTCGAGAATAATTCCGGATTTCCAGGTTTCCGGCTTCTGGAGCGCATTCTTTGGGGCGATCGTCATCAGTCTTGTGAGTTGGATACTGAGCTCGTTTTTCCGGGGCAGCGACGGAAGGATCCATGTCATCACGCACCATGCGGCGATCAAGCAGGCCAATGCACGAGTGATTGAATGACCTACTGCCTGGGCCTCCACTGCAGCGAGGGCTTGGTTTTTCTCTCGGATTCGCGAACGAGCGCAGGTGTGGACAATGTCACAATCCACTCCAAAATGCGCGTGTATGAAGTGCGGGGGCAGCGCGTCCTTTGTCTTCTGAGTTCGGGAAACTTGTCCATCACGCAATCTGTCGTGGCCTTGATCGAACGCGATCTCCAGAAGGCAAAGGACGATCCCAATGTCCACACGTTGCTCAACCAGGCGAGTTTCCTGGATACGGTACACTATTTGGGGCAGCGAATTCGCGAGGTTCGCCGGATGGATGCCGAAGCGCTCGACCGGGCGGGTATCAGTTTCAATAGCAACTTCATCCTCGGCGGTCAGATTGCCGGCCAAGAAACCGAGATCTATCAGGTCTATCCTGAAGGAAATGCCATCCATGCGAGCAGCGAGTCGCCATTTTTGCAAATCGGGGAGCTCAAGTACGGTAAGCCGATCCTCGACCGCGTTTTTAGCCGTCAAAGTTCTCTTGGCGAAGCGGCCAAACTGGGCCTGCTCTCGCTCGACGCGACCGCCAAGAGCAATCTTTCGGTGGGGACGCCATTCGAACTGTTTGCCTATAAGGTTAATAGCCTTGAAGTGCGCTATCGAATCAAATTCGAAGAGAATGATCCCTATTTGCGAATGGTTCGCGAGCGCTGGCAGGAAGGCTTGATTCAACTTGTGCGCGACATCCCGGAACTCGATCTTCTCAAGGAATGAACTTTCTCGAACCCGGGCGACCGGTACAGGTAAAGATCTGTGGCATTACCACAGAGGAAGACGCTTTGATGGCTATCGATGCGGGAGCGGATGCCCTTGGATTTAATTTTTTCAGCGGTTCGAAGAGGTACATCCCTTTCGGGGAGAATCAGGCATGGATCGCTTCGCTTACGGGGCGGGCTTTTCGAGTCGCAGTGGTGGTGAACGCCGCAAAGGATGAACTCGGCGCGCTGCGTGACTCAGGATGTTTCGAGGCCGTGCAGTTCCATGGAGACGAAACACCCGAGCTCTGCGCGGACGCGGGATTTCCCGTCTGGATTCGCGCGGTACGCGTGGAGAACGAGGAGTCTCTGGCGTGTGCGCTTCGATACGATACGCCCCATCTGCTCTTGGATAAATGGTCTGCGGTTGCATACGGTGGCACGGGCCGCAGCGTCGATTGGGAATCCGCAGCCGAATTCGTCGCAGCGCAGCCTGCCAGGCGTGTCATTCTGGCCGGCGGCCTCAACCCGGAGAATGTCGGCCAAGCGATCCGCACCGTTCGTCCACACGCGGTCGATACGGCGAGCGGCGTCGAAAGCAGCCCAGGGCGCAAGGATCGGCTCCGAGTGACGACTTTCATCCGAGCCGCGCGCGCGGCCCTGACCTGCGTTTCGGTCTTCTGATCATCCTCCTGCTCTCCGCGGTTGTTTCATATCCGACGGCTTGCCAGAGCCGCATTCCACTGATTCCATGCGAGCGCAGATGAGCAACACCTACAAGATTGCCGTGCTGGCAGGCGACGGAATCGGCCCGGAGGTCATGACCGAGGCCCTTCGCGTGCTCCGCGCGGTCGAAAAGAAGTTTTCACTCGTTCTCGAGTTCAACGAACAGCCCGTCGGCGGCGCTGCAATCGATACACGGGGAAAAGCGCTTCCGGAAGAAACGCTCCGGGCTTGTGAGGCAGCTGACGCAATCCTGTTTGGATCTGTCGGCGGACCGAAATGGGAATCCCTTCCGCCTCTGGAACAGCCCGAACGGGCCGCACTTCTCCCGCTTCGCAAATACTTCGGACTCTTCGCAAACCTTCGACCTGCCGTTTGCCTGCCCGAACTGGTTCATGCCTCGCCGCTCCATCCAAGGATCGTCGAGGGCGGGTTCGATATTCTTTGTGTGCGAGAGTTGACCGGAGGGCTCTATTTTGGCGAGCCCAAGTACATCAAGCATGAAGGCGGCGAGCAGTTCGCCGTGGATACAATGGTCTACTGGGAGAGCGAAATCCGGCGCATTGCCCGCGTTGCCTTCGAGGCAGCCCGCAAGCGAAGAGGACATGTGACCTCAATAGACAAGGCCAATGTGCTGCAGAACGGAATCCTCTGGCGGCGCGTGGTCGAGGAGGTCGCAAAAGATTTTCGCGATATCCGGCTTAGCCACCTCTACGTCGACAATGCAGCGATGCAGCTTATAAAAAATCCGAAGGCTTTCGACGTGATCCTCGCCGAAAACCTCTTCGGAGACATCCTGAGTGACGAGGTTGCCATGCTCACCGGGTCTCTGGGAATGTTGCCAAGCGCCAGCCTCGGCGAGACCATTTCCGGCCCGGCCCGCTTCGGGATGTACGAACCGAGTGGCGGCTCCGCTCCGGATATCGCCGGCAAGGGAATCGCAAATCCCATCGCACAAATTCTCTCCGCGGCCATGTTGCTGCGATTTTCGTGCGCCCAGGAAGACGCGGCCGCAGTCGTCGAAACGGCAGTCCGGCACGTCATTACAGCGGGCCTGCGAACGGCCGACATTTATACTCCCGGCACCATCCGGCTGGATACCGCCGGAATGGGCGAAGCCATCGCAGCCGCCATTTGACAGCTGCCCGGACGGGCAGGCCGTAGCCAGCCCCAAAGTCTCCGACGCTGGACCGGAGGAATTTTCCAGAAGGCCACCAAGAGGCCGCTCGCCATACGGGGCGGAAGGCAATACGGTCTGAATTGGGCGATGAAAGTTTCGGCGCTTGACGCCACAGCGCGCGGGCACCAACTTTCGGGCTCTGGCAAACGATTTGGGATCCGGCGACGAAAGAGATCCCCCAAATGCCAACTCACAACGCAATAATTTCCACATGTTTGACAATGTTTTAGGCTTTTTCTCGAACGACATAGGGATCGATCTGGGGACTGCAAATACCCTCGTCTATGTCAAAGATCATGGCATCGTCCTGCGCGAACCCTCCGTAGTTGCGGTTCAGCAGGGCACAAACAAGGTGCTCGCTGTCGGCGACGAGGCGAAACGAATGCTTGGGCGAACTCCCGGCAACATCGTGGCCATTCGGCCCCTCAAGGACGGTGTGATCGCGGATTTTGAGGTGACCGAAGCCATGCTCCGCCACTTCATTTCCAAAGTGCACAACCGCCGCAGGATGGTCCGGCCGCGTGTTGTCATCGCCGTCCCGAGCGGAATCACCGAAGTCGAGAAGCGCGCGGTAAAGGACTCTGCAACACACGCGGGAGCACGCGAAGTGTATTTGATCGAGGAGCCCATGGCTGCGGCGATTGGCGTCGGCCTTCCCGTGCAGGACGCGGCGGGCAACATGATCATTGATATTGGGGGAGGCACGACGGAAGTAGCCCTCATATCCCTCTCCGGCATCGTATTCAGCCGCAGCGTGCGCGTAGCGGGTGACGAACTCGATGAGTCAATTATCAATTATATGAAGCGCGCCTACAACCTTATGATAGGTGAGCGGACGGCCGAGGATATTAAGATCAAGATCGGTTCCGCCTATAAGATGGAGAAGGAGATGAGTATGGAGGTCAAAGGGCGCGACCTGGTTGCCGGTTTGCCCAAGACGATCACTATTTCCTCCCAGGAAGTCCGTGAAGCGCTCCTCGAGCCAGTTTCAACCATCGTGGATTCCGTTCGGATAACTCTCGAACGCTGTCCGCCTGAACTCTCGGCAGACCTTGTCGACAGGGGACTGGTCCTGGCCGGTGGCGGCGCCCTGCTGCGTGGCCTCGACAAACTTTTGCAGGAAGAAACAGGATTGTCCGTCCACGTTGCCGAGGATCCGCTCAGTGCGGTAGCCGAAGGAACCGGCAGGGCACTGCAAGAACTGCGCTTCCTCAAGGCGGTGGCCTCTCGCGACCGCAGTTCAAGCAGCAATTGACCGGAACTCGTGCCAAAACGTGGCATTCTGAGGATGTAGCACACGGTTTCGATGAGCCGGCTCAACGTCATCCTTGTCATCGCCGTAATTATTGGCGCCGTGATAATTTCCTCCTTCGGCGCCACGACGATGCAAAGGCTTCAGGCGGGCTTTCTCAGCGTAATTTCTCCCTTCCTGAAAACAGGATCAGCCGTCCAGCGACAGATCGGCGCAATGGGACAGGGTCTGAAAACGCTCGATCAGCTCGAACGCGAGAATGAGCAGCTAAAAGTGGAAAACAAGGAGCTTCGCACGTCGAACCAGATTTTCAGAGATCTCGAAGCCGAAAACAGCAAGCTTCGCTCTGCCTTGGAATACAGGAAACGCTCGATCTTCAAGCTTCTGCCCGCCCGAGTGATCTCGCGGGACGCCTCAGCATGGTGGAGCACAGTAAGGATCAACCGCGGCTTTGAGGACGGCGTCGAGCCCGACCAGCCCGTGCTCACAGATGTCGGCCTTGTGGGCAAGACCACGACGGTGGCGAAGAACGAATCCATCGTGCTTCTCATTAGCGACGAGAGTTGCAAGGTAGCTTCGAAGGTCGAGGGGTCCAACGAGAGGGGCATTCTCTCCGGTCGCCGCGTTGGCGAAGGCGAAATGCCCTCCGAGATGCAGCTCAATTTCTTGAGCAAGAAGGCGAATCTTCAGCCTGGCCAAAAGGTCTTCACAGAAGGCGTCACCAAGGGGACTTCCACCGGAGTCTTTCCGTCCGGCATTTTCCTTGGAACCGTGAAAAGCTTCCAGGCGCGCCCGCTGGATGGACAAGCGATCGTCGAGGCGGCCGTAGACTTATCCACCGTGGAGGACGTCTTTGTGGTCGTCGGCGCGAAATGAAACTTGCCGTCGGCTGGTTTTCGCTGGCATTGGCGATCTTTGTAACCCTTGTCATTCAGGAGTTCATTCCCCCTCTGCGATTACTTCATGGCGCGCGGGTGTTTCTCGTGCCGATGCTGTTCTGCTATGGCGCCCTTGCCATGCCATTCTGGGCGATGCTGCTCATGGCGATCTACGCGGGTCTCTTGACCGACCTGGCCCATCTCAATGTCGTTAATGGCCATGTTGAAATCGCCCTCGGATGGTCTATTGTTCTGTTCGTGTTTTTCGGGCTCTTTGCTCATGGTTTGCAGCCCGCTTTCATCCGCGGACGTTGGTGGGTGCATGTCTTGCTCGCCGCAGTATGCACCTGCGTCTTCCTTGCGCTCCAGTTCGTCATGATCTGTTTTAGACGGCAGGGCGTCTTCTTCAACGAGACGGTCGCTTGGCGCATCCTAGCGCCAGGCTTCATTGCAGCGATCCTTGCTCCGCTCGTTCACCTGACCGTCGTCAAGGCCGCGCCCTACGTGCACGGCCCAATGCGCCTGCGGCCATTCAGGAGGATCCGTCAATGAAACGCGGGCAGATTCCTTATCGGATCTACTTTCTGGGTGCTATCATCTTCCTGGCGATATCCGCTCTTTCCTTCCGGCTTTGGTACGTCCAGATCGCGCGCGGCGCGGAATATACCGCTAAAGTCGCCTCCGGTTCGCGAATCACCGTTCGGATACCTGCCGTTCGAGGGGACATCCTCGACCGGAACGGAATTCCCCTTGTGCAGAACCGGGCGAGTTTTGATGTGGATTTCTTCCTCCCGGATATGGTCCGCGCATATAGAGAAAGCCACGGCAGCGTGCCCATGAATACCTTCCGCGGAACAGTGCGTAACATGCAAAAGGATATGTCTGAGGCCGACGTGCGGCGGATTGTCGCCGACGAGATCATCCCCAGGCTTGAGGAACTCGGAGTAGCACAGGACTACAACGCAGATCGCCTGCAGATCCACTATCGCCTGCGCAGCGAAGTTCCATACAACTACATGCAGGACATGGACTTCGAGACAATGGCATTGCTCTCGGAGCGCAACCTTGGCGTGCCGGGAGTGAACGTAACGAAAAAGCCCGTTCGCCAATACCTCTACGGAGCGCTCGGAGCGCACTTCCTCGGCTACGTCGGAATGCCCAACGACCTTAACAAGCTTCCGGACATCAACAAATTCAATTTCTATGATCCCGACATGGATGGCAAAGCTCAAATTGAACTTGCCATGAACGATTACCTTAAAGGCGAGGCGGGCATGAAAATCCTCCAGCGCGACGCCAAAGGGACCATCATCCGAGGCGAAACGGAAATCGTCGAACCCAAACAGGGAGCAAACGTCTATCTCACAATCGACGCGCGCATCCAGTACATCGTCGAGGAGGCCTTACGCGCTGTCGGCCGGGCCGCAGCCGTCGTCGTAGACCCAAAGAACGGGGATATCCTGGCCATGGCCTCCATTCCTTCGTACGACCCGAACAAGTTCATCCCCGCAATCGCAGCAAAGGACTGGCTCGCTTTGAACAAGGACGAGACAGACCCCCTCCTCAATCGGTCCGTAAGCGCCTACGCTCCGGGATCGACATATAAGATTCCCATTGCACTTGCCGGGCTGCGCGCAGGAGTGGGCGACCGCCATTTCAATTGCTCGGGCGGCGTCCAGTACGGCAACAAATACATGCGATGCTGGATCGCTGACAAAGGCGGCGCACATGGCACGCTTAGCTTGCAAAATGCAATCAAAGTGTCCTGCAACGCCTTCTTTTACCAGTACGGAAATGCCGCGGGAATAGACCAAATCGTTGCCATGGGGAACATGCTTGGTCTCGGCCAGAAATCCGGGATTCCGCTGTCGGGGGAAGCTCCGGGAGTCCTTCCAGGGCCTGAGTGGCTGGCTGCGATCAACCCTCAGGCGCGCTGGAGCTCGGGGCTTACTGCGAATACTTCGATCGGACAAGGTGACGTGCTTGCAACGCCCTTGCAGATGGCGATGGTTACCGCAGCCGTCGCCAATGGTGGGACGTGCTATTATCCGAGAATGATCGACAAGGTTGTCGCGCAGGATGGCAGCATTCTTCTCCAGGAACCGGCGAAGGTGCGCTCCAGCCTGCTTGCCGACGGCGGCATGACTGAAGAAATGGTAGAAAAGGTCCGTCAGGGGATGAACAAGGTGGTGAACGAAAGCGGTGGCACGGCTGGGAAAGCGCGCATCAAGGACGTGACTGTCGCGGGGAAGACGGGCACGGCTCAATTCTGGCGCAGTGGTGTGAAGGATAATCACACGTGGTTCCTGGCGTTTGCGCCATACGACGAGCCGAAGTATGCGATCTGCATACTCGTGCAGGGCGCAAAGTCCGGCGGCGGCGTCGCGGCTCCGATCGCTGCGAAGATCCTTGAAGATACCTTCGCCCTCGATCAGGGAAAGGATTACGAACTAGCCTGGCTTGAACCGGCGAAGGGAAATTTCAAGTTCGTTGAAAGTGTTGACTTCAACCGCGAGATTCCAACGTCGACAACCATTGCGGCGGATGAAGAGACAGGGGGAGGAGATAGCGGACCCTCGCGGCGCTCCCAAGAAAACAAGCCCGCAGCGCCTAATGTGCGCGCTGAAGCCGACGAAGGCGGGAAAGTCCGGAACAAAGTACGCAAACCTTCTGGAATTGAGAAGTTTTTCAATTTCCTGACGGGTGGCAACAGAGAAAAAAGGGAACGACAAAAGGCTCCCGCTGGTCATCGATGAATGGTTCCCTCCCACAGCAATTTTCCTCACCGCAAGGAGAGCAACATCCAGTTTTTAATGATAGAAACCGTCAAGAAAATTCTAGGCCTCGGAAAGAAGAGCACAGGAATCAAGCTCATTGTGAGCTGCGAGCGCCTCGAGAAGCGCGTCGCGCTGCTTGAAAACAACCGCCTCGAGGAATACACCACAGAACGCGAATCCGACCGCAACATTGTCGGAGCCATCTACAAGGGAAAAGTTCGAAACATCGAACAAGGCATCAAAGCGATGTTCGTAGACATCGGGTTTGAGAAAAATGCCTTCCTTCAGTTTTGGGATGCCATCCCGGCAGCGCTGGATAGCGGAGTCGAGGTTGTCTCCCGGGACGGAGGCAAGAAGAAAGGGCAGAAAATCACGCATAAAGACGTGCCGAAAATCTACCCGGCAGGATCCGATATTCTCGTTCAGGTCAAGAAGGGACCCATCGGCAACAAAGGACCGCGCATCACGACCGACATAAGCCTGGCAGGGCGCTACCTCGTGCTCATGCCGTTTAACGACCAATGCGGGATCTCGAGAAAGATTGACGATCCCAAGGAACGCGAAAGACTTCGCAAGATTCTTCGCAGTCTCGAAATTCCCGATGGGATGGGCGTCATCATGCGCACGGTTGGCCATGGCCAGCGCGCAAGATACTTCGTCCGGGACCTTAGCATCCTCCTTCAACAGTGGGATGACATCCAGCGAGGCCTCGAAGAGCTTCCGGCGCCCGTCTGCCTGTTTCAAGAGCCCGACCTGATCGAGCGAACCGTACGCGATTTTCTCACCGATGAGATCGACGCTGTCATCATTGACGACGCCAAGGCCTGCGAACGCGTTCAAGAACTGGTGGGCCAGATTTCTTCGCGCGCGAGGAAGCGAATTCAGCCCTACACCGGTTCGCAACCGATCTTTGACTGCTTCGGCGTTCAAGCGCAGATTGATGCTGCTTTTCACCGTCAGGTCTGGCTTCCATGTGGCGGCTATATCGTCATTGACGAGACGGAGGCGTTGATTGCGGTGGACGTCAATACCGGTCGCAACAAGGGCGCTAAGGACATCGACAGGACCATCCTGCAGACAAATCTCGAGGCGGCCGACGAGATCTGCCGGCAAATGCGCCTGCGCAACGTTGGCGGCATCATTATTGCCGACTTCATCGACATGACCAGCCGGAAGGACCAACAGACCGTCTATCAGCGCGTCAGAGATCGCCTCAAGCGCGACAAGGCGCGCACCCATGTCCTCCCGATTTCACAGCTGGGACTCATGGAAATGACGCGGCAACGTGCCGCGGAGAGCCTTGCAAGCACACAGTTTGTGCCTTGCCCCAACTGCAATGGCAGAGGTTTAATAAAAAGTCCCATGACCATGAGTGTCGAGCTTCAACGAGCTTTGCATTCGGTCATGCGAAAATACCAGGACAGCGTGCACGAAGTGAAGGTGATCGTTCACCCGGACCTGCTGAATCGCCTGCGCACTGAAGACGAGGAGCATCTCGTGGATATCGAACGTCGCTATTCGGGACGGCTCTCGTTCCGATCCGACCCCACATTCCATCAGGAAAAGTTCGTGATCGTAAATGCGCTTTCTGGAGAAGAATTGAAGCCTTGAGAAGCGACTTATCCAATCGCGCCGAGTCGTTGCAGATAGTCGAAGGTGTAGATTCCGGTGCGATGCCCGTCTCCCCAGCGCGGCTGCATCCCATAGCCACCGACGATTTCCCATCCTAGCAGGTCGAAACTCGCCGTTGCATAGCGAACCTCAGGCCTGATGACCCGGCCGAGAACATCCGGCTCGCCGCCACAGGACGCGCAAGGACACGCCCGTCGCAGGATCTCCAGCGGCACATAAGTCTCCGTGCCATCCGACCAGGCGATGGCAAGCTCGGAACCGATCTTCTGAATCGATTTGGGTTGAAGCACAAAACGAACAGTCGGATTTTTCATTGCATAATGCAAGTAGCCGTGGCGTTCCTTGCGACCACAAACGAGGTCATTCGCTGCGGTTGACGGTTGTCTTCACGCCCTTTGCGAGATCGCTAAAGCTGATGTCGAGGGGAGGATTTCTCTCCCAGTTCTTGTAATCGAAATGCCACCATTCATAGGGGTAGGGGATGAACCCATTCTTTGTCATGACTTCTTGCAGCCTGCGGCTGTTGGCCCGTTGCTCCGGGGTCCATGTCGTCGAAGATCGATGCGCCTTCTCAGTGAAGTCGTCGAAGACAGTCGGCATCCGAAGTTCATCGCCCATGCGGTCTACGAGCGTGACGTCCACCGCAGTCCCGCGCGTGTGCCGGCCGCGATTCTTGCTCGGATCCGAGACATATCTCTCATCGCGGATGAGATTCCACATTCTCTGTTGGACGGAAAGCGGCCGGTAGCCGTCGTAGATTTTCAGACCCATCCCCTGACGGGAGAGTTCCTGCTGAATCTTTCTTAGAGGACCCGCCAGATCCTTGTGAATGAATGCGGCTGGGAACGGATACAATTGCTTTCCCGTAAAGTTGTAGGGCGTCGCATAGCGGATCTCTTGAAGCAGGGCGGGTTGGACGACGAGCACGCTGACCAGGTTGTGCGGGATGGTGCGAGGTGCGGCGGCGGGGTCCGCCGCCACCGAAAAGAACACCATTCCGAAACTGCAAAAAAGGACGGCAATCGTTCTCATCGCTCCCATTCAAGCCACGATTCTCATCCAAGGAAAAGCATGTGCCCATGGAACCAACGGAATTGCAAGCACTCCGAAAGTCCATTCCGCCAGCGGATCCCGGCTTGTCCTGCGTTTCCGCAGTCATGCGATGGATCGGCCGATGTGATTTTGATTCGCAAAGGAGGCAAGTTTTGAAGAACAGTGAGAGAGTATGATTTCGGGTTTAAGTTGCTCTGGCA
>DATDAX010000106.1:0-8831 GCA_036525175.1 Terrimicrobiaceae bacterium | reverse complement strand
AACGCTTCCGCGGAGAAGCTTGCTCATCGCGCCTCGATGGGTCGCGCCCAACATGAGGAAATCCGTCCCAAGTGTGGCAGCCATATCCACGATGATCGACGCAGCGTTCGGCGCGCTCACAAAGACAGGGATGGTCGTCACACCGCGGTGTTTCCCAATCTGAATCGCCGTTCCCAGAATGGCGCTCGCTTCCGGATCTTCTTTCCAATTCGCTCTGGGAACAGATCCACCGGTATAGAGCACGGCAATTTCCCGAATGTACAAAACGTAAAGCGATGCATCGCGCAGTTTGGCCTCGTCAAAGGCAAATCGCAGCACAGGGGTAAGTCCTCTCACGCAGACGAGAATTTTCTCTGTCCCGCCCGATATCTGGGACATTTGCTGCACCACCTCAGGCTTGACGATGTCGGCAAACTCCTTTGTGACAGTAAGCGTCCGTGTTCCGCTGAGGCGTTGCGAGTATGTCCAGAGGAACAAGCCGACCACGAGCACGCACGTTACAAAAAAGAGCGCTTCGTGCTTCGTCTTGGCCAACGTCAACTCCACCGCAACGAGAATCAGGAAGGTCCCGACCATCATGGCGCGCTCCACCCAATGCATCTCAATCTTCCTGTTGAATGAGCACGATCCAAGGTTCACGCAGATCGCGCCCACCACACCGATGGCATACAAGCCCGCGAGTGCCTCGAAGTTGTCAGTAACCAAGAGTACGACGACTGGCAGGCCGACCGAAATGGCCAACGGGATCACGGGAACACCGTGAGCACTCAAACGCGCGAACGAACGCGGCATGTCCCCTTCGCGAGACATCATGAACAACAATCCGATCAGCGCGGCAACGGCTGTGTTCACGGCGCTCAAGAGAAGCAACGCGAAGACGACACCCACCACGAACCCGAAAATATGACCAAAGGCGATGCCGAAATTCATGGTGCCATACGTCTCTCCGAGAAAGCGCAGCATGTCCTCCTTCCGTGCAACCATTTCAGGAGCGAAAACGTTCGGCAACGAAAGCATGGCCCACCCAAGCAGGGCAGTCCCGAGGCTCACTTCGATCGCCACTGGCAGTATGGCCTTGAATGCCGCACGGCCCACCTTTGGACGTCCAATCACCGAACCACGGTCGGGTTTCAGAGTGCCTGTCAAATTGGCGATCGCTTCGACACCGCTAAGCGCAAGGATGACTCCAACGAAGGCCACCCAGACATGGCCGAAATCCTCGTGGGGAGGCTCGAGATGCGCGAAGGTGAAATGCGGCGCGGCCAGCAGGATGATCGCTACGACGACAATCGCCGTTGGCAGGGCGAGAGCCACGGCAACACTGCCGCTGTGGCGCGGACCAAAATAATTGAGTACGCCGACCAGCAGAATGCAGACAATGGTGCTTAGCATCACGTGTTCCTGCGGAACACCGAGGTAGCTCAAAGCCGCCCACCCGCTCAGCGCCGCCGTCACGGTAAGATCCGCCACCAACAGCAGCGCTCCGACAACCGCAAGCAACCTCCCTTGCTCTTTGGCCGCCGAGTACACCCCCCCGCCTTCCGGAAACGCGCGGCAAACGACCATGTAGTTCATGCCTACAAGGGCTGTCAAAACGCAGACCGCGAGAATGATGGGAAGTGAGGAATATCCGGCTGCAACAAACGCCAGGCCGATGACATACGCCTTGCTTGTTCCCCAATCGCCATAGAGCAGCGCTGAAGCGCGCCGCCAGTCAAGGTTTCGGGGTCGATGGATTTCCAGACTCTCCATATGGACAGGATGATGGAACCGGCACGCTCAACGCCGATGCCCCGCGAGTCAATTCTCTTCTCGAATAGGATCGGACATTCTCACGAATCACAAAACTCCGCCCTAAATCCCCCATTCCCAAGGCCAGCCGGACGCCTTGAAATGATCCGGCCCTGCAGCTATACTCTTGCTGGTTGGCGGGCGGTCGCTCCGGCTCCGCGAAGGACGCAGGAGAGGAAAGTCCGGACACCACAAGGCAGCACGCCCTGTGAAAGCAGGGGCGCGCTGAACGAAAGTTCTTTGCGACGGAAAGTGTCACAGAAAATAAACCGCTTTCTTGTCTCGTTGCTCCGGCGAGCGATCGCTTGAGCCGAAGGGATGAGGAAGTAAGGGTGAAAAGGCGGGGTAAGGGCCCACCGCCCCAAGCGAGAGCAAGGGGGCACGACAAACCCCGTGCGGTGCAAGACAAAACAGGAGGTTCGGGTCGCCTGCCCGGTTTCCCTAAAGAGACCGACCTCCGGGTAATAGTCGCAGCTCAAATGGCTGCCCCGGCATCATGCCGGAGCAAGATAAATGACCGCCACTCCCATACCGCCCTCGGGCGGAATGGAGTACAAAATCCGGCTTACAGCCATCATAAAGCGGGAGCGGCCCGAAAGGCGTCGCTCCCGTCCCGTTTAGGCCCCGCCAAGCACGGACGATATTATTACGCATCAGCTGATAAAACATCATCTCGCACGAATGATGTAAACGACTTCTGCGATCTACAGTCCCGTAGGATGGTGAAGGAACTCCCAGGGGAGGCCGAATTTCTTCTGCAGCAATGTGGCGAGTTGGCGCACTCCGAACACTTCGGTCGCATAGTGTCCGGCGTAAAAGAGATTGATTCCGAGTTCCTCCGCGGCAGTGAACGACCAATGGGGCCCCTCCCCGGTTATGAACGTATCGATGCCCTCTGCGGCGGCCTTGAAGACTTCACCACCTGCTCCGCCGGTCACGATGCCAATCCTCCGTGCGACTGTCGGTCCGCCCGGCGCGAGGTGCACCCTGTCTCCAACGGCCCTTTCGATTCTCTCTTTGAGGATTTGGCGTTGGACTTCTGCTTCGATTTGGAATCCGATTTCCAGGAACGGCCGCCTTGGCTCCGGGAAACCGAGCGCGTTGCACAAGAGCGCGTTGTTTCCGCACTGAGGATGCGCGTCCAAGGGCAGATGAGCGCTGTAGACGGCAAGGTTGTTATCGATCGCCAGCTTCAACTTGCGATACTGCGGCCCGGCGACGCCCTGCAGTCCGCCCCAAAAAAGCCCGTGGTGCACGATGAGCAGGTCCGCACCGGTCTCGACAGCCATCTTCAACACGGGTTCGCACGCATCCACAGCGGCAGCAACCCTGGCGACTGTTCCTGAGTTCTCCAATTGCAAGCCGTTTAAGGCATTGGGATAGTCACGGAATTCTGCAACGCGGAGCAAATCATTTTGATAAGTTACGACTTCTTCGAGCTTCATCGTCCGAGTATCACATATCTGGTGAAACGGACGCCACATCCGTCGCACTTGCCTCTTCCCCGCGATTCGGTAGCTTTCCCCGCCTTATGCTCAAAGCAGGAATCGTAGGACTGCCCAATGTCGGCAAGTCCACTCTTTTCAACGCGGTAACCCGTACACGCAAAGCTCACGCGGCAAATTTTCCCTTTTGCACCATTGAGCCGAACGTGGGCATCGTAAACGTCCCTGACGAGCGACTGGAGAAATTAGCCGCGCTTTCGAAATCGCAGAAGATCATTCCTGCCGCGGTCGAATTTGTCGACATTGCGGGACTTGTGAAGGGTGCCAGCGAGGGAGAAGGGCTCGGCAATCAATTTCTCAGCCACATCCGTGAAGTGGATGCGATCGTCCAGGTTGTTCGCTGTTTTGAGAATACGGATATCCACCACGTGGCGGGCTCGATTGATCCCGTTCGGGACATCGAAGTGATCGCAACCGAGCTCATTCTTGCAGATCTGGCCACCATCAAGAAGCGTGCCGAGCGATTACAGAAAGGCGCTCGCTCCGGCGACAAGTCCGCCAAGGCCGAGCTTACGTTGTGCGAGAAGATTCAGCCCCACCTTGATGCCGGCAGGCCGGCCCTCACGGCACGGCTTTCCGATGACGAGAGAGCGCTGCTGCGCAGCTTTTTCCTCCTGTCCTCCAAGCCTGTCATCTACGCTTGCAATGTTGGTGAAAACGATCTTGCCCGGCCTGACAGTCCGTATGTTCGTGCGGTGCAAGAGTTCGCAGCCGCGCAGAACGCAGGGGGGACGGAAGGTCCCTCCCTTCAGGTGGAGGCGATTGTGATCAGCGCGCAGATTGAGAGCGAGCTTGCCGAGTTACCGGCTGATGAGGCTCGTGAATTTCTTTCCGATCTCGGCGTGGTGGATAGCGGAGTCAGCCAGCTTATTCGCGCCGTATATCACCTTCTCGGACTCCGGACGTACCTCACCACCGGTCCGAAGGAAACGCGGGCATGGACGATTCGCGCGGGCGACAAGGCACCCGCGGCTGCGGGGGTGATCCACAGCGATTTCGAGCGCGGATTCATAGCCGCGCAGACCATCGCGTACGGCGACCTCATCACCTTGGGATCCGAAGCCAAAGCCCGTGAGGCCGGCAAGCTTCGCATCGAGGGCAAGGACTATGTTGTGCAAGACGGCGACGTAATGGAATTCCGCTTCAACGTGTAGGAACGGCCGACGACCGAGACACAGCGTCAGACGATCGATCAGTATCATGCATCGCGTCGCTTCCGTCCTTGCCCGCTGGATTGTTCGAAAACCCCTCGCAATCGGGCTGGCTGGGGTGCTCCTCGCGTCCGCTTCGGCCTGGATCATCGCGTCGCAGAACGCCTTCGACTCCGACATCCTCAATCTGCTTCCGGCGGACAACCCGGCGGTCGAGGGCCTTAAAATCTTCAACAGCGAGTTCACTCAAACGCGAGAGCTTGCCTTCCTTCTCACCTGGAAAAAACCCCCTGCCGACCCCGACGCGTATCGCGAAATCTTCCTTGAACGTCTGCGCAGCCAGCCCTGGGTGCATCGTCTGCTCGACGCCCCGCCGCTGGAAACTTCTGGCGGCCGCAAGACGATTCATGAAATTCTCGTCCCCCTTTTGCTCAACCTCCCGACTGACCAGTTCGCAGATGCGTTGAAAGACCTGTCGCCCGAGGCCATCCGCTCCCGCATTGGCCGACTGGCTGCTCAGACCGCCGCCGGCTCACCGAGGGCACGGTTCGAGCTCGAGAACGACCCTCTCGGTCTCGCTGCACGCGCAGCGAAGCCGGTTTGGGAAACGGTTGCCATATCGGAGACCTTCAATCTTACCTCCGCCGATGGCACGGCGATGATCATTCCTGTCATTACGAATCAGTCTGAATTGTCCGCGGAAGCGTGCCGGGCGACGATGCGGCAGGTGCGCCACTTTATCAGCGAGGTAAAGGATGAACTTGGCCCTGAAGGACCGGACATCGGCGTTACAGGCCGATCCGCGTATGTGGACGAGATTGAAGAGAGCATGCAGCGCGACATCGCGACGACTTCGCTCGTTTCGCTCTTTTGCGTCACGGCCCTGTTCTGGGTCGGCTTCCGCCGATTGCTTCCGCTGATAGGAATCGCGCTTCTCCTTGCTCTTACCGCCATCACAACGATGGCTTGCGGCACGCTGTATTTTGAGAAGCTCAACATCATTGCGATCAGTTTCTGCTCGATCCTGTTCGGACTCGGCGATGATTTCAGCCTGCTCCTTTGCCAGCGATTCTACCAATCGCGGAGTTCGGGCTCGAACCGCGAGGGCGCGATCGCGGACTCCATCAGCCATTGCACGCCGGGAATCCTGTGGGTGGCCCTCACAACCGGGATCGGTTTCCTAGCACTCTGCTTCAGCGGTTCGCGCGGCTTCGCCCAATTGGGAGTCCTGGTGGCGTTGGGAGTGTTCTTCTGCGCGGTGCTAATGCCCGTCTTTCTCTTCCTTTTCGTCGGGAACGCCCCTGCGTCCACCGCGGCGTCGACCGGCCCGGCGCGCGCCTTTGTCCACCAATGCCTCACGTCACCGGGTCGGATTCTCGGCTTGGCGGCGATCATTTTCCTTGTAGCGGCGGCTCTCAGCCTCGCGCCATGGCGGAGCCTTCGCTTTGATATTTCCCCCGCCTCATTGGAACCTCGAAATATTCCGGCGGCAAAAACCTTGACGCTAATGATGGCTAAATTTCCGGCCACCTTCGAGCCGATCATGATTGTGCTGCCCCGACCGCAGCCGCACGACCTTGCAGCCCTGGACGAGGTTCTCAAGCACCTGAAAGACCAAAGACTCATTGAGACGAGTTCCTCGCCCTCCGCCCTTGTTCTTGTTCCAACACGCATGAAGGTAAACGCGGAGGCCGCGCGCTCCGGCGATCTTTCCGCATCGCGCAAGGCGATGGAGGATGCCATCGCGGCTTCCGGGTTAAGCGTTTCGGCGTTTAGCGAGACGCTTAGTGTTTTCGACGGCCTCCAAGAGCAAGACAAGTCGACCCCGACCTGGTCGGAATTCTTGTCACCTGCCTCGCCGTGGTGGTTTCTCTTTGACAGGATGATCTCGCCCGAATCGGACGCAGCCATCGCGTATGCGAGGACTCCGACGCACATTACCGGAGATCAGCGGAAACACATCGGTGAACTTGTCGAAGCAGCTGTGCCCTCGGCGCTCGTCACCGGCTGGAGCCAGGCGCTCACGAGCCTGACGGCGTGGGCATACAAGGAGCTCGTTGTATTCGGCGGAGCAGTATCTTTGGTCATTCTCACGATTTTGGGCATCGTGTATCGCGACGCGAGGCTTTGGCTTCTCCACGCGGTTTCTCTTATAGCGGCCGCCGCGGGAACCATCGCGACGCTCAAGGTTCTCGAAATCCCGATTAATCTCCTGAACGTCCTAGCATTTCCTTTGATGCTTGGCGTTGGCGTCGACTACGGCACGCATATCATCTTGGCTGCCAAAGAGAGGGAGGATGTTGTCTCGAATCTTTCCGACGTGCTAAAGCCCATCGCTTTGAGCGGATTGACAACCGCTACCGGCTTTGGTTCGCTCATGCTCGCGCAGAACGTGGCGCTTTCCGGTCTCGGGACGATTTGTGCGATTGGCGTGGCGTGGTGCCTGCTGGCTTCACTGCTGATCGTAACGCCCGGCACCGTGGCGATGCGACCGCGGCGATGATTGCACGCGTCCCGGCGGCTTGCACAGCATCGGAGCCGCGGCTAGAAACGCGGCTATGAAGACCCTCACGAGCATTTTGGTCTGCCTTGTCGTAGTTTTCGTCTCCAACTCGGTCGCGGACGACGTCGTCCTTGGCGTCCAGACCAAGCTCAAGCGCCTTGGCTACTACAACGGGTTGGTTGATGGTCAGATGGGAAGCCAGACCGCGGCGGCCATTCGACGTTTTCAGATCGCCCAGAAACTAAAGGTGACTGGCGAAATGAATCCCCAGACCCTTCGCCGCTTGGGGATAGTTGTCCCGAAAGCACGCGCACCCAAGAAGCCCGCCGTCACTCCTCCCGGCTACGTTAATCTCGCTACTCTATTTAAGGGCGGACCCTTCATTTCGGTCGGACCCGAAACGCAGATCGCGGTCATTCGCCAGGCGCAAAAAAACCTCAAGTTGCTCGGATATTATAATGGGCCGATCGACGGATTGCCAAGCCGCTCTCTCGTGGCGTCGCTCAAGGCATGGCAACGGAGCGCGGGTTTTCGACAGACAGGGCGCTTCGATGAAACCACGCTCAAGGGACTGTCCTTGATGCCAAACTATTAGGCATCGCCCTTGACCGCCGATCGATTCTCCACTCCCCACGTCTCGAGGGGATGGCTGCTAAGATTGCCCGGACTTCTGGGCTGGTTCGTCCTTATCCTTCTTATCGCAGGCGCAGCGGCGGTTCGATTTCGAATCGCTCCCGTGGCCGTCTCCGAGTGGGACAGCTGGGGATGGCTTGATCCGGCATTGAGTTGGCTCGGAGGGACGGGATTTCGCGAGCGGTTCGAACGCGAATGGCTCTACGGCGCGTTTATTGCCGCGTGCCTGCGGCTCACAGGTTCATTTTCCGGGTACATCATTATCCAGCAGCTCCTGGGGCTCGCCGCCGGAATCTTGATGTGGCTGACGTGGAGGACGTGGACGGGGCTCTTCCCTAAGAATCTCGTCTTCGAGATCGGCACGGTCATCACAGGTCTCCTTGTTGTTGCCCTCTATCTTTTCAGTCCGATCGCGCTGCTACTCGAACTCTCGATTCGACCGGAGGGCATCATGGCCTTCACCGCATTCCTTCAGCTATTTTGCATCGCGAGCTATTGCAGGTTTCGGTGGCATGAACCCAGACCCGCGGCTTCCCTGATCTTCGGGGCGCTCGCGCTGCCGCTCGCATACGCCCTGTTTGTGCTTAAGCCGAACTGGCTCCTATCCGTTCCGGCAACCACACTGCCCATTTTCGTTGGTCTATTCGGAAAGGCCATTCCACCGAGCTTCCGGCTCCTCACCCCATTTCTAGGACTCCTCCTGATCGTTGTCGCGCTACTGCTGCCGGACAAATTGCTTTTCATACGGACGGCGGAAACGCGCGTCGTCCTGCCAATGACGCTTTTTACAATCCATGCCGACGTGATTCAGCAAAGCATGAAGCGTGAGCTTGAGAAGCCCGGCGGATCCGAGGAGCGCCGTCGCTTTCTTGCGGAATTCCTTCCTGTTCTGGACCGGGAAATGGAAACTGCCAGAACGCTTGCAAGATACTATCCGAGGCTGGGCTTCGATCCGGATTACCTGATGTACCGTTCGACGGTATTTCCGTTCCTGGAGAAGGATCACGGGATGTCGCTGAAAGAGATCGCGGCCTTCTGTCGCAGAAGCTTTGTATCCTCGATAGTCAGCGAGCCTCTCGGTTACGCACGCAAGGTCTTCACCCAACTTGACTATTTCTTCTTTCCGGATGACGGAACATTCTTTCGCACGCGCATCAAAATGGGGAAGCTCTATGAATATGTGCTCACGACCGTGCCAGAGTCGCTCGATAAGGCGATCAGCCAACCGGTAAGGGATCTCTTTGATGT
>DATDAX010000105.1:0-17831 GCA_036525175.1 Terrimicrobiaceae bacterium | reverse complement strand
GAACTCGCGGAGAGTATCCGCCGCGTGGAGGCCCGTTACGACTTTACCAGCGACAATACGGCAGGGCTTTGTCCCGAAGCGCTGACTGCCCTCATTGATGCGAGCGAAGGATGTTGTCCGTCCTACGGAGAGGATGTCCATACCGCGCGGGCGACCGATAGGATTCGCGAGATCTTTGAGACGGATTGCGACGTCTATTTTGTCTTTAACGGGACGGCTGCGAACTCCCTCGCGCTGGCGTCCATGTGCCGCAGCTATCACAGTGTCGTATGCCACGAAACCTCTCATATCGAGACGGACGAGTGTGGCGCCCCGGAGTTCTTTTCGAACGGAACAAAGATTCTCGTAACGTCTGGTCCGGACGGAAAGCTTGATTGCGCGGGCATTGAACGGATGATCTTGAAACGCTCCGACATCCATTATCCAAAGCCGCGAGTTGTAAGCTTAGCACAGCCAACCGAGCTCGGATGCCTCTACGCCGCGGAAGAGGTTTGCGAAATTGCGGACCTGGCGCGCTTTCACGGTTTGCGCGTGCACATAGATGGAGCTCGCTTTGCAAATGCTGTCGCCGCATTAGGCCTATCGCCCGCCGAGCTTACATGGCGCGCCGGCGTGGATGTCCTTTGCTTTGGCGGCATCAAGCCGGGTATCAGTCTTAGCGAAGCGGTGGTCTTTTTTGACCGCGGGCTCTCGGAGGAATTTGACTATCGCTGCAAGCAGGGCGGGCAGCTCGCTTCGAAGATGCGATTTTCCTCGGCGCCGTGGGCCGCCTGCCTGCAAGATGACGTCTGGTTGCGAAATGCGGAAAATGCCAACCGGATGGCCCGCCTTCTCGCGGATCATCTGCGCGTTATCCCTGGAATTGAAATCGTCCGGCCGGTGGCGGCCAACGCGGTCTTTGCGGTTCTTTCCGCGACGGTGCAGACGCGCTTGCACGAGGCGGGCTGGAGGTATTACGAATTCATCGGCGGTACGGCGCGCCTAATGACCTCATGGCGCACAGCGGAGGAGGATGTCGTCGCGCTTGCTGCCAGCGCGAGGGGAGGATGAAAGCTTGGTCCAGAAGGTGGAAGACGGACCGCCTTAAGAAACCTTAGCTAATGCCTCAGGCGGCAAAAAGTGTCTGTTATCCGAAATCCTAAGCCTAAGCATATCGAGAGCAACCTGGCTGGCAAGCTGTTTGAAAGTCTCGCGGTCGGTGGGAAAGATTTCCCTTCGGCACGCGGTGGCCATGCCGCGTTGGGTGAGAGCGATGAACACGGTTCCGACGGGCTTCTCCGGGGTCCCGCCGGATGGGCCAGCGATCCCGGTGATGCCGATCCCGAAGTCAGCGCCGGCTTTTGCCGCGGCACCTTCGGCCATCGCGCGTGCCACGGGATCGCTTACCGCTCCGTGCGCGGTGAGAAGACTTTCGGGCACGTTGATGCTCCGGATTTTTGCCTCGTTGGAGTAGGTGACAAAACCCTCGAGAAAGACAACCGATGCGCCCGGAACGTTTGTTATGCGATTCGCAAGCAATCCTCCGGTGCAGGATTCGGCAATGGCGAGCGTCATGCGCAGGTGCGCGAGACGATTCACGACCACCTCTTCGATGTGATCCCCATCGGTGGAGACCAGGTGCTTGCCCATCGCTTCGAGCACCCGAGGTTCAACCGCTTCAAGCACGTCCCGAGGAGCGATCAGACGAAAGTCGACCTCGTTCGGGCGCGCGCAATAGCCAACTTCGATATCGCCGCGCAAGCTAAGCTCCATTCCGATCATTTCCTCGACCGCGCTTTCTCCCAAGCCGACGATGTGGTAGGTGCGGCACTCCTGGTTGTGGAGGTCTCCGCGAATGCTTCGAAGCAGCGGCCGAACGCAGCTCTCGAACATCGGCTTGAGTTCGCGCGGCGGTCCCGGCAGCAGAAACAGATGCGGCGTGGAGAGCGCGGGAGTCAAAACCGGCGGTATGTAGAGGCCAGGGGCGGTGCCGTGAGCGTTTGGAAGCACCGTTGCGCCCTCGGGAACCATGGCCTGGCGAAGCATGCGCTCGCGCAAGAGAATTTTCCGGCGGTTTAGCCGCTCGTGGATTGCGCTGGCAACAGCCTCGTCCAGGACAAGGCGAATCCCGAGCAATTCTGCGGTAATTTCTCTCGTTATGTCATCCGTTGTCGGCCCGAGTCCCCCGGTGACCATGAGAATGTCGCAGCGCACGAAGGCGTCGAGCAGTCCTTGGCGAATGGCTGCACCGTCGGGAATTGTCGTCTGTCTGGCGATGCGCAGACCAAGCGGGAAAAGTTGTTGACCGAGATAGGCGAGGTGCGTGTTCGTCACGCTGCCAAGCAGCAACTCGGTGCCAGTGTTGAGGATTTCGACGTTCACAAGAGCGAGGGATTGATCCTAGCACGCAGATGGTCGTGCGGCTCGACAAAGCGTCGGAAACCCGACAAATTCACCGCTCTCGCGAAAGCGCCTTTATCCAGGCGTTGACTCGGGTGTGCTTTTCGAGGTCCTTCCGAAGGTCGTAGACGTAGAGAAGATTTGCCAGCACGCGCAGCAGGATCTGTCGCGGAGTGGCGGCCTCGAGATGCGCGGCTCGCAACCTCAGGTTCTGTCGGGTGAGAATTTCCTCGCAATCAGCTTTCGTCAGGATGCGCCCTTTGTGAAACGGGTCAAACAGGACTTCCCCATGACGCGCGATGAAGTGTCCCGGAAGATTGATGCCGTCGACTTTCATTCCCGCGCGCCCTGCAACCATGCGGTAGAGAATGGCAAGCGTGATCGGAATGCCCATCCGCGTTTCGATGACATGCGGCAGGAGCGAGTTGCGCTCGCTGTAGTAGTCGTCAGTATTTCCGCGAAAGCACAACTCGTCTGCCATGAATTCTGCGAGGGCCTGCGCGCGTTGGCGGTTGCTTACTGTGCCCGAGATCCCCACAAGGAATTGGCGCCCCCACTGATTGACGCGGTGCTCGAAGGATTCGACATCGACGGCGGGGTCGAGCGTATGGGCAAGCATCCAGCATGCCCTTTCGAGGTCGCTGTCGTCGTTGAAAAAGTGGCACAAGAGCAGGAACTCTTCGTCAGCGCCTTGACAAGCTATCTCGGCCAGCACGTCGCGGGCATGGCTGGAGACGCGTTGGTCGTCCATTTGCGCAAGATCGCGAAGCCCAGATATCCACTCCTCCCCGCCAAGGGCCAGCTGCTCCTTCACCAGCCGCACTGTCTCGGGATCGTCGTCCCGAAGCAGGCGCACAATGGCGTCACGTTGAGCAAACATTGCGGCTATTTTGTACTCCGAAAATGCGCCGAACGCAAGCCGGCCTGCGCAGGCCTGAGACTGGGCGTTTTCGCGGTTTGTGGCCTGCCTGATCGGCAAAGGATGCAAGGCTCGGGGAGAGCGCGTTCATCCAGGCTCCACCTCCACAGCCTCAATTTTTCCCGGGCGACACCGGATTGACACGGCAATAGGCCGGCAGCAGATCGAACAATCCTCAATTGTTGAGTAAGATCCTTCTTCGGTATCGGCCTCGACTGTGGAGGACGATCCGCAATACGGACAGATCACCTCAATGTTCTCGATCAAGTTCATCTCAGGTGTATTCCAGCGGGAACTTACACTCGACTGCCGCCCTTGTAAACGGGCAGCCTCAGGCGGTGGATCATGTCGCCATCTCGATGCGCTTCGCGTCGCTCCAAAGATTCTCAAGTGCGTAAAACTGTCGCCTTTCCCCCTGAAAGAGGTGAACGATCACGTCGCCGTAGTCGAGGATGATCCACTGGCTCGCCGGATAGCCGTCCTCTGAAAGCGGCTTGCGCGCGAACTGTTCCCAGATCTGCTCGCGTATCGAGCTGGAAATGGCTTTGAGTTGGGGCTCGGACGTCGCCGAGCAAATGACAAAGTAATCGGTGAAGGTGGATATGCCGCGCAGGTCGAGGACGACAATATCGACGGCCTTTTTGTCCGCGGCAGCAGCGGCGCAGGCGCGGCAGAGAGTTTCGCCGTCAATCATTGCGGTAGAGGCCAAGCTTTTCGATCAATTCACAGACGGGCAAAGGCACCATGTAGCGCACCGAAAGCCCTCGGGCGACGCGCTTGCGAATTTCGGTGGAAGAAATCTCAACGTGTCTTGTGATGGTCGGAAATTCCGACAGAAAAGGCATTCCCGCGCGAGAAAGCACGACAAACTGTGCGGCCTCGCGAAGCTTCGCGCTGTCCTTCCAGCTCTCCAGCTCAGGCAAATTATCGTCGCCCACAAAATAGTAGAGTTTCGCGTCCGGGTATTGGCTTTGAAGCGACTGCACGGTGTCGATGGTGAATGAAGGTCCCTCGCGTTCGATTTCGCATGGATCCATCTCAAAGCGCGGCTCGTCTACAATGGCAGCCGACAGCATCTGGCAGCGCGCTTCGGGCGGCGCGGGAGGACGGTCGAGTTTGTGCGGGGAAATGCGTGCCGGGAGGAAGATCACTTTATCCAATTCGAGACGTTCCATCGCATCACGGGCGAGAATGAGGTGCCCATTGTGAATCGGATCGAAGCTGCCACCATAGAGGCCAATCTTTTCGTTTGGTTTCGACACGTGGTTGTGTATTCACGCACTTATGCCATCGAGCGATTCCGGTCAACTCTTGCTCGTCGGCGTTCCGGGGCCTCAACTCGACGCCGGGACTGCCGCGCTCTTTCAAAAGCTGCAGCCAGGGGGATACATTTTGTTCGGGCGGAACATCAAGGCGCCGGCGCAGCTTCGCAAATTGATTGACGATCTTCGCGATTTGAGTCAGGTCGAACCGATCATCACTATCGACCAGGAGGGCGGCAGGGTTTCCCGCCTTAAACTCATTGGCAACGAGCCTCCAAACGCCCGCCAACTGCGCGACAAGGGCGACGCGAAACTCATAGCGCGCCATGGCGACACTACCGGACGATTGTTGCGGCTCTTCGGTTTCAATCTCGATCTCTGCCCGGTCCTGGATATTTCGTTTGACGACGAAGCCGACAATTCACTTAGGGGTCGCTGCTACGGCCGCAGCGTGCAAGAGGTGATCGAAAATGCCGAAGCTTTCAACACAGCATTACGCGCGACAGGTGTCCTCAGTTGCGGCAAACATTTTCCCGGCTACGCATGTGCCGCTTTCGACCCGCATCACGAACTTCCCGTGATCGAGCGCTCGCGCGAGGACATGGAACAAAACGAACTCGCCGTCTTCCGCGAGTTCGTCGACAAGGTGGACAGCATGATGATCGCCCATATTAGCATCTCCGGGCTCGAACCCGGCAGTCTGCCTGCTTCGCTCTCAAAAGCCATTGTCAAGGGACTCTTGCGCGAAGAAATGGGCTTCGACGGGCTCGTGATGACCGACGACCTGGACATGGGCGCAATCCTCAACAACTATGGCTTCGAGGATACCATGAGGCAGGGTATCGCCGCAGGCAACGACTTGCTCATGATCTGTCACCGCATGGAACTTGCCTCCCAAGCCAAGGGCACGCTTGAAAGCCTGCCCACGGCGGAAATCGAGCCCGCTCTCGAAAATGTCGCGAAACTTAAGTCGCGCCTCGTTCCCCCGGATGACTTCAGCGAGGCGGCTTTCCATTCGCTGGATTCCGAAATTTGGGACCTGCGGGTCTCCACTCTGGGCGCCGAGAAAGCCGCTCAACGAAGCCGGGATGACGGCAAGCGCTCGCCTGTCGAACTTTACTGAATCTGGTTTGCCGCGAGTCGCTGTCTGGGCTTCGCGATTCTTGCTCACGACGGCCGAGCCCCGCAGGAGAACCCTCGCCGCCTGCTTACTGTAGCATGGCAAGCAACGGTTGCGGAAAGATACCGAACACGATGATGCCGATACAAAGGAATGCGATAAGAAATTTGCTGAACGGGGCCACGGCGATTGCCGGAGCATCGTCGGGTGCTGCCTGCCAATACATCGCGCGTACCACTTTGAGATAATAGTAGAAGCCGCTGGAAACAGTCACGGCACCGATGGCAACGAGCAGGTATTGGTGGCTGCGCATCGCCGCTTCAAAAATGAAAAACTTTCCCAGAAAGCCGACAGTGAACGGCAGACCCGCCAGGGAAAGCATCGAGACGAGCATTCCCAGGGCCAGGACGGGCGACCGTCTGCCGAGACCGTTGAAATCCGAAATCTCATCGCTTCCGGATGCCCGCGCGACATGCTGCAGCACAAGAAAAGCAAGGAAGGTCATGAGCAGATACCCGGCGAGATAAAATCCGATGATCGGACCTGAAGGCCCGCCGCGAAAGCTCGCCACGCCTATAAGAAGGTAGCCGGCATGAGCAATGCTCGAGTAGCCAAGCAGGCGTTTGAGATTTGTCTGCGGCATCGCAGCAAGGTTGCCATAGATGAGTGTCAATGCCGCGAGCACAGTGAGGACAATCAGAAGTTTGGCTTCAATGCTTGAGATCACAAAGAACGGTTCGAGGACTCTGAGAAGCACAACAAAGCCGGCCGCTTTGGATGCCACCGAAAGGAACGCAGTGATCGGGGTCGGCGCGCCCTGGTACACGTCGGGTACCCAGAACTGGAATGGCACCGCAGCGACTTTGAAGCCGAGGGACACCAGGACAAGTCCGAGTCCAAAGAGCACCGCCACCAGGTAGCCTTGCGAAAGCAGCGGCAGGGCCAGGCGAATCTCCCGCAAGGCCGTCTGGCCGGTGACTCCGAAAATCCACGTGATTCCATAGACAATGAATCCCGTGGATAAAGCGCCGAGAATAAGGTACTTCACTCCGGCCTCAAGGCTCCCTGTGTTCTTCCGCATGCTCGCTACCAGCACGTAAAAGCTGATGGTCACCAGCTCCAGCGAAACGAAGATCATGATGAAGTCCGCTGCGGAGACCATCCACATCAAGCCCGCGCATGTGAAAATCGGCAGAATCAGGAATTCTCCCAAGCCAGCCTGCGGGCCGCCCGACGGGATAAATCGCTCGTATACCGGGGCATAATCCATCGCGAGGCAGATCGTCAAAATGGTCGAAAGCAGGATGAAGCGCTTGAAGAAGAGGGCCGGCTGATCGACGACGTAGAAATCCTGCGGGATGATGAGGCTCTTTGGCATGGGCCCCGTCAGAAACGAGAGGACGATGATCGCCAGCAGACCGGATATTGCCGCCCAACCAAGCGAGAGTTTGTCGACCTTTGTGAAGCAGTCCATCATCAGCAAGAATATGCCAACGCACACCACACAGATCTCGAGCGCAAAAGGGGGAACCGAGATCATGGCCACGTGAGTGCGGGGGTGACGTAGTTGAGGACGATCTGCGGGAAAAATCCTGTTACCACAAGAAGCACAATCAACCCTGCGACACAGAGCCTCGGCAGCGGGGCGATGTCCGGCAGAGCCTTCCATTTGTCGCCGATCGGGCCCATGAAGATCCGCCGATAGCCCCGGAGCATGAAAATTGCCGAGATCACGACACCCCAAACCGCGACGACCGTCGCGACCTGAAACTCGTTGAATCCCAACTTCGAGGGAGTGCCCGCCGAAAACGCCCCAAAGAATATCATTAGCTCGGCGGCAAAATTGGCAAAGCCCGGAAGGCCAACCGACGCCATCGCCGCGAAGCCAAAGAGGAGCCCAAACGTCGGCATCGCCTTGGCCAACCCTCCGAGCTCCGCAAAATCAAGCGTCCCTGTGCGTTCGCGCAACTCTCCGCTCAGCGCGAAGAGCGCGGCGATCGAGAGACCGTGAGCAACCAGCATCAGCGCGGCGCCAGCCAGGCCAAGCGTTTTCCAGGACAGAATGCCGAGGAAGAGGTAGCCCATGTGCATCACGCTGGCGTAGCCAAGCATCAGGTCGAGCTTCCGCTGCGAGATGGTCACGAAGCCGACGTAAAGAATATTTCCAAGAACGAGAATCAGAAGAAGCGTGTTCAAGGGCGCCGAGATGTCCGGCGGGAATACAGGCATCACCAGTCGAAAGATACCATAGAGGCCGAATTTCTTGAGCACTCCGGCGTGGAGCATCGCGGCCGGGGCGGGCGCGGAGGCGTAGGCTTGCGGAGCCCATGTGTGAAATGGGAAGAGAGAAACAAGAATCCCGAAGCCCACGATAAGCAAAACGTAGACGACCGTACCCGGCTGGGCCGTGCCAGAAGACGCCAACTCGGCGATGCGGCGCATGTCAAACGTGCGGTCACTCGCCGGGAGGCTAAGATACAACCCAATCAAGCCTACCAGGAGAACGAAACTGCCAAAAGCCAGATAGGTCGTGACTTTCCACGCAGCCGCCTGGCGGTCCCCGGAGCCCCAAATCCCAATCAGGAGGAATGTCGGAATGAGCGCCAGTTCATGGAACATGTAGAAGAAAAAGGTGTCGACCGAGGCGAAGGCCCCGATGGCGCCCGCGGAAATGAAGAGCAGGCTCGCATAAAACCAGTTTCCATTTTTTGGAGGAGTCCTCGTCACGCAAACGGCAGCCAGCGTCACCGCCGTTGACATCAGAAGTATGGCCACGCTCAGACCGTCCGCTCCCAGCGTGAAGTGAATCCCAAGCGAGGGCACCACCGGGTACGAACTGACGAATTGATAGCCTTGGTCGGGCTTGCACGTACCGAAGATGATCAGACTCGCCAGGAAGTTCAGCGCGGACGCCGTGACAGCCGTGGTGCGTGCCTGTGTTCCCGCGATGATCAGGGCCGCGCCTGCAACCGGAAGGACGATGAGGCAAAGTAACGGGCTCATTATGCCAGCAAGAGGTAGATCAGGCCGACGACTCCTGCGCCAAAGAAGAATGCGTAAGCTTGTATATTTCCAAGCTGGAGAAAGCGAAGGATGTAGCCGCAGGCCCACGTGAATCGGGCCGGGATTTGCACGACGAAAAGATCGACAATCCAGCGGTCCACCCAGCCGCTGAGCATTGCCAGAGCGTCCTGCACGTTCTTCACAAGCCAGTTGTAGGCGTCATCAATGTAGAGCCGATTGGCAAAGAGCGGGATGACCACCGGATCCTTCGCCGGGTTGCGGTAGAGGAACAGCGCTAGGCCGCCTGCAACAACGAACATCGCTAGGAGGACATAGTGCAGAAGCTCAGGTACGTGCTCGGGCTCCTCGACATGGAAAAACATCTTCTCAACCGGCCCGTAGCCGGCGCCGAACGCGGGAATTGCCAGCAGAATAAGCGGGATGACCATTACGGCGGGCGACTCGCGTGCGTGCTCGGCATGATCGCTTCGGGGGGTTCCAAGGAATACCACAGAAAGAAGCCGGAACATGTAAAAGGCGGTCAGCCCCGCCGTCGCCACGGCGATCCACCCGAGGAATGGCTTCTCCACCACCGCCCAGGCGATGATAAGGTCCTTGCTAAAGTATCCGCTGAATCCTGGGCAACCCGCTAATGCCAGCGTCCCGACGATGAGGCATGCGAATGTCACAGGAGTCTTTCGGCTCAGCCCGCCCATATGCCAGATGTCCTGTTCATGGTGCAGCGCCACGATTACCGAGCCGGCGCACAGGAAGAGAAGGCACTTGAAGAAAGCGTGCGTAAAGAGATGAAACATCGGCACGTCGGGAACCGGAGCGACTCCCGCGCCGAGCACCATGTATCCAAGCTGGGAAATGGTGGAATACGCAAGTATGCGCTTGATGTCGTTTTGCTGGGTCGCCATCAGACCCGCCGCAAGGCACGTGAGAGCGCCAACCCAGGCAATGACATCCCGTGCAATCGGAGCCGCGATGAGAAGCGGAAAGACGCGCGCCAACATGTACACTCCCGCTGCAACCATGGTAGCCGCATGAAGCAGCGACGATACCGGCGTCGGGCCTTCCATCGAGTTGGGAAGCCAGACATGAAGCGGGAGTTGTGCGGATTTGCCGACCGTTCCGCAGAAGACCAAAATGCAGGCAATGGTAAAATAGAGGCCCTGCGTTTCGAGCAGAGGCACTTTCGCAAAGATCTCACCGAAGACCACAGAGCCGGTCGCAAACCAAAGCATAAGGATGCCAAGCATGAACCCGAAGTCACCAATGCGGTTCACGATGAAGGCTTGCTTGCAAGCGTCAGCAGCGGATGCCTTGCCGTAGTAATGCCCAATGAGAATGTAAGAGCTTACGCCGACCAGTTCCCAGAAGATGAACATCATCACAAAGTTGTCGGCCAGGACGATCCCAAGCATGGAGAACAGGAAGAGCGCTAGACCTGCGAAATAGCGCCAGTAGCCCTCCTCGTGGGCCATGTAGCCGATCGAATAGATGAACACCAACGGCGCGATTGTGTTGACGACCACGAGCATCGTCCTGCTCAGCGGGTCGACAGTCATGCCTATCGGGACCGTGAAGATATCGGGAATATTGATCCAGAAAACTTGATTAGGGCCCACCTCGCCCGGCTGGAAGAACAGCCACCAGCTCAGCGCGGATGACAGCAGCGCGGCGCCGATAGCCAGGCCGGCACTTAGTTTTCTTGAATACTTTCCGAAGAAGAGAATGAGGGTCGCCGAGACCAGCGGTGCGAAGAGAATGATCCAAGGAACCGTGGCGGCACTCATTAGAATTTCAGGCTGTTCAGATCCTCGACATGGATTGTCTGCTTGGCGCGAAAGAGTGCGACGATAATGGCCAGCCCCACCGCAACCTCCGCCGCGGCAACAGTGATGACAAAAAATACGAGCACCTGCCCGTTATAGTTCGGCAGGCCTGCGACGTTCACATTGAAGCGGGAAAAAGCCACCAGGGAAAGGTTGGCTGCATTCAGCATGAGCTCGAGGCACATGAAGATGATGATGATGTTCCTCCGCAGGATGACGCCCGCAAGGCCGATGATGAAGAGCAGCCCGCTCACTGCAAGGTAGTGCCCAAGGGTCGGAGTCATTTCAGTTCTTTCTTGCTTAGAACGACAACACCGACCGTAGCCACCAGAAGGAGGACGCCGATGATCTGAAAGGGCAGATTAAAATACCGAAAGAGCATCAAGCCAACCGCGGAAGCATCGCTTATCTGCGTTGAAACCGGTGGCTTCTCCATATCGAACCCCAGCTCCGATGAAAGGACCTTGCCCAGCAGCCCGACGAACCCGAATACCACCAGCCCGCCGCCCGTCCATGCCCCAATGTTCAGACGGCGCGGGCGCTCGACGCGCAAATCCAGAAGCATGATGATGAAAAGAAACAACACCATCACCGCGCCGGCATAGACAAGCACCTGCACGACTCCGATAAAGAAAGCGTCCAGCGTCACAAAGAGAGCCGCCATGAAGACAAGGGACACAACGAGGCTCAGGGCGCTCGACACCGGGCTCCGCAGGAAAACCACAGCCGCCCCGAAAACGAGCATCAACAAGGCAAAAACCCAGAAGAGAGCAAGCTGCATAAGGTGAATGGGCGCGAAAGGGTTTTAGCAGCGTCCCTCGGACAGCGCTATTTCTTTTCGTTCCACTTATAAACAAGCCCCTCTACCACCCCACCCATCTCATAGAGCTTTTCCTTGTCGTGAACCATCTCCCTACGGCTGTACCCCGTTATAGAGTAATCCTTTTTGAGGAAGATGGCCTCCTCGGGACACACCTCTTCGCACAGGCCGCAATAGATGCAGCGGATCATGTCGATCTCGAATTCCTTGGGGCGCTTCTCGACCTTTGCCCAGCGATCCGTAGTGGGAATTTCTTGAGGAACGATTGTTATAGCCCGAGGCGGACAGATGAATTCGCAGAGCTGACAAGCCACGCAGCGATCCTTACCGTGTTCGTCCTTCACCAGCGCCGGAGCGCCGCGATACCAAGGGGGAAGATGTGAGTCCCAGCGTTGCTCAGGGTACTGCATCGTTGTCTTGGTCTTGCCCGAGACCAGTTTCCTGAGGTGCTTTAGAGTGATCGCAAGCCCGGTGGCAATTGCCGGCAGGTATAACCGTTCGGCGACGCTCAATTTCGGACGTTTGACCACGATAGCCATGTCTCCCTTGAAACTTGTAGAGAACGACCTTTGCCTGCAAGCTCATATGTGAGGAGATCTGGTCTTAATTGGTGTCCACAGCGCTTCCCAGCCAGTGCTGCAGTTTCCTTGTCCAGTCCGGTGTGTTAACCATTCCAACGATGGAGACATTCAAGGCTTCCATATCAGGGAACTGAGGGCGGGTCGCCATTGCGAAGGTCACGTGAGCTGAGGCGAAGGTGACGACTTTCAGCCTTTCGGGATGGTCGCGCTGAATACCTCAGAGTAATGCTATCGCCCGCGACCGAGGTGATCGTTCCGTCCTCGAGCGCCTGTAGGCCCGCTTCATAGCTCTCTTCTTCGCCGGAATGCCGGACTCGACCAGCATCGACTCCGCCAGTGACCCGCGCATTACTCCGTCGCGGAATCGCGCCAGGTCGTCGATCTCGCCGATGGAAGCCCTCAGCTGCGCCAGGGTAATGCTCGACGAGACTGCTCCCGTGAAAGCACTCACGAGCAGAATTCCGAGGAACATCCACAGAAAGGCTAGGAGTCGGCCGGGCGGCGTTTGAGGCGTTTTATCGCCATAGCCGACAGTTGTCATGGTGACAGCCGAGAACCACAGCGCCGATCCCAGACCCCTGATTGGCTTTCCGCCGAAGTGACCCTGCGTGGTTGCGGCGCTCAAGCAACCAAAGCAAAACGCTGAAAATCAAGAGCAAGCCCATCATCCCAAGGACAACCGGAATGAGTCCGTGGTGCGTGATGCCATAGAGGATCTGCCGCCAGTTCGCAAAGGAGGTGTCTTTCAGCACCGCGACGGCCATTGTTGTCACGAGAAAGGGTTGCGTAAAATCCACCCTGCGCTCTCGATCCGCAGAGACTCCGATTTCTCCCAAGGCGAGGTCGAGTTTCGCCGCTATGGAGCTTGGGAATAATACTGGGCATGGGAACCGGCACATACTCATATGAAAAGCCGTTTTCGTTGCTGACGTTTTCCCATAGTTCAACAGCGATGCCTGTCCAATGGGCATGCGGGTCCCTCATTGCGAGGGAGGACGATCAAAGACAGCGACCTTCAGCTTCCTTGAAGGTTCTTCGGCGAAGCCTTTTAGCGGCAAGCGCCAGAAGAACGGTCAACGAGAGAGTGGCGATTCGCATCGGATCTTTGTATGTGGCATGTTTTCCCGGTGGTTGTCACTGCTTGCGGGTATTGATTCGTGGAACTCACTGAGAAACTCCTTATTTCCATGGGCGGCTGGCAGGCATTCAAGGAAGCCCGTGCTCTGCACGCCGCGGGACGGGTCGTCGAGGCGAATTACGAACCACCTGTCTTGAAGGGCAGACTAGCTGAGGGCGGCAGATCATTTCTGGCGGGCCTTAAACTAAAAAATGCCATCGACGTGGAGAATCTTTGCTCCTGCCGGGATTCGCGAGTGAGGGGAATCATCTGCGCCCACTCGCTTGCCGTCGGCCTGCAGGTAATCAAGCCCGTTCCCATCGGTCAGATTCCGTCACGCCCGGAGGCGACCTCGAGAACATCCTCGCTCCGTCGGCAAACGGATGAACAGCCGCGCGTGGAGCTGACGCTGGAAGGTTCGCTGCGGTATCTCGAAGCGGAAATCCGCTTTCGGTATGGCCAGCACGATGTGGCCAATTCCGCACAGGAAGCCGAGGCACTCGCTCGCTTGATGGAATGCGGCTTCGCCGAAGAGAACGGGAAAGCGGTCCTGCGCGGCGAGGACGCGATCGTAGGGTTCTTCGCAACAAGTCTTCCGAAGCTGAAGCGAAGTTGGCAGGTCAAGGAAGGCGAGCGATTCCAGCATGTCACGCGCGACTTCGTTCGCATCGAACCCCAGTTTGCCATCCGCGAACAAAGCGACGGTTGGCTGGATTTTCATGTTCACTACACAGCGGGAAAGGATGCCGTTTTTTCTTCTGCAGACCTGAATCGGCTTCTTCAAACCGGCCGAGGTCACGCCAGACTGAAGGATGGGCGCGTCGCCGTGGCGGACGCCATGCTTACCTCCGATCTCGAGGAAGTCCTGCGCGATTGCGACCCCCGGCAGGAACGCGGCGGGTACCGTGTACTGCCCCTTCAACGCGGGTATTTAGAAGCCAGCATCTCACAATGGAAAGGAAATCAAAGCGTCCCCTCGCTGTCCATCTCGGACACCGCGAGCGCCGGGCTCGGGACGATGAAGGAAAAATTGCGTCCCTATCAGATCGATGGTGCAGGGTGGCTCCTGGCCAGGGCGCGACGCGGGCAAGGCGGCTTGCTTGCGGATGAGATGGGCCTTGGCAAGACGGTGCAGACGCTTGCTCTCATTGAGGCTCTGCCGGGCACAACGTTGGTGGTCTGTCCTTCGTCGCTTGTTTGGAACTGGAAGCGCGAGGCGGCGCATTTTCTGCCGGACTTGCCGGTGCTTTCTCTGGATGGCCCGGATCGTGAGAAGCGCTTCGCTGAAGTCGCTGCCCATCGTCTGGTAATTACGAGTTATGCCCTTCTGCGGCGTGATATCGAACGCTACAAGGGAGTAACATTTGCCGCTGTGGTGCTCGATGAGGCCCAGCACATTAAAAATCCGGACAGTCAGAACGCACGGGCGGCGTGTGCGCTCGCTGCGAATAGCCGCTTCATCCTCACAGGAACTCCCGTTGAGAATTCGTTGCGCGACCTTTGGTCGCTTTTCGAGTTTCTCCTGCCCCGATACCTTGGAAGTCGCAAGGACTTCAAGGACCGTTATGAGACTCCGTTGGCGAACGGGGAGCGTGGCCCGGTGTGGAACCGCCTTTCCCGGCGCCTTCAGCCTTATCTCATGCGCCGCCGGAAGCAGGAAATCCTGTCCGAGCTTCCCGACAAGATCGAGCAGGTCATCGAGGTGGAACTGAGCCCGGAACAAAAGTCCGCCTACACTCAACTTCAACTCGCCGCGCGGGCGCAAGTCGACCAATTGCGCGACCAGGCTTCCGGTGCCGCCCGAATGCGTGTGCTCACAGCGTTGCTCCGATTGAGGCAAGCTTGCTGCGACCTGCGTTTGCTCGGCAAAGAGAGCGCGTCCTCCTCCAAGCTCAACGCCCTGCTCGAACTGGTCGAGGAGGCGATCGACGGCGGGCATCGTGCGCTGATCTTCAGTCAATTCACTGCAATGCTCGATATCATCGAGGGTGCGTTGCAGGATGCGGGCATTTCCTTCTGCCGGCTCGACGGGTCAACCAAAAACCGCCAGGAAGTCGTTGAGCGCTTCCAGCGTGACGAACGAATCCCGGTTTTTCTCATCAGCCTTAAGGCCGGCGGCGTCGGCCTCAATCTCACCGCGGCGGACACCGTCATTCATTACGATCCCTGGTGGAACCCTGCAGTGGAAGCCCAGGCAACCGATCGTACTCACCGAATCGGCCAGAAGCGGGTCGTCACCTCGATCAAGCTTATCGCTCGCGACACAGTCGAAGAGCGCGTCTTGCGAATGCAGGAGAAAAAACGCGAACTCCTCGAAGGCACCGTGGATGCCGAGGCGGCCCTGGAACGTCTCTCGACCGACGACCTGCAAGAGTTGGTGGGCCGTGCCTGAGGCTGGTGACTTTGCGAAATGTCTTTCGGAGGCACACCGTCATTGCGGGTTGGACAAGCGGGCCGGGATTTTGCGAAACTCCCTCCGTCCGAAACCTTTTTGACACATGAAGAAACGCTCGTTTGGCAATACTGGTGCAGAAGTCTCCGAAGTCGGCCTTGGCTGCTGGCAGCTCGGAGGTGCAGATTGGGGGAATGTCTCGGACGAGCAAGCGCTCGGAATCCTCGCCGCGGCGGTCGATTCGGGTGTGACGTTCTTTGACACGGCGGACGTGTATGGAGGCGGCCGCAGCGAGAGCTTGATTGGGCGCTACTTGAAGCAGGCGCCGGCGCCGGTTTTCGTCGCCACGAAACTTGGTCGAACGCAGGATCTCTATCCGGACAAGTATACCGAGGCCAGCATTCGAGCTGCAATCGATGCGTCCCTGGCCCGGCTCGGGGTCGACGCGATCGACCTTATCCAGCTTCATTGCATTCCAACAGAGGTCATGCGCAGGGGCGAGATTTTCGATTGGCTCCGCACGTGTCAGAAGCAGGGCAAGATCAAGAGTTTCGGCGCAAGCGTTGAGTCCATGGACGAGGCCTTGCTTTGCATCGAGCAACCAGACCTCGCCTCTTTGCAGATCATATTTAACATCTTTCGCCAGAAGCCGATCGAGACCCTTTTCCCTCACGCGAAGGAGAAGGGCGTTGCCATCATCGTACGCCTGCCGCTCGCTAGCGGATTGCTTTCGGGCAAGATTAGGAAAGACACCAAATTCGCTGCGACCGATCATCGCTTCTACAATCGGGACGGCCAGCAGTTCAATGTAGGAGAGACTTTTGCGGGACTCCCCTTTGAGAAAGGTGTGGAGTTGTCGGAGGAGTTGAAGGCTTTCGTGCCAGAGGGGCTGACCATGGCGCAGTTCGCTCAGCGGTGGCTCCTCGACTACGATGAAGTGTCGGTGATCATTCCCGGTGCCAGCTCCGCCGAGCAAGCCAGAGCGAACGCGAGCATTTCGGATATTTCTCCTCTCAGCCCGCAACTTCACGAACGCCTTTCACACTACTACCAGAGCCAGGTCGAACCGTTTATCCGCGGTCCATATTGATCGGAATGTTGCTCGCCCCAGTCTTCTGACGTAGTGGTGGCTCCATGCGTATCGCTTCACTGGTTGCTTTAACCTTCACCCTCACCTCTCTCGCTATGGCGCAATCACCCCTTCAAGATGGCCAGCGGTTCCTCAAAGAAAACGCTGGAAAACCGGGCGTAAGTACAACGTCTTCCGGTCTCCAGTACAAGATGCTCCGTGAGGGCTCGGGCAAGAGCCCGAAGGCCACGGATGTCGTTGTGGTGAATTACCGCGGAACATTGATCAATGGCAAGGAGTTCGACAGCTCCTACAAGTCCGGTCAGCCGATTGAATTTCCACTTAACCGTGTCATCCCCGGCTGGACAGAAGGTCTCCAACTCATGAAAGAGGGTGCGAAGTACGAGTTCTTTATTCCACCGAATCTTGCCTACGGTTCACGCGGCGCGGGCGGGGTCATTGGACCCGACGAGACGCTCATCTTCGAAGTCGAGTTGCTCAAGGTAAAGTAGGAGCCTTATGTGAAAGCTTGATAGGCGCCACAAGGTTTCTCGATGACTAGAGCGCTTTGGTGGGTGGCGAGTCCGCTCTTCTTTTTTGGCCTTTTCTCCAGTGCCACCGCACTACGCGCCTCGGGCGTTCGGGCTGGCGACATTGTCGCAATCTGTGGCGATTCCATCACTGAACAAAGCCTCTATTCCGCGTTCATCGAAACCTACCTCCTTGCTTGCCAGCCGGTGGGTGATGTCCGCACGCACCAATTTGGCTTGAGCGGCGAGACATCGTTGGAATTTCTCTTTCGCATCGAGTCTGACGTCATGCGATTCCGCCCCACCGTGGCGACAACGTGCTACGGCATGAACGACGGCGGATACGCGCCGGTCAACCCACGGGGTCAGGTCGGCTATCGGCGGGCCATGACCGAGATCGTGCAAAGGCTCAAGAGCGGCGGGGTGCGCCTTATCGTCGTTGGTTCACCCGGCGCGGTCGACAGTGATTCATTTGGCAGTGAGGGGTTGAGTCGGGTTGGCGCGGAAGAATACAACACCCGAACGCTGCGTGGCCTCGCGGGCATCGCTCGGGAAGTCGCCGCAGAACAACGGGTAGCATACGCGGACGTACACGAGCTCTTTTGTGAGGTAATGGCCAAGGCGAAGGCGAAATTCGGGCCACGCTACCACGTCGCCGGCGCAGACGGCGTTCACCCGGCCGCCAATGGCCACCTGATAATCGCCTACGCATTTCTGAAGGCTCTTGGGTGCGACGGAGACGTCGGTACCATCGAGATCGATCTTGCCGGGAATCGTGCGACCGCCAGCGACGGCCAC
>DATDAX010000104.1:0-5188 GCA_036525175.1 Terrimicrobiaceae bacterium | reverse complement strand
CGGCATGTCAAAGACGATGGAGGGCTCGTGGTACCCATGGTATTCAGACGGCACACGCAATCCTCTCTTTCCCTGGATTGCAGCCAAGCTTCTCGATGCCGACGACGCCGGATTTTTCGAGAAAGGCAAGCGATTGAATGTTGTGCTTGCAATTTGCGGGACAGCGGCTGTTGCGGTGTTCTTTTCGCGCCGGGTGGGACCGCTCTCAGCTTTTAATGCCACCGCGCTTTGCTCGCTCGCTGCGCTTCTCCCTATATCAACATTCTTCGGTGCGGAGGCGATTTTTCTGGTGCTGTTTCTTTTCGCCTTCGCTTGCGGAATGCGCCTCTTGAATGAGAATCCTCTGGGACTCTACCTGCTCCTGGGCATGCTCATTGCGCTGGCTTGGCTGGCCAAGTCGTCAACGACACCATTCTTCGGCTTGTTTGTCGCGTTTAGCGCCGTACGGTGGGTGCTCAATCTCAAGTGCAGTCAGAATCTCCCGTGGCATCTGCGCGCGCCGGCCTGGAACGCTCGTCGCTTTGGAGCCGGGCTGTTAATCTGCTTGGCTGCATACTTTGCCATCATCTCTCCCCGCCTTATCCATGCCCACAGGGCATGGGGAAGTGCGTTCTACAGCCTGCCGAGCTTCTGGTTCTGGGCAGATGATTGGGAAACCTGCGTCAAGAAGTATGCCGATTGCCGGAAGGTTCGCCTTGCGGAATTGCCGATCGAAGAACAACCGACAATGCGGGGCTACTTTCATCGCCATGACCTAAGTGACGCCTTGCTTCGCTTGCAGAAGGGTACCGTGGTGCGACTGGGTCAGCTCTTTCACCCGGAGGGTAAGTGGCGACTTTCGGTTGAACGAAAAGGCAAGCCAAAGCGCATCGTTCTGCCTCATCGCGGCCTCTACCTCGTCGGCCTGGGCGCGCTCGTCCTTGCGATGGCCGCCTTTGCCGCCTCTCAGGGACGGTTGAGATCCGTCGGCCCCGTCACGCTGCCTGTTTTGCTTGGCTTCGCGACGTTCGCCGTCTACGTGATGGCAGCGGGTTGGTACCTGCCGACCGGTCCTGGCCATCGCTTCATCATGACGCTGTACATGCCGCTGCTGTGGATGCTGGTCCAAGGCGGCGACCAACTCCGTCTCGTGTCGGGCTCGCGTTTCGCAAACCCAGTCTATCTGGCCGGTCATCTTGCGATCTGCATTTTGCTGGTCTCAAGGGTCTTCGTCCTGCTGCAGGACACTCAGTTCGAGAAAGTTTCCTACGCATTTTGAAGGCGGCTCGATTCTCCCCGGTTGCATGGACGGCGTTGCTCTGCGGACTCGGGGCCGCGGGCATCGCCATCTTCCTTCTCGCCGCCGACAAGCCTTGGAGCGTGGAACTTCAGCCAGGAAGGCCGCTCAGGATTCACCAGTTTGTGGTGATCTACGAATGGTGGGCCGCAGCGATAAATCTCGCTCTCCTCGTTCTACTTGGAGTCAGCGCTCGCTGGTGGCTCAGGCCTGCCCGACAGTCCCTCTCCCCCTGGCTGCCCGAGCAGCCTACTCCGCGGTGGTTCTGGCCGCTGGTTATCGCCGCCATGGTCTTGACAGCATTCTGGGGAATCCAGCGCATTCCGCAAAGCCTGTGGGACGATGAAGATTCCAGCCTGCACCGCGCTGTTCTCGGTCAGTATCGACGAGACAAGAGCGGCGGGCTCAAACTCAAGGAAACAACGTGGGAAACTGCGCTTTGGAACTATTGGAAGCCAGCCAATCATCAACTTCAAACGGTTCTCTCCAAGGCGTGCCTGCAAGCCTGGCGGACAATCACGCGACCTGTAGGACTCCAATTCAGCGAGCCGGCGGTCCGCTTTCCATGCCTTGTCGCAGGCGTCTTATCCGTCGCTTCCCTCGCGCTGCTACTCAAGCGACTGGGCTTCGCAACAGCGGGCGTGATCGCGGCCTTCCTGCTTTCAATACACCCTTGGCACGTTCGCTATGCCATTGAACTTCGGGGCTACATCTTCACACTCCTCTTCGGGCCCCTCATGATCTACTGCCTGATTCAGGCGATTGACTCGGGGCGCTGGAGATGGTGGACGGCATTTGCGGCGTCGGAGCTGGCATTGCTCTACGCCTATCCCGGGTGCCTTTACATGGTCGTGATCGCCAATCTCTGTGCCGCAGGCGCACTGCTCCTGCGGCACCCCACCGCGGACGAACGCTCGTGCCATTCTTCCCGTCTGCTGGTGGCCAGCACGGTCGCAGGCATGGTCTATCTGCAGCTCATGCTGCCCTGTATCCCGCAACTGACAAACTACTTCAAGACCGAGCGCGCTCTTGGGGAGCTTGGTCTGCGCTGGCATAAAAACATGGGAGCACATCTGCTCGCAGGCATTCCGTGGAACAACTCGGATATTCCATCCGCGGGCTATCAGGAACTCCAATGGGCCGCGGAAGCACATCCCAACGTTTTCCTCTTCCTGCGAGCAGCAGCCATCGCGTTGCTCATCCTCGGAGCCGTGCGCCTTGGGCTATCCCGTCCTGCCGGATGGATCGCTCTCGCCGTGCTCCTGCTGCCAGGTCCCCTCATCTACTTCATCTCACGCGCCAGGAATCATTACCTTTACGAGTGGTATTTGTTCTTCACTCTCTCCGGATTCGTCGGCTTCGCCGCCATGGGGGTGGACTGGTTAGCAGCGGCCGCCAGCCGCTTCAGCCGCCTCGCCGCACCTTTCATAGCGGGACTGGCCGTGGTCACTTTCTTCGTTTTCACACAGCCTCAGCGCCGATGGCTCTTGACACATTCGCTGCAGCCAATGCGGGAATCTGTGCTGCTGACTCGGCCGGTCCTTGATCCCTATGATTCTCGTCAGGAATCCATCGTGACCCTTTCCGTTACCGGGGTTCCCTGGTCGTACGACCCGAATATTGTCGTCATTTCCAGCGTTGATCAACTCGTTCGGAATCTAAAGGAGGCCGACACGAACGGAAAAACCCTCTACGTGAACTTCGCCAACGCCTGGACCGCCGCCGCCAGCGTGCCAAAACTCTATGCCATGATCGAAGATGATTATTTGTTTGAGAAAGTCGCAAAAATCCAGGGCTTTGATCCCACGCTGACCACGTTCGTGAGGCGATACAAGCCGGGGACGATCGCCACCTATGCACTTCCTCAGTAATTTTCAATTTGCGGTCACGGCGCAACTGCTGATAGATCTTTACTGAATGCTACAGGATTACGTTCCGGTTCTGCTCCACGTGATCGTTGCGGTCGGGTTTGCTACATTCACCATGCTGGCCAACCTTCTTCTCGGTCGCGCGGGAACGCGAACCCCGACCAAAGATACTGCCTATGAGTGCGGCGCTCTAGCCGAGCCAGGGCCTCAGCCACGCTTCAGTGTAAAGTTCTACCTGGTGGCGATGCTCTTCATCCTTTTCGATATTGAAATCGTCTTCATGTATCCGTGGGCGGTTGTCTTTAAGACATTCGTTGCCGAGTTCGGACCTGTGATTCTCTGGAGTATGTTTAGCTTTATCGTGATACTTCTGTTCGGATATCTTTACGCGATCAAGAAGGGTGGCTTAGACTGGAAATGACAAATAGAGCATGATCAATCATCTGGTTCTCTTCAAGCTCAAACCGGATGTGGATGAGCAGAAAATCGAGTGGATGATGCGCGAAACTCGCATCCAGCTCCTGAAGATTCCCGAGGTCCTCAGCATACGCTGCGGCAAGCGCGTGGATCCCAATGCGGAGTGGCCATTCTTCCTCTCCGTTGAGCTGGACTCGACTGAAAAGCTCCCGCTCTACTTGGAAGACCCGAACCACGTAAAGTTCGTCGAGGAAGTCATCAAGCCAAACATCACCGAGCGGCTCGCCCTCGACTATGAAATGGAGCCCGCAAGAAGGACTAGGTAGTCCCCAAGCTTTGCTGCCAGAAAGTCGACCTCCAAGTCCGAGACTCCAAAAGGTGGCGCAAAGGAAAGCACGGCGCCGCTCGGCCCGCCTCCAAGCAGGATAAGGCCGTCCTGCAATCCCCGGCGCATGATTGCCGCCGCCAGCGCGCCATGAGGTGAACCGTCCGGCTTCACGAGTTCAACGCCCAGCAGGGCGCCGACACCACGAACGTCGCCGATCGAAGGAGAATCGAGGGAGAGGAGGGATTGCCTGAGTTCCCGTCCCGCCCTGCGCGCAAGAAGCCGCGTTTCGTCCTTGAGATGTTCCGCGATTGAAGCCAATGCCATCGCGCAACCCAGCGGATTTCCAAGGGTAGTGCTCGTGTGCAGCGCCTCGCCAGTCGATCGCGGCCAGGCGTCCATGATGTCCGCGCGACCGACGCAGGCAGATATGGGGAAGCCTCCGCTCAGGGCTTTTCCCAGACAAATAATATCGGGAGTGATGTCAAAATGCTCACACGCAAAGAGCCTCCCCGTGCGATTGAAGCCCGTGTAGATCTCATCCAGGATCAAGAGCAGCTTCTCGTCATCGCAAATGTGCCTCAGCATCCTTAGAAAATCCCGGGGCGGAACGACCTCGCCCCCCCGCCCCTGAATCGGCTCGACGAGAATGCAGCCGATCTCTCGCTGCCTAATGGTCGTGACAATCTGCTTCCGCAGCTCTTCGAGACAACTCGTCGAACAATTGGGAAACGGATTGCCTTCAAGTCGAAATCCCTCCTTACGCCCGAACGGACATCGAAAGCAGCCAGGATACGGCAGCCGGACAGCGAAGCGACCAAGCTGGCTTTGAAACGGCTCGCGAAAGGCAGGTATCCCGATCACTTCAAGCGCTCCGAAGCCAAGGCCATGATAGCCTCCCTCGAATGAAATGACACCCGGGCGGCCACTATGGAGGAGTGCGGTCTTCAATGCAGCTTCGACCGCCTCCGACCCCGAATTGCAAAGGATCGTCTTGCCGGTTCCCATCCCCCATCGCTCGAATGTGATCCGGCTCAATTGCTCGCATAGCTCGGCCTTTACCCCAGCCGGATGAACATCGCCCATCGCGTGCAAAAGCTTTCCGGCCTGGGATTCCAGCGCTGCGCGAATCGGCCCCGCCGCGTGACCAAGCCCGGTCACAGCGAACGCCGAGGTAAAGTCCAGGTAACGGTTGCCGTCGACATCCCAAACGTTCACCCCCTCGGCGCGCTCCCAGAAAACCGGGAAATCCTCGGCAAGCCACGTCACCTCCCTCGCTTCGAAGCGCGAAAGCTTCTCGGC
>DATDAX010000103.1:0-10902 GCA_036525175.1 Terrimicrobiaceae bacterium | reverse complement strand
AGATGCTACGGTCGGTTTTTGCGCCTAGCCGTCGCGATTGGGCGTGCCAAGGATGTGCGTCTTCGGCGGGAGCATCACGTTATCGAAGGTCTGCGTGAACATGGCCGCCGCGAAAAAGGCGACAGCCCGCAGTGTCTCGGTACCGGTGTTGACGAGGTCGTGCCTTATGCCCGTGGGAAGGACAAAAACGCTACCGGCGCAGACAGGGTGAGCGCTCCCATCTTCCATCTGCAACTCGCCGTTTCCAGCGATGATATACTGGGTCTCTTCGGTTGCATCCGTGTGCCAGCCAAGACGCCCTCCCGGCTCGATCTCATAGACGATCGTCGACGACTGAGTCGTGCCGTGCCCACCGTAGACGACGAAGGCGCCGTTCCAGCGCACCGATGTGTCATCTGCTCCCCGAACCTCCACCCGCTCAAGCTTATCAGACGCGACGACGGGACTCATACTTCGGATCCTCCACAAGCGGTCATTGTCGCCTGCGGTTGCTCTAAAATGCGAATATTAGATTTCACCTTAGAAGCAGCTAGATCCTTCTTAGGAAGAGTCAAGAATAGAAGGTAGCGGTGCCATTTGATTAAGCATGACCGCACGACCGCAACATCATCGCAGATCAATCCAGGTTTTGCTAAAGCCATTGCCCATTTGTCATTAGTCGTTTAGCAGTTCACAAAAGATTTCCGAAAAAGTGGGATAACGGCAAGCATACCTGTCTGTAGCGACCGTGTCCCCACGGTCGAGGGTTGGCCGTGTTGGCGGTGGGGACACCGCCGCTGATACAACGAACGGCCGAGCTTTTCGGCAATGATTTGCGAGAGATGCTTTAGACGCAAGCGTTAGTGGAAAAGATGTTCTCCGTAGTGTTGGGACCACGGCGGCCTGTGGATCTATGCAGAGGACGCCCCTCGCTTAAGCTTCTCGATCAGCTATTCTTAGGAAGCGATGTCACCGTACGGACATTGTAAGATTTCCCGAGCGCACCTTTGCAACGCCGGACCGTGCGGACGTTATTGGTCTCTTCCAGCGGATGTAGCGTTGAAGGTTTCTGCTACCTCCGGACTGGCCATGTCGGCATGGCCGGGCAGGGGCTCGGCCCCGGCTGCGAGCAAGGCGCGAACGCTCCGGACGTAGTCTCCATACGGATTGCGCAATTGGTTGATCCATGGGCTGCCCAGCCCAGCGGGAGGCTTTCTTCCGGCGGGTTGGCCGGAATGTCGATGGGCGAACCACGGGAGAGCAAGAGCTCCACGATCTCGGCCTGGCCATACCATGCCGCGCCGTGCAGCGGTGT
Organism: Terrimicrobiaceae bacterium; assembly: GCA_036525175.1. Classification (GTDB taxonomy): domain Bacteria; phylum Verrucomicrobiota; class Verrucomicrobiia; order Chthoniobacterales; family Terrimicrobiaceae; genus DASTFP01. Next base: position 9,608 of record DATDAX010000103.1, on the reverse strand, counting down.
TGAGCCCCAATTCCGAGCGCCCTTGAAAGAGGTGTCGAAGCCGCAATCCAGCAGAATGCGCAAGGCACCGACATTTCCGTGTTCGGCTGAGCGGTTTAGCGCGAGACGGTCCTCTTCTTCGAAAGCAGCGACCAGCGCTGGGCGTAGGAGAGCCCGCGCCCGATCACCATCATTCGAAAAGACGGCTTCAAAAAAGCGCTCCTTCTCGGAAAGCTCAACCTCATTCGCCCCGTAGTCTCTTAGCAGGGCAATGGTGTCAGCGCGGCCTGCGAGGTGCGCGAGTCTGATCGGCAGAACGCCATCCTTGTCTTGGCGATTGGGATCGGCGCCAGCCTCAAGGAGCCATCGTAACAATTGCGGGTCATGGCCCTGCCGGACAGCGAGGTGAAGGGCGGTATCGTCGTTCTCACCACAGGGAACATTTGGATCGCTGCCTCGGTCGAGAAGCCATCGAATGCCTCTGGCTGTTGTGTCCCACCCTCCCTGATCGCGCAGCATGCCAAGAAGGAAGTAGAGCGGCGTATTGTTCCACAGCGGGTGTCGCCCCAGCGAGACGCCAAATTCTGTCAACACCTCCAAGCACTCACGATGATCGAATTGGGCTGCATGATAAATGGATTCTCCGTCATTCACCTCTGCCCCACGCTCTAACAGAAGTCGCGCCAATGAAGGATTGTTATTAACCCCGGTGGCCCCGTAGAGGGGCTTCAACGGTGAATTCTCCCAAGACGGATGAATCCAGGAGACGTTCGGATCGGCCCCGGCATCCAGCAGGAGCTCCGCGCAGCGCGTCATACGCGACTTAAAGCCTGCGTCCTCCATTTGGAACCGGGAAAAGCTGACATAGAGGAGGGGCGCCCAATTCTCGCATGGGCCACCGATGCGATTGATCCGTGCGGGATCCAGGCTGATCGTACGTTCGACAATTGAAAGGTCTCCGGTGGCAAGCGCCGTCCACCAATCGGCCCGCGCCAACTCGGGCTCCACCATGAGGGCGTGTCGGGCACGAGCAAAATTGCCATCTACCGCGTCCCGAACGAAGCGACCGACCCGTTGCGAGAATATCAGACGTAAGTCGATCGATCTCGTTCCTGAGCTGCATCCAAGTGGCGAAGCCATATTGTCGGGCAAGAACCAGCTGCGCATCATGCAGAGCAAAGCGTCTGCCCTCGAGGGTCCGCTGGGGATGGTGCTGCGCGAAAGGGCCGCCGCTTCGACATCGTTGTCTCTAACGGCGGCAAGGAGCTCTTTGGCCTGCTTCTTTAGCTGCTCGAGGCTGGGCCGAGCAGGAAGAGTAGTCTTATGCATGTAACCTCCATTGCTTTTATGCCTGCGGTCCGCAATTCAGGCGGCAACAAAGGTTGCTGGAATCTTGTGATTGTAGAGCGGGCTCTGCCCTTTCGCGGACCCGGAGGCGTCTCAAGCGCCATCTCGAAGCGTCTCCGATCCTAAACATTTCCTCAAGCGCAAAAATCTGCGAGGACGTAACGATCTTTGCTTAGAGGTGTCGGATTTCGGCGGGGGCGGACTGGTAGTTATCGTTTGCGCCGTCGAAGCAGGTTATTGGCGCATTGACCAGTTCATCGATATCAGTGTCGTCGAGGCAATTGACCCGAACAGCGTAGAACTTGCCGCCGAGCGCGGCATTCTCTCCCCACGCAAAGGAGCGGACCCCGCAGTGTTTGCAGAATACATGGTGAATGCTGTCGGGCTGATAGTCGACAAGGTCAGCTTCGCCTTCCAAAAGCCGAAACGCATCCGGTGTGACGATGGCGCCCCAGAGCCTGGTCATTGTGCACATCGGACAGTTGCATTTGAAAGTGCCCGCACTCAAATCGAGATCCGCCTCAAAGCGAACGGCACTACAGTGGCAATGCCCCGAGTATGTCTTTTTCATCACGAAATCTGCAGTGCAGCGAGCGCATCGCCCTCATGCCTCATGGGAAGCCACAGCTCGATGCCGCCCGTTCCCGTGGTTGGGTCAAACTCCCTGCCGTAGCGTTCGATCAAATTGGGTTGTCCAGGAGGGGTCTGAGCAGGTTCGCGCCCTGACTCGGGCAGCCATTCCTCGCCAATCCGTCGAGCCGTATCTCGAATCGTCGAAACGTGTCCGTGGTGAGGAAAAATCGCGTAGCTCTGCGCAGGGATGCGCACGCCAGCCCAGCCGGACGGCAAGTTTGACAGGTCGTCGACCTCGACTCCCGCAACGTAGTCAAACCCGTCCGTCCCAGCGAACATATCGATGCACAAGCCAAAATCGGCCTCGCCCAGTTGCCCGGGAACGTTGCCAATGTGTGGCGCAAAACGCGCCCATAGCGCCGGAATATCGTCCAAGGTTGCGAAAGTATAGTGTCCGTGCAGGCCTGCGATGAGCATTGGCGCGCGGGTTTCGTAGCGTGGACGCAACGCGCTGTGCGCCGGTTCCGTATTTGTTTCGTATGCCTTCATGATCTTTGATCCAACAATGTTCGTACCTTCCATCTCTATGAACGAGTGGGAGAGTCGCATTCTGGACAATAGCAGTCATTTTTTTCGGCGATCCTCACACTTGGCTTGTGTGCGGTATGCCGCTGTAGGTCAGCGCTATCGAACAATACCCTTGGAGAGAAGCGCGAGCAGCTTGCCACCAAGGAGCAGACGGTAGATGGCAAATGGTAAAAAGCTGCGTTTCGAAATGAACTTCATCAGGAAGGAGATGACAACCAGCCCTACCCCGAACGAGACGAGGGTTGCAAGAACGGTCTCCTTCGGACCGTAGGATCTCGGCTCGCGGAGGCTGGTCGCCAGCTCATACAGTCCGCTCGCGAAAACGGCAGGCACGGCCAGGAGGAAGGCGTACTCCGCGGCTGCGGGCCTCGAGAAGCCAAGGGCGAGGCCCATCGTGGTCGTAGCACCCGAACGGGACACTCCAGGAATCAGCGCAAGGGCCTGGGCGAGCCCACAAAGAATGCCGTCTCTGTAGCTAAAATCATCCAACTCTCGTGCATGGCTGCCTCGTCGGTCCGCCGCACCCAGCGCGACGCCAAAGACGATCAGAACGACCGCCGTCAGCCGAAGCGAGCGAAATACCGAGCGAACATAGCGTTGCGCAAAGTAACCGGCCAGCCCGATGGGAATTGTGCCGACAATGATCTGCCAGCCCATCCGCGCGTCAGGATCACTGTGGGAAATCTTGCCGCCAAAAGCACGAACCCATTGACCGACTATCCGAGCGATATCATGCCGGAAATAGACCAATACCGCCACTTCCGTGCCGATCTGCGTAATCGCCGTGAAGGTCGCCCCGGGATCGGTCGCTGAAGGTAGAAACTCGCCGACGATTCGCAAGTGTGCGCTCGAAGAAATCGGGAGAAACTCCGTGGCACCCTGGACAATACCGAGGATGACCGGCTCAATGAAACTCACGTGATAGAATTCATTGTGGCCGATCAGTTAAGCAGTCGGCGCCGCGTGTGCTCAAGAAAACGTTTGGCGCCGCACGATCGCCATCGCGCGCGGCTTCGAAGATATTGTCCGGCGAATTCCCAACGGCACGAGTGGGCGATCCTTGGAGCACTACTCTTTGGCCTCGCCCGGGGCTGAATCCTTGGGCTGCTTGACGCGGACCGAGTCGCCATCAGTCAGGCTGTCCGAAGGATTGATGACTATTTGATCGCCTTCGGACAAACCGCGAACCTGCAAATTGTTGCCCAGATCGCGCTCGATCTTGATTTTCCGGATGGAAACCTTGCCGTCAGGTCCCACCACACCGACCGCTGGCCCTTCTGCGCGGAAAAGCAGGACATTCTCGGGCACGAGCAGAGACTCCGAATCGCTCGCGAGTTCAAAGTGAACGATGGTGTAAGCCCCTGGAAAAAGACTTCCATCCGTATTGGGAACAGCCAGTTGCGTCAACAGCGTGCGGGTGGTGGGGTCGATGGCGCCCGAGGTCGTAACAACTTCCGCAGGAAACTCGGTCCCAGGAAAGCTGTCGAACGTCAGATTCGCTTTGGTGCCTGTTTTGACCGATGCGGCCAGGCTTTCGGGCACGTTGACGTAGACACGAAGCGGAGCCACCTGCGAGACGATGAATAGCGGGTTGCCAGAGCCCGCGTTAATAAGCGCCCCGATGTCCGTATTTCGCGCGGTAACGGTTCCGTCAAAGGGCGCACGCAGGATCTTGAAAGCCTCCATGGCCTGGAGCTGTCCGACATTGGCCCCTTCAGCGGTCACAGTGGCTTGCTTGGCTTGGAGATCACCAGACTGGTCATCAAAGTCCTGTTGGGAGATGACCTTCTTATTGAGAAGGTCGATCTGGCGATTGTACGTGGTTTGAGACACCCACAGGGCGGCCTGAGACTGTTGGAGATTTGCCTTCGCCTGGGCGAGCTGTTGGTCGAGCGCGGGCGTATCTATCTCGGCAAGAATGTCACCCATCTTGACCTTTGCTCCAATGTCATTGTACCACTTTTTTAAGTAGCCGTTCACCTGGGCATAGATTGGAGCCTCCGTGTAAGCCTGGGTTTGCCCAGGCAGATTAAGCGTGACAGTGGCGGGAACTTTCTCCGGTCGCACGGTTTCTACGAATTCCTCCGCCAGAGTGTTGGTTGTTTCCTGCAGTTTCTTGAACTGCATCTGCCGGGAAACGAGGCCCATCGCAGCCGCTGCCACGAAACACGCCGCAACCAAGAGCAGCCACACTCCGATGCGTCGTGGTTTCGCTTGCCGTGACTGAGTATCGTGCACCGCGCTATGATCAGTAGCCGGTTGATTCGCCGGCTTGTCTGATGGTGTGGAAGCGGAATCGTGATTCACGGAATTCAGGATTTGAGGGCTTGAGGCATTTTGGACGTGGAAGGCTTGCGCTTCCTGACGAGCCTGAAAACCGTGGGAACAAAGAAAAGTGTGGCAGCTGTGGCAAAGATCAAGCCGCCAATCACAGCGCGCCCTAGCGGCGCATTTTGCTCACCACCTTCTCCGAAGCCCAGCGCCATGGGAAACATCCCGATGATCATCGCTCCCGCCGTCATCAGGACCGGGCGAATGCGGGTGTATCCTGCTTCCAAAGCTGCGAGGTACGAATCGTGAGTTTCTTCGAAACGCTCGTTGGCAAACGTAATAACCAGGACGCTATTTGCGGTCGCCACGCCCATGCACATGATCGCGCCCATCAACGCCGGCACGCTCAACGTTGTTTCGGTGATAAAAAGCATCCACATGATGCCGGCAAGTGCAACAGGCAGCGCGGTGATGATGATAAGGGGCTCGCTCCAGGACTGGAAGTTCACCACCATGAGAAGGTAAACAAGCAGCATCGAGAAAACCAGTCCGACATACAGACCAAGGAATGAATCCTGCATGGTCGAGACTTGCCCGCGAAGGGTAATCACGCTTCCGCGAGGAAGCTCCTTCTTCAAAGCATCAATAGCATTTTGCACGTCTCTGGCGACGGCACCAAGATCCCGGCCATCCACGCCGCCGAATACGTTGATGGCGGGACGAATGTTAAAGCGATCCATCACAGGTGAGGTTTGACTTCGCGAAATGCTCGCGACATTCGCGAGGATCTGGTTCTGACCGGTCGTGCTGCCCAAGACGGGGAGGTTCATGAGCGAACCCGGCGAATTGATGTCATACTGGGGAACCATCGCGTTGAGCTGGTAGGTGATACCATTCTTGGGATCGACCCAGAAATTTGGACTGACTTGCTGTGAGCCGGACAAGGCGCCGAGCAAGCTGTTGGCGACGCTTTGTTCAGTCAGTCCCAGAATCGAGGCTTTGGTTCGATCCACCGTCACGTCGAGTCGCGGTGTGTCGTTTGGTTCTTGGATTCTAAGGTCCACCAGCCCCGGCACCTTGCGTAGGTTCCCGAGCAACTTGCTCGCGAATGCGAAGATTTCGTCCCTGTCGGATCCGACAACCTGGACATCTATGGGTGCCGACAAGCCGAAGTTGAGAATTTGGGCAACGATGTCGGCCGGAGGAAACCAGACCGTGACGTCCGGAAACTGTTTGCGCACCTCCAGCCGGATCTTTCGGACGAAATCGTTTGTGGGATCGTGCCCTTTCTGGAGGGACACGAGGATGTCGCCGTCCGCTGGGCTGACCGTGCCGGTGTTGTTGTATGAGGTGTTGATGCCGCTGTAGGGAAGACCAAGGTTGTCAATGATCTCACCCAATTGATCGGCCGGAATGATCTTTCGAATCATTTGCTCGATTTCGTCCACAGTGCGAGCCGTTTCCTCGATGCGCGTGCCGGATTTCATGCGCACGTGCATGTCGAAGCGGCCGGCGTCCACCGCAGGAAAGAAATCCTGCCCCAAAAAGGGGAACAGCAGACATGAGGCGAGCACGAATCCCATGACAAGGAAGATGACCTTTCGCCCATTGCTTAGACACATGCTTAGCAGATCTCGATAGTCCTCCCGAAAGCGTTCGAAGCGGCGCTCGAACCCGCGCTGAAAGGCGGATGCCCATGAGAACAGGAAAAATCCGCCTTTGGCTTCTCCCGCTTCGGAATGTCCTTTGATCCAATACATGGCCAGCGTCGGGACGAGCGTTCGCGAGAGAATGTAGGAGGCGAGCATGGCAAAGATCACCGCTTGCGCGAGCGGGATGAAAAGGTACTTCGCGACGCCTGAGAGAAAGAAAATCGGCACGAAAACGATGCATATGCAGAGGGTGGACACGAAGGCCGGAATGGCGATTTGGGCCGCGCCATCGCGGATACCGTCGATCACCGATTTGCCTTCAGCAAGGTGCCTGTCGATGTTCTCGATCGTGACCGTCGCGTCATCGACAAGAATGCCCACAGCGAGCGCGAGACCGCCAAGGGTCATGATGTTGATGGTCTGACCAATCGCGCTCAAAATCGAAATCGAGGCGAGAATCGAGAGCGGAATGGAAATGGCGATAATCAGTGTGCTCTTCCAGTCTCCCAGAAAGACCAGAATCATGATCGCGGTGAGGCACGCCGCTATTATGCCCTCGCGAACGACGCCTGAAATAGCCCCCGTTACGAAGATCGATTGATCCGCCAGCAGGGAAATCTCCGCTCCGTCCGGCAAGATCTGTTGGATCAGCGGCAGCCTGTCTCTTACCCCTTTGACGATGTCGAGTGTCGACGCCGTGCCCGTCTTTTGCACATCGAGCATCGTTCCGCGCGATCCATTGAATCGGACAATGTTTGTTTGGGGAATATTTCCGCTACGGACGTTCGCCACATCCCGAACATAAAGCGTCGTGCCGTTCGGAAGCGTCTTGATGGGGATCGAATTGAGTTCGGAAAGCTCGAGCGGACTGGAATTCAAGCCGACTTGATACTCGTACCGACCGATCTTAGCCGTGCCCGAGGGCAAAATAAGATTTTGCGCACTGATGGCATTGATGACGTCGGCTGGAACCAATCCATGCGCCTGCAGGGCTTGATAATTCAGGTCGACTGACACATAGCGCATCTTCCCTCCGTACGGGTACGGAACCGAAGCTCCCGGAATCGTGATCAATTGAATGCGCACGACATTGAGAGCGAGATCATTCAGTCTCTGCTCGGACAGGCTCTTTCCTCCGAGCCCCACGCGTATCACCGGCACGTTCGATGCCGTGTAGCTTATGATCAATGGAGGCGTCGTGCCCGTTGGCAATTGCCTGAGAATCGTTTGAGAAATCGCGGTGATCTGCGCGACCGCCTTCGGCAAGCTCGCCGTCGGCTGCATGAAGACCTTGATCACGACAATCCCATAGAGGGACTGCGACTCTATGTGCTGGATGTCGTCAACCGTCGTGGTCAAGACGCGCTCGTAAGGCGAAGTTATGTGCGCCTCCACTTGATCGGGCGACATCCCCGCGTAATTGAAAATTACCGACACCACCGGGATGTCGATGTTCGGAAAAATATCCTTGGGCGTCTTTATGATACAAAGAACGCCGCTAATCAAAATGAAGATCGCGAGAACAATGAAGGTCAGCGGCCTTCGTAGAGCAAGATCGACGATCCACATAGCGGATACCTACACGCGCCTCATTTTCCGGGAATCATACCTCCAACAGAGTTGAAAATACCACCTCCGTCGCAAGCCGTACGAAGTTTGTTTTTCGAGCCCCGCCATCGTCGTCCTAAGCAACGAAAGGCGGAAAATCCAATCTCACGGTGAAGACCGGACAATCAAGACATCGATAGTGCGACGCGAGAGCGGTGGGTGATTTGCTTCGGCGTGCCGCCAAAGAGTCGTTTGAACTCGCGGCTGAACTGCGAAGGGCTTTCGTAGCCCACGCGGCGGGCCGCTTCTGCGACCGATGTGCCAGCGACCATAAGGACCTGCGCCTTGTGCAACCGAATGGTCTGAAGATAGCGCAACGGAGGCTTTGCGGTGATCGCTTTGAAGTTTGCGTGAAATGTCGAGATGCTCATCCCCGCTTCGCGAGCAAGCGCCCCGACGTCAAGGGCATCCGCGTAGTCGATGTGTATGCGACGAAGGGCACGGGCGATCTGGCCAAAGCTGCTCTGTGGAGTGGCAAGCGCCCGCAAGGCGGCTCCCTGAGGCCCGCACAAGGCACGGTAGATGATCTCGCGAACGATCTGCGGACCCAGCACGCGGGCATCGAATGACGAACGCAGACATTCCGCCAGTCGTGTGGCGGCATCGTAAATCTCAGGCGTGAGCGGCACGGCGTCAATCGCGTGAAGCAAGCCCTTCGTCCCCGATAAGGGGGCATCCAACTCCAGCAGCAGCAGCTCTGCAACCGTGGAAGGATTCACGCGAACAGCCATGCCAAGCAGCGGCTCTTCGGCCGTTCCGATGGTTTCGCATTCGAACGGGAGCGGGACCGACAGCACCAGGTAATTGCGGGCATCGTAAGTGAACACTCGTCCGCCAAGCCGGCCATGCTTGCGGCCCTGCGCGATGATTACAACGCTCGGATCATAGGAGACAGGAGCACTGGGATAGGTCTCCGTAGAGCGCATGAGCCGTACGTCCGGCAAACACGTCGCAAGAAAGCCCTCGGCCGTAGCCAACTCAGTCAGAAGCCCGGCCAGCCTGGATGATCCTTCGCCGCTCACATTTGAATAATAAGGCAGCCATTTTCTCAACGAATCCGGGAGAAAAATCGTCATCCCGATAGAATTAGGCAAGTCTTTCGTATGACCGTGTATTGCGTCGGATCGACGGTTCGGGTTACGGTCTTCGCGGTTTCGAGACGCAGAGCTGCCGGGACACAAACTTAAAGAATCAGGAACTCGTATGAAAGGATTGAAAGACAAAATCGCATTGGTTACCGGGGGCAGCCGGGGGCTTGGGCGCAACATTGCGCTTGCACTGGCTGGCAACGGCGCGGACGTCATTCTCACGTATCGCCAAAAGAAGGAAGAAGGTGAGGCCGTCGCCGTGGAGGTCGAGCAACTTGGCCGAAAAGCTGCGCTCTTGCGGCTCGACGTAGCTGATCTCAGTCAGTTCCACGAATTTTTGGGCGCTGTTCAGCAAGCGCTTGAATCGAAATGGCATCGAAGCAGTTTCGACTTCCTCATTAACAATGCAGGCATCGATAGTTCGGCGCCCTTCGAGAAGATGACCGAAGAGGACTTCGACCGCCTGCTCCTTGTGCACTTCAAAGGTGTTTATTTTCTGACG
>DATDAX010000102.1:0-5118 GCA_036525175.1 Terrimicrobiaceae bacterium | reverse complement strand
GAAGCATGTGCCGCGATCGGCTAGCGTGCGCGCTCTGCAGGACACGACCTGCCTGGCTATCTGGCGGGCGGACTTTGAATCCTACATAAGGCAGTTTCCGGACGTCGCCGAAAAAGTGGAGTCGACTCTCATCGCCCGTTTCGGCGAAGGGCAGGATCCCGAAGAGTGAGTGGAAAGCCGCGTTTGCTGAAAAGGATACTGAAATCGTTGCGATCCGGATCGATCGGATGTGATCCTGATCCAGTGCGTCGTTTGATACCTTGAGGATCTCAAGACACTGCGCGGCCCTTCTCCGCAAGCCCGGCGCGTTCGCCCGCTCATCGAGACGTGCGTCCGTTTCCGTCGAAGGCATCCCTATCTCGAGCAGTTGAGAGCCGTATTGAAAACCACACTCCTGCGCAGTGTCGTGACTCTCCAAAAGCTGCGCCAAGCGGCGGAGACGCCCTTCGCCCCGCATGTCTTCGGCGGGATCGCTTCCCTCGCGCGACCCGTTGCCGCGGGTGAGCATAAGAAAACCACAATGCGTACCAACGAGGCAAAAACAGCATCGCGGAGGCGCTGGATGTTCCACCGCAATATTTACTAGCTCGAGCTAGTCCAAAACCGTCGTTTTTTCGAGCAGCGTGAGGAGCTCACGCATGGCCGGTGAGATGCGAGCCGAACGGCGGATCAACGCGCCCAAAGGTCGCTGCAACGGGGGATCATTGAATTCCACGGTCGCGAGCAAACCCGCCTCCACTTCGTCACGAACCGCCTCTTCCGGAACGATGGAGACGCCGTTCTCGATCTCAACAGCACGTTTGACCGTCTCAATGTTATCAAACTCCAACACGAGTTTCGCCTTCACCCCTTCGGATCGCAGCCTGCGATCGATCTCGCGTCGTGTCGGCAAGTCTGGTGAAAATGCAATGAACTTCTCGCCATGCAACGCGGAGAGAGGAATCCTTCGTCGCGAAGCCAAAGTGTGCGAGGGCGAACAGATGAGGACAAGGCGGTTACTCCACAGCGTGATAGCCCGGAGTCCTCGACGCGGCGCAGGATAGGCGACAAGGCCGATGTCGGCCCGCCCATCGAGGACGCTGAGATACACCTCCGATGAGCGACGATACTCGACGCGTACATCCACTTGAGGATGCGTCTGCTGGAACGTCTTCAAATAGCTTGGCAATTCATGAAGTCCAATGCTGAAAATCGTGGAAATGCGAAGCTCGCCCGCAACGAGATTCTGAAGATTGTGAATCCGGCCCTCCACATCTCCAAGAATCTCCATGACTCGGTGACTCGCCTGGAGAAAGGCCCGGCCCTCCGGAGTCAGGGAGAAGTTCTTCCTTCCACGCTCGATGAGTTTTACGCGAAACTTACGCTCCAAGGCGCGCACTTGCTGACTCACGGCACTCTGCGTGAGGCCATTCATCTGGGCCGCTTTGGAAAAGCTCGATGTTTCCGCCAGATTGGAGAAAACCTTAAATGAGTGAATATGCATAATGAAAATGTGCTCGAATGCGAGGTCCTAAGCCGACGACGCGGTCTATCGGTTGTTCAGCTCCTGCCATCGCTTGATGTCGAAATGGCTCATCCACCCGCACTTGACGCATAAAGCATGACAGTTCTCCGGGTCTTTCCTCGCAACAGTCCAGCCCAACTCACCGCACCCTTGTGCTCCGCACTTGGGACCTTTTCTTGAGTGAATTCTCTCCTTCGCGTAGCTAAAGAGCTCTCTGGAAAAGAGCGATAGGATTATCCCCGCAGAGACAAGAATCCCGACAAGGTTAGGATGCATATGCTGAAAGCTGATATTGAAGCTTCGCTTGCTTGTGGTGGGCTGGGAGACCTCGGAACTTTTGTCCATTCCGGGATCCGCACAGTACGAACACCATAAGCCCTCCCTCTACGAGAGAACGTCGAAGTTGCGCGGCGCGCTGTGTCAGCTTTGCTGGACTGGGGAAAACACCGTTTTGCCCAGGAGGTTGGGCTGTTGCGCGATGTCTTGCTTCATGGGGAGCACTATGACGGAAATCCTTCTATGCTTCCAATGGTATTCCTTTATGGCTGTGATAACTCACAGTTATGAGCATTCGCCATCAATGGGATGGATCATCAAAACTTGCCTTCCTCTCTGTTCGCGGCCTGCCATACAAACTTCCGCGTATAGACCTTATTCGCTCAGCGCGAAGCCATTAAGGAGACTCACCCGGGAGCCTGGGCGGCCAACCGCCTTTTCCCCCGCTACTAATCGAGGCGTGGTCTGGAGCGACAGCGCAACCCAGACGCCGCGGATGCTGAATTCGATCCGGAACCTGCCCGAGGGGTTTGCTTAATTAAAGCGCCAGGTTTTCGAAGTTGCTACCACGATCCGTACTCCGTACGCTTTCGGAGTGAGACAAGCACGGTGTGCTCGCTGTTTTGATGAAAGTTCCAGTCCTGGAGCGATCTTTTTTCAATAGGGCCCGGGCGACGCGGAGAGACCATGCTGAATCTCCTCTTGGATAGCATAGTCGAGAAGTTTCCGCTCGAGGCGGCTTTGATTTTTGAGGACAAAACTCACACATACGCCGACCTGCTTAGCCGCACTCAAAGCTTGGCAGCTTCCCTGTTGGAGCGAGGAATCCATCCAGGGGATCGGGTTGCATTCCTGCTACCCAACTGTGTGGAGATAGTGTTGTGCTATTACGCCTGCTTCAAGATTGGCGCGATCGCTGTCCCTTTGAACCTTCGCTTTGGTGCCGGCCTGCTTAAGTATGTCATCAACCACAGCCGGGCTCGTGTTCTTATCAGTGAACCAGAGCTGTTCGCAAAGGTGGAAAACATCAGGTCGTCGCTGCCCGATGTCGAGCAATACTTCTTGATCTCTCGCCACTCAAATTTCAGTGGCGTATCGCCCTTCAGTGAGCTAGTCGAAGCGACATTGAGCGCGGATCGTCTGTCCGTGTTCGACGAAAACAGTCCGGCCGCGATTTATTACACATCAGGCACGACGGGGTTGCCGAAGGCAGTGATCCATACCCACGCCAGCTTGACGCGGGCAACATCTGATCAAATACGGCAAATCAGTATTTCTTCTAATGATCGGACGTTGATTATGTTTCCGGTATGCTATCTGATCGGTTTTGGCTCACAGATTCTGACATTCCATAGCTGCGGGGCGACCTGTATCCTGCTGCGCGATTTTGAACCGAAGTTGGCTTTCAAAGCCATACGGGCCTATAGGCCGACCAAAGCGTATGGCTTTCCGAAACTATACAATGATTTGGTTAACTACCCGGAAGCTGGGCAGTATGACCTTAGCTCGCTGGATTTCTGTTTCTCCGCCGGCGAAGCGATTGCTGTCGCCATCCAGGAACGATTCAAGCGAATCTTTGGGGTCGAAATCACGGAAGGCTGCGGTATGACCGAGTTGCAAATCTATAGCATGAATCCCCCGTATGATAATAAGAAGCTTGGCTCCATCGGGAAACCCATCGTTGGCATGGAAGTTTCTCTGATTGACGAGTTCGATCGTCCCGTCTCTCGAGTCGGCGAAATCGGTGAGATGATCGTCCGTGGCGGTAGTATGACCGCAGGCTACTGGTGCGACCCGGAACTAACTGCAAGGAATATCATCGAAGGGTGGTTTCACACCGGCGACCTTGCTTATAAAGACGAAGAGGACTTTTACTGGTTTGTGAGTCGCAAATCGGAAATCATCAGGCATCGAGCTGGATTGGTGTCACCCGTCGAAGTCGAAGGCGCGTTCTATCAACATCCATCCGTCAAAGAGGTAGGCGTGATCGGCGTGCCCGACAGATGTGGCGGTGAGTTAGTGCAGGCACATGTAGTTCTTAAGGAGAACAGCGCCTCGGTCACGCAACAACAATTAGCCGATTTTGCCAGAATGCGTCTGGCTGAGTATAAGGCGCCCCGGGAGATTATCTTCACCAGGAACCTACCATACGGACCCACCGGCAAAATTGACCGAAGAACTTTGCGGGAGATCGCTCTTAGGCAAAGTGAGGGCAAATCAGACTGATTCCAATGTCCGCACGCCGGCCCTGCTAAGTCACTGTCCCGCCCGAAGCTCGCGGCGGAGCCGCGGATATCCGAATTTACTAGCGTGAACCTCTCCGCACCACGCCGCCATAGGCCGATACTTTACGAATGGCGAAGTGCTCGAGATTAAATCGCGCTTCATTGCATTCGACTAACAAAGAGAAACGTCAGATCTAATGCTTGCGAGAATTCGACGGCCAATGGCCCCGCAGCACGCGAGGCCCCCGCGTTTGACTTCCAGGTCCACTTTTGTCACTCTGCGCCCGTGGAAACGCATGACTCCGGGCCGACCCCGCGCCATCGCACCCGAGGACCTAACGCCATTTCCTATCAGGGCCGGTGCGAAGGAGAAACACCATGACCCCGGAAACTCCGAAATCCCGAGCGGCATCGCGTTTCATCGACACTCTCCTCCAATCGCCGTTCGCAGGCCTCGCGCCATGGATCGTTATGGCCCTGCTTTCCGGACCGGGGCAGTTCGAGGAATCGGTCTCCGCCGCTTTGGGGCTATCGATTCTATTCATTTACCTCAGCCACAGGCGCGGCGGCTCCTTCAAACCACTCGAATTCTTCGATATAGCCTACTTTGGTACCCTCGCCGTGATTGGGCTTCTCGCTTCGGACACCCTCACTACGTGGCTCGAGAAGTGGTCTGGCGAAATGTCGAGCCTGGCGTTGGCCGCCTTCGCGTTCGGCTCGCTCATCATGCGGAACCCGTTTACGCTACCCTACGCCAAAGAGACGACGCCTGAGGAGTATTGGGATTCCCCACTTTTCCTGCGCGTCAACCGCACCATCACTCTGGTGTGGGCTCTATCGTTCACAGCGGCGGCGGCCGCCGGGTTGTACGGCGATTTGGTCCTCGATGAGCCCGACAACTTCTGGACGGGATGGATCATCCAGATCGGCGCCCTGCTGTTCGCGTTCTCGTTCACCGAGTGGTACCCGGACGTTGTGAGCGCTCAATCACCGAGAGCGCCGGGCGAGCCGCCCGAGGTCGCGCCTCCGCTTGCCAAATTGTTCGACTTCCTTCCGCCGTTCGTAACGATCGTCGGGATCGCGATGCTCGTCACCGACAACGATCCCGCCTGG
>DATDAX010000101.1:0-13553 GCA_036525175.1 Terrimicrobiaceae bacterium | reverse complement strand
ACCAGTAGAATAACGAGAATAAGCCCCAAAGCGCCGCTTGGGAAATAGCCCCAGCCGCTGCTGTAAGGCCACGCTGGTAGCGCGCCAACCAAGAGTATAATAAGTATGATCAGTAAAAGCAGGTTCATAGTAATCACATGTTCCACCGATGCTTCGCACGCCAAACGGTACTCGAGCGTATGATTATGACGTTCACCAGAGGCAGCCCGGAGTCAGACGGATCCCTTTTTTATCGACGCGATCACAATCCCGCCTCCAGCAACGAGAATAACTCCTCCGATTACTGGGGAAACCGGAATCCGCTCCTTCTTCTCTGCGACTGCTTCCAACGGCCCAATATCGATCACCTTCTCCTGCTTTGTAAAGGTGACATAGGGCAGCGCGAGGGTTAAGAGGCCAATGCAGATAAGGATGATTCCTACAATTCTCATGATGGGTCGTTGTTCTTTGATGATTCGCCCATGAAAAGATGCCCGCGCGTATCGGGGACTGAAAACTTTAGGTCTCCGAACGATGCATCAGGGAATATCTGAAGCGAACTTCTGAATCCATTGCGTAACCTTATTGTGATCCATAAGCATCGCCTATCGCGTCGAGACTGGATGAGGCTCGTGCGGGACAAACTTATCCCCCTTCGGCTGCTAATTCCAGCGGGCCCAGGGACACACGAATGGTCAAGGGAGTACAGGGATCTGATCTTTGAAATGGCGCTCTTCGTCGAAGGCAATGGTGGCGAAGTGACTCTCAATCTGGTCCGGAAATTCGGGAATCGGAGGCCGACGAACGACATTCTGGGACGCTTCTCCGAACCGGAGGTCAGCCTCCTCATGAAGAAATCGGTCGAGTACGATTTGCCTATTTATAGGCGCATGCCGTCCACAAAGCCCGATTAGAAGCTTCGCCGGCTGGACAGATACGCGTCTTCAGGAGCAGAGGTGCATGGAGCGATCCCTTACGGGACCCTAGGGGTGGTTCCGGGTGCATAGGCTTTTCTCCGATGTCTCAATCGCTAAGGGCACCGATTTTGGAAGGACCCGTGATCGAGTAGCGTTTAGCCGAAACAAAAATTGGCTTATGGAAATGACTCTTGATCGCGATGTAATGCTGGATGACCAGCAACTTATGAATGGAGTGCTGCGCAAATGGCCAGATGCACTTGAGCGGCTTCACAAGCGCTACCGGGTCGTGCTGAAATCTATCATCATGCAGGTTCTTCACGACGAGACCGAGGCGGACGATGTGTTGCAAGAGGTGTTTCTGCAAGTGTGGAATCGAGCGCCAAGCTACTCATCAGGAAAAGGAAAGCTCATGAGCTGGCTCTGCACCCTTGCGCGGCGCCGCGCAATCGATCGGCTAAGGCAGCACAGCGCATACCGCAGGGCCACGGATCGATATGAGGTCTCCTGCAAGCATTTCGACAAGGGAATAGACGAGTCGCACAGCGTCGAGCGTGAAGCGTTTCGAGATGACCTGCGATCGCTGCTCCACCAACACCTGGACACCTTGCCGCCCAATCAAAAAGAGGTGATTCGTCTGGCGTTCTTCGAAGAGAAAAGTCAGCGCGAAATTTCCGCTCTTACAAACATCCCCCTGGGAACCGTGAAAACCCGAATCGAGCTTGGAATCAAGAAGCTAACTCACGCCCTCGGAGGTCTGCGAGACAAAGTCGTCTAGAGCGTTGCGCGGTAACGACGATCGGAAACTCACTCGAGCTTGAGGTTTTCAAGAAGCGGTCCGGGGGCGAGAACGTGAAGTTCCGACAGCCCTTCCCCGGGATTGTAAGCGGCGTCTGCCACAGGGTGCTTCACAGGGCGGACATCAATCGACATTTCGTGCCCGTCTCTTTCGATCGCTACGGGAATTCGGTCGCCGGCTGTCAGGAAGAACGACGCGTCAATGACATCCTCAGCCGTCGAAATCTTGACTCCGCCGATCTTCGATACGATATCGCCCTCTCTCAATCCCGATTCGGCCGCGGGCGATCCCGGACCAAGTTCAGCAATGCGAACACGCGAGCCTTCTCCAGGAACATTCTCGTCCTCCACGTTCGCACCCACCCAGCCATATCGGGGCTCGCCGAAACGGACGTAGTCTATCCGAAGCTTTTCCGCCGCCTCGATCGGTAGTGCGTAGCAGGCTCCGCCGCCTTCGATACCGGAAACGATAATTCCCACGACCTCGCCCTGTAAATTCATCAGCGGCGCTCCCCCGAAACCCGGCTCGACCGAGACAATCGAACGGATGTGCGTCGTCATGAAATATCTGCCGAGAAACTGGCGGTCGAACCCGGCCACGATTCCGAAACTCGGCGTCGCCGCAAGATTTACCGGAAAGCCAATTGCGAGGACCGGCGAAGCCAGCGAAAGACCCTTGGAATTGCCGACGGGAATGAAAGGCGAATTGTAGTCGACTTTAAGCAGCGCAACGCCGCTGCGAGGATCGGCTAGCAGCAGCTTCGCAGGAATTCTTCGATCACCGTGAATGACGAGAATCTCGTCCGCATTCGCAACGATGTAAGAGAGCGTATAGATTGTTCCGGCTGGGTCGGCGAAGAATCCGGTACCACTGAGTTTTCCGTGACGGTCATACGCCTCGACACGGACAATCGATTCACGTCGCTCATCGAAAAGCCGACGAACCTCCGAAGAGATCTTTTCGCCGAGATTATCTTCGGCTCGACTCGAAACCGCGACGAGCAGCAGAAGAACAACGGCCAGTTTCCCGTCCAGAACGCTAGAAACTGAGCGGCTGCTCATTGCTTACGGGCCGGGGCTGAAGCACATAGTGTGACGGCAGCGACCCGCCAGTTTGTGCGGAGACAGGAAGCGTATCGGTAATTGTGACGGGTTTCGAAGCGGTGAGAGAGAGCGATGTCCTCGATGCATCCGCCTTGGCGAGCGTCCCGGCTGGCTGCTGCGTTACGATGAGGGTGGACACGCCTGCGGCTAGAACGAGAATGGCCGCGTATGCGAACTGCGGGACCCGAAAGGTCGGTGCGATCGATGTGATCCGATCCCAGAATAACGCCCATGCGGGACGCCGAAGGGCCTCGGCTCGCTGGCGACGCTGAAACTCGTGGAGAAAATCCTCGAAGTAGGCCGGGGGAGGTTGCTCATAGCGCTTCAAGCGCAATAACTTCGAGACGTTCAGATTTTCGTCCATACCATTGACTCAGTGTTTGATAAACTCTTCGAGATAATTTTGCAACTGGCGGTGCGCATAAAACAGTCTCGACCGGACGGTGCCTTCCGAAATGCCAAGGATCTTGGCGATTTCCGCATGAGGCATGCCTTGAATGTCAAACATGGTAACGACCGCTCTATGTTCGTGAGACAGCTTCTGTAATGCCTCGTTCAATCTTTGTTGAAGTTCGGAGATATTCGCGTCCTGGCGAGGATCGCCGCCCGTCGTCGCTTCAATGAAGTCAGGGTCATTCTGCACACCGGCATCCATGTCGTCGAGACTCATTGCGTGTCGGCGCCCGCGCTTCTTCACGAAATTGATGGTCATATTGACAGCGATGGAGTGCATCCAGGTGTAAAAGCTGGATTTGCCTCGAAACCCGTTTATCGAGCGGTAGGCTTTCGCGAAGACTTCCTGAAGCAAATCATTCGTGTCTTCGTGATTGGAAGTCATGTTGTAGATCAGTCCATAAAGCCTGGGGCTGTAACGGATGACCAGTTCATCGAACGCCTCCGGATCCCCGGCCTGGGTACGTGCCACCAATTCGTCGTCGTGCGGTTCCGGAGCTTCGTCCATTCAGGAAAAGCCAAAAATCATATCAGAAAAGGCGAGCGGTGGCCAGTGACCAGATGATGGGTCCCTAATCGGGCCTTCGGGATATCGAGGGTCTTTCAAAAATCGCCGGGCGTGTTGCTCGGGGAAACCTGAGCCTGAAGTTCTCTCAAACGGCCGTAGAGTTGCTCGAGATTGGGGAGGGACAATCCCATTTTCTTCGCCCTTCGCAATGGTTCGCCCCAGATAGCCTCGACTTCCAATTCCCTGCCAGCAAGCCAGTCCACCAGTGTCGATGGTTGATAAGCGCCCATCGGATAGGTTCGCTCGATCTGGAGGTCCGCATACTTCTTCTCGATGGGATAACCGAGAGCGTTTCCCGCGGTGATCGTCTCGTTCATCAGCGCGCGGCAGCGTGCGTTGAGGAATAAATCCCCAAGGATCTTGTCGACGGTAAGCCCACCGGCAGCAACCGCAAGCCCGTTGAAAGGAATGTTCCAGACAAGCTTACGCCACCGCTCTGCGCCAAGATTCCCGACGAGTCTCGCGTCGATCCCTGTTTCGCGGAATGCTTCCACGACAAGGTGCGTCCGCGGCAATGGAGGGCGTTCGTGTTCGCCGATGGAAAGCATCCCTTGGCCGAAATGATCGACGCTCGCGGGCGAGCGTCTGGTAAGGCAAACGAAGCACAAGCCGCCTAGCACACGCTCAGAGCCGAAAAGGTCAGCAAGAAACTCCTCGTTGCCAAGGCCGTTCTGAAGCGTTAGCAAAATGGTGTTCTCTTTGAGGAGAGGAGGAACCAGCTCCTCCAGAGCACTGTTCGAGGTTGCCTTTAGTGCAACAATTACAAGATCGCACGGACCAATTTGACGAACGTTGCGGAATATTTTGGGATGCTCGAGACGAACGTCCTTGGTGTGGACGTTAAATATCGAAATGCCGTGCTCGCTGGCTTCTTCGAACCCGGATCGCATGAGGAAATGGACATCCGCCCCCTGCGCAGCCAGCTTGCCGGCGTAGTAGAGACCGACGGATCCGGAGCCGATGACGGCGATCTTGCCGACTTCAATGGCTCTCATGGCGCGAGCGCAACTTCCTTAGCCCAAGGCACAGAGCGGTGAACGCAACCCAGCCGCCAACGATCAGGGTGTCCTGGTGCGACCAGCCGGTTGCGTGGTCCTCCGTCTTTTTTGGCTTTTCGGCATGAGGCATTTCGCCGGCGGCAATGCCATGGTCCGTTGTCTCCGCAATTTGAGCAGAAGGGGGGTGAGCAGAGAAGACGCCCTTATGATGCACTAGAAGCAACGCAAAGAGTCCTGCGGCCACGGCTATCACAGAGAAGACTTGCTTCCAGTGGGGAAGCACAGCGCAAGCTGAGGCGACAGCACCAAGTGTCGCCGCCAGCATGACCATGAGGTGATCACCTGGGAAGAGCATCTCCGCAAGGTGAGCTGCATAGACAGAAACCAGGAAAATCTCGATCCACTCCAGCATCAACTGCACGTGCGCAACCGTCTCAATGTTTCGGCTGACGTCTTCTGCAATTGCGGCCTGCTGTTTGGCAATCTCGTGCTGGCTGAGTGCGAATTCCTCCTGACGTCGCGCGGAATAGTGTGCCGTGAGATCCGAAATAGCACGCCGCACCTCGTTCCAGCCGCGCGGAACATCAAGTCCATTTTGCGCGAGCAAATAAAAGCGATGGACCGCTTCGCGCACGCTGACCTGAACGAACTGGCCGGAGACAGCAAACTCGAGCATCTTCGAACGCAATCGGTCAAGCGCACGCTCCGCGTTCGGAGGCTTGCTCAAGATCTTTCCCGCTTCATCAACCAGACGGTTCGAAACCAATCGCTGGAAGAGCGCAAGAAGGTAGGGGATGAAATACTTGTCTCGGACAATAATGGCTCGCTGCTCATTGAAATCCAGGGGCCGTCCATCTTGCGGTTGCTGATCGGCGACCAGATGTGCGGCGCCGAGTTGGCCAATCGCGGTCCAGTGCTTCCGATTGAGCAAGGCATTTAAGACGGTCAGTTCCCCTGGTGGCGCGCCGGCGTGCTGAGGTTCTTCGACCTGCGACAACCCCGAAAGGAACGGGGCAAGAACGCGGCGGCAAGAGCCGTCTCCAAAATCGCATTCCTGAGAGAATCGGGCGACCGTGAAGACGCTGAGTTCCTTTTGCAGCGGTTGCTGTGCGTCGAACCCCCATTTTTTCAACGGCGCGAGCAGCTTGCCGACAAGCTGCTCGAGGGTAAACCTGCCGCCACTCATCCGAAGCTGGTCTTCCAATGGCTGGGACTCATCCGGTGCTGGAGGAATCAATGCCTGTTGAGAGGTCGGAATGGCGTTCCACCGCTCCGGATCGTCTGCGGGGTGTCTCTTACGAAGGAACGAAGGATGCCGTCGAAACTGGCTCAGATGATAGTTGAAGTCCGCGGCGTCATGAAGGGTTATTCTCGAGCCACCGAGGGCCAAGGCAAAAGAGAGAATTCCTACGCCCATGGGCGAAAGAAAAAGTTCTATCCGGGGCTCCGCGATCACCCTCACCGGGAGCCGCCCGGACGCGCTCTTGTCAACGAGGACTTCGCAGTTGTCGAACCATGAATTTGCAGCAACGTCCGATATCTTAAGGTAACTGCATTCCCTATCAAAGAGAAAGGCCTCCACATGGCCTAGCAACTCGTCGCGATAAAGCATGTGAGCTTCCTCGCAGTGCCAGAGAGGCTGCGCGGCGCCATCACGAGATGCAAACGTTTCCCTAAGAAGCGCGTCTGACGCAGACTTCACCCCCAATTCGAAAAAGAAAGGATAGAGAAATCGGGTCTGCAACTCGCGGATGTGCGCACCAGGAACGGTGCTGGATAGTATTGAATCGGCCATGATTCTTCGGCTTTAGTCGTCCTGATTTTCAAACCCCCTGCCGTCAAGCCCGAAGTCGTCTCTTGAAAAGATTTCTCCGCTTTCTACCATGAAACCTAACGGAAACTTCCACGGTCCCCTTATGTCCCAACTTGCAGAAATCGAAGCCCGGCTGCTGCCAATGGAGCCGCTTATTGACAAGCTCGGCGGGGATCTTTCGCAATCAATCAAGCACGTCGAAAGTGTCCCGACCGAAGCTTGCAACAACAATGGCAAGATCGTTCAGGAATTGCTTTACGACTTTTGGCGCCGACTCGAAATCAAAGGTTCTCCCCACCACAAGAACATTGAAGAGCTTTTGACGCAGGTGAGGCGCGTCGTAGAGGAGAGAGGCATCGAGATGCCAAGGCGTATCTACGATAAGATCCGGAGCATTCAGGCAACGCGCAACCGAGCTACTCACCTGGCGCCGGAGGAGACAACGGTGGACGACGCGATCGAGAGCATGAAGCAACTCGGCGACATTGCGGCATGGTATTTTTTCAAATACCTTGGCGAAGCCCCGTCGGACCCCGTCGAAGCGGCGCAACCTGAGCCTGCCCCCGTCGCTCAAGCGGTGCTTCGTATCGCGATTCTTTACAAGCGGAAGGCGTCGGACGAGGATGTCATCGGACGGCAGGACGAGCAAGTCCTTCACTGGCTGGAAACGCAATTTCGGGCGGCAGGACACTCGGTGTTCATCGACAGGCACCTGGTCATCGGCGAACAATGGGCAAAGGAGATTGCGCGTCAGATCAAGGAAAGTGATGTCGTCGTTCCCTTGTTGAGTGAAAAATCGATCGAAAGCGACATGCTTTCCTACGAGGTCAAGCTTGCTCATGAGGCTCGCCAGGCGCAGCAGGGCAAGCCCCGACTGCTTCCGGTGCGCGTGAAGTTTGCCGGGAAGCTTCCGGGAGAGATGGCGGCCATAATGGATTCGCTCCAGTACTTTCTCTGGGAAGGTCCCCAGGACAATCAGCGTCTTATCGATAATTTCTCGCGTGCATTCCTCAACCCGTCATCCTCGCCTGCGGACTCTCCTCGGTTGAAACTCGAGCAGGAAGGTGGCGCGGTGCCGCTCGATTCCCAGTTCTATGTCGTGCGACCCGTCGATAATGAGTTCTATCAAGCCATCGGGCGTCGCGACAGCATCCTCCTTCTGAAAGGTGCCCGCCAGATGGGAAAAACCTCGTTGCTGAGCCGCGCTCTCGAGCAGGCGCGAGGGTCGGGGTTTCGCGTGGCAATTACAGATTTTCAGAAGCTCGATGCCGCGCAACTTGAGTCGGTGGAAAGCTTCCTTCAAGCGCTCGGTGCGATGATCGCCGTCCAACTCGACCTCGAAGCTTTTCCTCAGGACGTTTGGAAACGCCAGCTTGGCGCCAAAGAAAATTTCGAGCGCTATCTGCGCCGTGAGGTGCTCGCGAAGGCGGAGAGCCCGCTTGTCTGGGCTATGGACGAGGTGGATCGGCTTTTTGCGTGTCCGTTCGGCAGCGACGTGTGCGGGTTGTTTCGATCGTGGTGGAACGCGCGCGCTTACGAACCATCCGGTCCCTGGTTCAGGCTTACGTTGGCGATCGTCTACGCCACGGAAGCGCATCTCTTTATTACGGACATGAATCAATCGCCCTTCAACGTAGGTACGCGCTTTGAACTCGGCGATTTTACATTCGAACAGGTCGCCGATCTCAACGCCCGTTACGGCTCACCCTTGACCGACGAACCCAAAAGGTCCCGCTTTTTCCGGTTGATCGGCGGCCAGCCATATCTCACCCGGCGGGGCCTGCGTGAAATGGCGGACAGGAAGCTTGATATCAACGCCCTTGAGGAAATCGGGGACCGTGATGAGGGACCCTTTGGTGATCACTTGCGGCGGATACTTGTGGCCATTTCGGAGCATGAAGAAATGGCGAACGCAATTCGTGAGGTCCTTCGCGGAAAGCCCTGTCCGGATCAGAGTGTGTTCTATCGGTTGCGCAGCGGCGGCATCCTTTCCGGTGAGAGCTTGAGGGATGCGCGGCTTCGCTGCCAACTCTACGCCAACTACCTGGAACGCCACCTGCTATGAGCGTTTCCGCGGCTGGCGACCCCGTCTTCTACCGAGTAGGGGGAACCATACCGCTCGATGTGCCTTCGTATGTGGTCCGCAAGGCGGATGACGATCTCTTCTCCGCTCTCCTTGCGGGCGAATATTGTTACGTGCTGGACTCCCGGCAAATCGGAAAGTCCTCGTTGATGCTCCGCACCGCGGTCCGATTGCGAAAAGAGGGGGTCGCTGCGCTTATTCTTGATCTCACCGCGCTCGGACAAAACGTCACCCCGGAGCAATGGTATTTCGGACTTCTGGGTCAGATGGCCAGAGGCTTGCTGCAATTTGATCTAGACCTTGAGGAGAAATTTGATGCGCTGTGGGATGAGCATCCTGAATTGGGGCCGCTCCAGCGCTGGACGGCCGCAATTGAAGATATCGTCCTCAAGGAATGGTCCGGAAAAATCGCGCTGTTCATCGACGAGATCGATTGCGTGCGCAGCCTGCAATTCTCAACGGACGAATTTTTCGCGGGAATTCGCGAGCTCTACAATCGCCGCTCCTACAAGGCCGACCTCAACCGCATCGCTCTTTGCCTGCTTGGCGTGGCGAGTCCGTCTGACCTCGTTAAGGACCCGCGCACGACGCCATTCAATATCGGTCGCCGCATCGAGTTGACCGATTTCAGCGAGGAGGAAGCCGCGCCGCTTGCCGCAGGCCTTAAGCGAGATGAAAAGCTCGCCGGAAGACTGCTCGCGCGCATTTTGTACTGGACGGCGGGACATCCCTATCTCACGCAGGTTCTTTGCCGAGCGATCGCTGAAGACCCAAAGGTTTCTACTCCGCAAGACGTTGATCGCCATTGCGAAGAGCTTTTTTTGTCGGCGCGGGCCCGGGAGAAGGATGACAATCTGCTTTTCGTGAGCAGGCAAATGCTCGCGTGCCCGGATCTCTCCGCCGTGCTCACAGTCTACGAGAAGGTCCGGCGTGGTGGTCGTCCCGTTTCCGACGACGAGACCGACTCCCTTATCAACCATCTTCGGCTGGCGGGAATTGTTCGCGCTCGCAAGGGCGTCCTACATGTTCGCAACCGCATTTATAGCCAGGTCTTCGATCAACGATGGGTGATCTCGCGCATGCCTGACGCCGAGCTGCGCCGGCAGCGAGAGGCATACAGGCGCGGCATGATAAGAGCGGGAGCCGTCGCTGCTGCCGTGATCATGCTGATCCTGGCAGGCAACGTCGCTTACTTTTATCTGTTCGTTTGGGAGCACGTTACCCATGCAAAGGGTTGGAATAAGCGCTATGGCAGCTTCGAACCCGACGGTCTTTTGACGCGTGAGCAGGTTCGCCATCGTTCTGTCTCATACCGTTTCGTACGTTATGGACGCTTGAATCAAATCGTCCTTATGCAAAGTGTGAACAGCGAAGGCCTGCTCACCACAGAACACGGCCTGGGAACCTATTTTGGAGATTCGAACAGATCGAGGGATGCTGACAAGATCTCCCAGTGGCAAATGGTCTACGACAGCGATGGCCGTGTCGTCTATGAACGCGCGCTCGACCGCGACGGGCAGATGATTTGGGGATTCGTCTACTCTCCTCTGGCAGCCAACGACAAGGACGATTCCCGCGGATTGCTCAAATCTCTGCTACAGTTCGTTTACCCTGCCGTTACCCGAGGCGGACGACCACCCGAAGCCAAAGGCCACTACGTAGGCTCGGACGGCTATCCGAAGGCGAATGCCAATACCGGCGCGGAGTATGTGGAATTCTTCTATGACAAAAATGGGTTTGAAGGACTCATTCTGTACAGGGATCGTCTCGGCCATCCGAAGCAGGGACTCGACAAGGCCTTCGGCAAGCTAAACCATAGAAAGTCCAAGGGCCAAAACCTGTACGAGATATCGATCGATGCGGCCGGTCGGCCGATGACGGACGAGTCGGGAAACTGCGGAGCGCTTTCATACTTCGACGCCGACGGCGACACCACCTTTTCGGCATCTTTTGATACCGAGGGAAACCTTGTCGATTGGAAGGACAGGGGCTTTGCGGCTCGCGCATACAGCCGTGACCAATACGGCAACTCCGTTTCCCTTTCATATTATAATGCAGATGGCACCCCGGGATTGAGCGAAGATGGTTTTCATCGAGTCGAGAAAACCTTCGATGACCGGGGCCATGTGGTCGAATACCGGTACCTCGGCACGAACGACGAGCCCGTCCTGCTTCAAGAGGGTCACCACATCTGGCGCGGGGAGTACGACAAGGCGGGAAATCTTATCGAGTTTGGATACTTCGACGCCAAGGCTCTCCCGACATCGACAACCAACGGTTACCACAAGGGAGTATCCACGTATGACGAGCGTGGCAGGCAAACCCAGGTCGCGTACTTTGACGTCTCAGGGAATAAGACTCTTCACAAGGATGGGTATCACATCGCCGCGACGGAGTTCGATGACAAGCGCGACGGCGATGGACATACAAAGACCAGCTGGTCTTACTACGGGATCGACGGAAGGCCCGCCGAGACTTCTTCGACTGGCGCGCACACGACAGTTTCCGTCTTCGATGTCAATGGCCGTGCCGTTGAATACGCCTATTTCGACCGCGAGAGCCGCCCCGCAATCTCTCGCAACGGATTTCATAAGGCAAAACAGAGTTTCAATGTCGCCGGCAATCGCATCGCGCGCAGGTTCCTCGGAGTCGATGATCGTCCCACGTTTTCCATCGATGGCATCAGCAGCGAAGTGGCCACATACAACGAGAACGGGAACCAAATTAGCATTGCCTATTACGATAGAGATGGCAAACCGGCTATGACCACGGACACCGGCACCCATCGCATCGTGAGGTCGTTCGACGTCATGGGACGTCGCACGGAAGAGAGTTACTTCGGGCCCGACGGTAAGCGCACTCTTAACGAGATGAAGGCTCACTCCAGGACCTCTCAGTATGACAACCAGGGCAATGAAATCCGGACCGCTTTTCTCGGCATTGCGGAAGAGCGCGTGCCTTGCACGAGCGGCTACCATTTCAGAAAGAATACGTACGACAAGTGGAGGCGTCTGGTTGATCAGGAGTACTTCGATGAAAAGGGTGGGCCGTGCGTGGACTCCAACTCCCTTGCCCATCGCGTTTCCTATCGCTACGACCCGCGAGGCAGACGTATTGAGATCTCATACTTCGACGAAAAGGGCCAGCCGACCCTTTCCAAGGAGCAACATCACTTGCGACGGATCGAATATGACGACCGTGGCAACGTCGTCGGTATGCGCCTCTTCGGTCTAAAAGACGAGCCGATTGCGCCTGTCGAGATCGGCTGGCATTATAAGAAAGGCACGTTCGACGACAAGAACCGCCAATTGAGCGAAAGCTATTACGATGTGCGGGATCAGCCCGTCAATCGACCCTCCACTATCCATAGAATTACTTTCACCAACGACGAGCTCGGGCGACGCATTGCCACGGAATTCTTTGGAGACGATGGCTCGCCCGGAAGCAGACTCGACCGGGTCCACAAGGTAACTCAGGAGTACGATAGAATGGGACGCGTCATAAAGGAGAGTTACTTCGACTCCTCGAACAATCCCATGATGATCCCGGAGGGCTTCCAGAGCATAACGTATCGTCGTGACTCGCTAGGCAATACAATTGAGAGGTCGTTCTTTGATGCAGAGGGCAACGCGACTACCTTGATGCCGGACGCCAGGGTCCATCGTGTATCACTTAGTTATGATGACAGCGGGCACGCCGTTGAAGAGGCGTATTTCGATACCGATGGAAAGCCCCTCGTTGGCACAAGTGGAGTTCACAGGATTGCCCGCAAATTCGACGGTCATGGCAACATCACGGAAACTTCTTATTTTGACACAAGGGGAGAACCCGCATCGGTCTTTGGAAGGCACCGGACCGTATCCATCTATGGCCGCGGCGAATTTGTGAGCGAGTCCTACTTCGATGCGAAGGGTCAGCCAGCCGTCCGAAACGGCATTCTCGGAAAGCGCAAAAAATCGGACGAAGTAGAGATGCTCGCTCAAGACGGCAATCCCACCTCCACTTTGGACGTCATTACCGTTTCCACCCTCCCCTTTCCAGGAGGGCCGGGAGACGCTGCGGGAGTCCGCGTCGGAGACATCATTCTGATCTACGACAATTGGCAATTTCCTATTGATCGAGATGTCGTCAACTGGAGTCAAGCTGCCAACGGGTTGATAGCTGCCACTTCGGCGCCGGGGGAGACGCCTCGCAGATTGGTGGTGCTCCGCGACGGGCAGCTGGTTGAACAATGGGTCGCCCCCGGTCCATTGCAGGTCCGGCTGACACGCGAACCAAGCTCCACAACTTGGCTTCGAGCCGCCGCCAAGGATTTAAACCAGCGCTAGCCGGAGTCTTTCTCTTTCAGCACGCCCCACTTGCCGATCGATCCGGTAGATCCGGTAATGAGACGAGCACCCTTACCGTAGTTGAAATGTGACCAAGCCCATTCGAAGAATGCAAAAACGCGGCTTCGGAAATCGATGAGAAACATGAGGTGAACGAAGACCCATGCCAACCAAGCCACGTGACCGCTGAGCTTTAGCCCTGCGACGTGTGCCACCGCCTTATGTCGCCCAATAGTGGCCATGCTCCCCTTGTCAAAGTACTTCCATTCGACGGGTTTTTCGCCCTTCAACTGGCGCTGAATATTGTCCGCGGCGTGGCGTCCGGCTTGCATGGCCGCGGGACTCACGCCAGGCACAGGCTTGCCGCCATCGAACGTCGTGGAGATCATATCTCCGACGGCTTGGATCTCGGGATGGCCGGGAATTGTAAGGTCAGGATTGACCTTGACCCGGCCCGGGCGATCGACTTCACCACCGAGCATGG
This sequence comes from Terrimicrobiaceae bacterium, assembly GCA_036525175.1. GTDB lineage: Bacteria > Verrucomicrobiota > Verrucomicrobiia > Chthoniobacterales > Terrimicrobiaceae > DASTFP01. The sequence goes on along the minus strand of DATDAX010000101.1, from coordinate 28 downwards.
CGGCGAGCGGCGAGGCTTTGTTCCCAGC
>DATDAX010000100.1:0-5265 GCA_036525175.1 Terrimicrobiaceae bacterium | reverse complement strand
AAGCGCGATCGAAAGCCTCGAAACGGCGCGAAAATTGGACGCGGCGCAATACGGAGAGCGAGCGACGCTGCGCATCATCCTTTGCTATTACTATCTCCAAGACCGCCCTGCTTTGACGCGCACGATCGCCGAAAACAAGGGAGTGAACGTCCCCCTTGAAATCACCCGCTGGCTGGGACGCAAGAGCTTCGAAGAAGGTGATTTCGCTGCCGCGGAGCGCTATCTCCTCCCTGTGCTCAAGGATAAGAATGTGGATCCGTCGGTTTTGATCGAGCTCGCAGAGGCGCAGATCCAACTCGGCAAGACCCGGGAGGCAGCACCGGTCGTCACCCAATATCTTGAGACTGCCCGCGAACCCTACAGCCGCGCTCGCGGCTTGCAGGCAAAGGCTGGTGTCTCGCTTGGCAAGAAAGACTTCGACGATGCGGCAAAGCTCTGCGACGAGTCTCTCCTGCTCCAACCCGAGGGGCGACTCAATGCCGAGGGCCGCCTTCTTTCGGGTGAAATCTCTTTCGCGCGTGGCGACTACGACGGCGCCGCCCGCGCATTCATGACGGTGGCCGTCCTCTACGACGACTCGTCGGTGACTCCACGTGCGCTGCAAAGGGCCGCCGACGCCTACCGCAAGGCAAACAACGAGCTCGAGGCAGATAAGGCTCTTCAAGAGCTGCAACAACGCTTTCCTGATTTCGTAAAGTCCCCCAAAATCTCCAAAGAGAATCGATGAAGAATCTCCTCCTCATCTTTGTGACGACGGCAATGGCCCTCGCCCAGCAACCCGCTTTGAAAGAACGGACTCTGCCCGAGGTCAAAGCCAAGATGCTCCTCCCGGACGGCTGGTACATGAAGGAGGAGTCCGAAGATGGCGTGACCGTCTATCAGATCAGCCGCGAGAAAGCCGAAGGCGAGGGCGACACCTTCAGCGCCGGCCTCATTTTGAGCGTCACCACCAAGGTGCCTGACCGGGCATCGATGAAGCCGAGCGAATACGCAAATGACCTCCTCACCTCGGCACAGGACGAAGGTGACAGCGCCAAGCTTGAAAAGACCGAGGAAGGACCGCTCCAGTGCCTTCGGATCGAGTACACAATCGAGAGCGATGAGGGGAACATCAAGGTGATCAACCTGGCAAAGGCCAACGACGGCACAGGCACGCTCTACTTCGCAACATGGCAGTCCCCAGAGAAGGAAGAATCCCAGCTCAGGGAACTGCGCGAAGCGGTCCTTGCGTCAATCAAACTTGACCCATCATTCTGAGAAGTCCTGATCGCCGCCGAAGAGGTCCTCGTGACCGGGTGAGAACTTCGCCGACCCGATCAAGCCTGTTTTCCTTGCGAAGGCTCCACGTCGCAGGCTTTGATGGCCGGGATGGTTTCAATCCTTAAGCTCAACTGCCCCGACGCCGTGGGTCTGCTCGCGCAGATCACGGGCGCTATCTCCCACCACGGCGGCAATTTGCTCGAGGTGAGCCAATACACTGATGTGAGCACGGGCTGGTTCTTTGCGCGTCTCGCGATCGAAAAGGGTCGCGAGCAATGGGACCCTGATACGTTTGCGACTGCGTTTGCCCCGATTGCTTCCCGCCTGCATGCCGTATGGTCGATGCGCCCCGCGGAATGGAAGACGCGGACCGTCATCCTCGTTAGCAAGCAAGAGCACTGTCTCGTGGATCTGCTCTGGCGTTGGCGCTCCGGCGAGCTTGGAATCGATGTCCCGCTGGTGATTTCAAATCATGAAGCCTGCCGGCCGCTGGTCGAGCGCGAACAAATCCCATTCGAGTGCGTCTCCTTCGGCGATGGAAAATCTTCCGCGTTCGAGATGGTTGGAAGGCTGCTGCGAGACGCAAAGGCCGAATTGGTTGTGCTTGCGCGCTTCATGCAGATCCTCCCAGGCTGGCTTTGCAATGAATACGCCGCCCGGCTCATCAATATCCACCACTCGTTTCTCCCAGCGTTCGTCGGGGCAAACCCATACCTGCGAGCGTTCGAACGCGGGGTGAAACTGATCGGCGCGACTTGCCACTACGCCACGGAGGAGCTGGACGCCGGCCCGATCATCGAGCAGGAAGTCGCGCGCGTCGAACATTACCACGACCCAGAGGATCTCGTTCGACTCGGACGAGACTGCGAACGACTCGCCCTGGCCCGTGGCGTCCGCTACCACGTCGAAGATCGCGTGCTTGTGCACGGCGCAAAGGCCATCGTGTTCCGGGACTGAGTCGAGACGATGAAAGACCCCCGTTCCCTCGGCCTGCCGCACCGCGAACCGTTCGTTTTTATCGACGAAGTGATCGACGCGACGGAAGGGGAGGCCACCTGCCTTAAGGTGTTTTCGTCTGGCGATCCCATGTTTCGCGGTCACTTTCCCGGCAATCCGATCGTTCCCGGTGTAATCCTCGCCGAAGCACTGGCCCAGACGGCCGGAATAGCGGGCGCATGGGGCTCGGACGGACGGCACTTCCTGCTTTCCGCGATCCGGAGCATGAAGTTCCCCGCCGCGGCGCGCCCTGGGGACCGCATCACTCTTCACGCCAGGAAGACCGGCGAGATTGGAGGCTTGTGGATGTTCGACGCTCACGCGGAAGCCGGGAAAACCATCGTTGCGACCGGGCAGATCGTTCTCAACGAGACTCAGCTCTCGCCCTGAACGGACGCGCTCAAGATGTCAAGCGCCTGCTCTCCCCGAAATAATTTGGAAACGAACCTGCGGCAGCTCATAGAATTCGCGGAGCATGGACGAGCTGGTTTTTGACATCCTCGTGGCCGTTTGCTCCCTTCTTGCTGGAGTCATCGGTGCGCTGATCGGACTTGGCGGCGGCGTCATCATTACTCCCTTGCTGGTGTTGGCGTTCGGCGTGGACATTCGCTATGCGATGGGGGCGGCATTATGCTCAGTCATCGCGACCTCCTCGGGTGCGGCAGCCGCGTACCTGCGCGATGGCATTTCCAACATGCGCATCGGGCTTTTCCTGTGTGTCGCCACCACGATCGGCGCGGTATGCGGCGCCCTGCTTGCCGTGGTGCTCGACCCGGCTGTTCTCTCCATCATTTTCGGGGTAGCCTTGCTCGCAACGGTACTGCTTTCTCTTCGAAAGAAAAAAGATCTGGCCGGACCGGACGCCTCAGATCCGCTGGCGGTAAAACTGCGCCTGCCCGGCACGATGCCGGCTGCAAGCGGCCCTACTCCCTACACAGTCTACCATGTTGTGCCAGGCTTCTGCGTCATGTGGGTCGCAGGCCTGCTTTCCGGGTTGCTCGGAATTGGTTCAGGCGCGTTCAAGGTGGTCGCGATGGATCAGATCATGCGGATCCCCTTCAAGGTCACGACTGCCACGAGTAACTTCATGATCGGGGTGACCGCAGCGGCAAGTGTGGGAGTCTATCTTAAGCGTGGGTATCTCGATCCCTCACTCGTCGCTCCCGTCGCACTCGGCGTGCTTGCGGGCGCTTTCCTTGGAGCGAAACTCCTGGCCGTTGCGCCGGTCAAGCTGCTCAGGGTGATATTCTTGACGGCGGTTTCCGTGATCGCCGTGCAAATGATCGCCCGTGGACTGCACATCAATTTTTGAACAATGAAGATGAAATCGTCCAGACTTCGACTCGTCGGCGCGGCGCATCGATGCCGGTCCATTGCTGAGCCATGAAGGACGAGCAGATCCAGAATTCACTCGCGCATGTGATGTTGAGTGGCGTCCTTGTGGCGGCTGCGATCATGGCAGCCGGCCTTATCTGGTTTCTCGCGACCCATGACGGAATGCCGCCCGGTGATCACGTGTTCAGCGGGGAACCGAAGTATTTTGAGAATCCCATTTCCATGGTCCAGCGGGCCGTTGATCCTAAAGATATCGGGCACAGGCGGAGCCTCATCATGATCGGCGTCGTTTTACTGCTCATAAATCCACCGGTTCGCGTCGCGTTTGCTGCGTTTGGCTTCGCCGCTCAGGGCGACAGACTCTATACTGCGATCAGTCTCATTGTTCTTGCGGTCCTTATCTTTAGCTTCTTTTGGTGACATGCGTTGGCGCAAGCCGACCGGTCACCTCCGCGCAATGCCATGAGCGATGCGTCGACTCCTGCTGGCGTGCAGAACGTGCGCGATTCGCTTTTCGCGCCGCTGGCATTGCCTGCATTTCGCGCAATATGGGCGGCCAACATTGTTTCGAACGTCGGGACATTAATGCAGTCGGTCGGTGCCGCCTGGCTGATGACAAGCCTCACATCGTCGACGACGCTGGTTGGCTTGGTCCAGACTGCGGCGACCTTACCTGTCTTCCTCGTCGGTCTTGTTGCCGGAGCCCTGGCAGATCTCGCCGATCGAAGGACACTTCTCCTTTGGTCTCAGGCATGGATGCTGCTCATGGCTGCCACGCTTGGCGTGTTGACGCTGCTTGGATACGCCTCCCCATGGGTCTTGCTCGCTTTGACTTTCGGCTTGGGCCTGGGCGGTGCAATCAGCCTGCCGGCCTGGCAGGCCACCGTGCAGGACATGGTGCCGAAAGCCTGGGTTACTTCCGCCGTCTCGCTAAACAGCATTTCCTTTAACGTTGCGCGGGCCATTGGACCTGCGCTGGGAGGAATTGTTGTCGCCGTATTCGGCGCGGCGTTCGCATTTTTCGCCAACGCGGCGTCCTTTCTTGCTGTGGTGGCCGCGGTAGCCCTATGGAGAAAATCTCCTGCTGTGCCCTCGCGGCTGAGCGAGGATGTTCTTGGCGCAATTCGCGCTGGGTTCCGGTATCTGTTGCACGCGCCTCGGCTTCAGGCGCCCATCATCCGCGCGATCGCCTTCAATCTGTGCGCCGCGGCGGTCTGGCCATTGCTTCCGTTGTTCGCGCGCGACGTGCTGAAGACTTCAGCGACAGGGTACGGACTGCTCTTGGGCGCATTCGGTTTGGGCTCGATAGCCTCCGCAATCGCGCTGCCGCGGCTGCGAAGCCGTTTTGCCCTGGACCGCATACTGGCCATGGGATCAGTCATCGGGGCAGCAGCCTTCTTCGGGCTGGGGGTGACCACGCAGCCACTGGCGGCCGGGGCACTGCTGTTTTTCTCGGGCGCCGCGTGGGTTGGGGTGCTGATAAATTTTAACGTCGCCGTGCAGACCTCGGTTCCCGACTGGGTGCGCGGACGCGCGCTCGCGTTTTATCTCCTGGCCTTTCAGGGTGTGCTTGCGCTTGACGGCGCGCTATGGGGCTGGCTGGCGGGAGTCATCGGCACGCCGGAATGCTTTGCCGTCGCCGGAGTCGGTCTCATCGCCGGCCTGATCCTTATC
>DATDAX010000099.1:0-9093 GCA_036525175.1 Terrimicrobiaceae bacterium | reverse complement strand
AGAGCCTCGAGCCGCTGGGCAAGGTTGACCGAGTCGCCAAGCACCGTATAGCTCAAGCGATGCACAGCGCCGACATTCCCGACGGTAACCTTCCCTGACGAAAGTCCGAATCGAGTAGGCAGCGCCGGCAGACCTTGCTCACTCCACTCGCCATTTGCTCGTTCCAACCACTCGCAAATCTCAACCACAGCTTGAACAGCGGGCCGGGAATGATTTTCAAGCGCCTTGGGCGCACCCCAAAACGCCATCACCGAGTCGCCTATGAACTTGTCCACAGTCCCCCCGTGACGGTGGACAATGTCGACGACTCTCTCGAAATAGGATGACATGTGGCTCGTGAGTTTTGCAGCGCTCATGGACTCCGCGATTGTAGTAAATCCTGCAATGTCGGTGAAAAGAATGGTCACCTCGGCACTGCGACCGCCGATCTCGGCAGCCTCTCCGCGATCCAGCAATTCTCGGACGACCTCGACGGGGACATAGCGAGCAAACGAATCCAGTGCCCTGCGCATATTCTCCTGCGCCTCCGCCAAATGTCGTACTTCCACCAACCTTGATTTTACCTCAACTGCGACATCGGTTCTGAGCGTCTGCAGGCGTTCACTATGCTCGACAAGTTCTTGCAGGGGCTCGCTGTAGGACTTTGAAAGGTACAGCACCATGATCGTTGCGACAGCAAGGGCAGTCGCCGTTACCAGCAACAAGGCAATACGGTAATTCTGGGTCTCGCCCACCAGATTGCGCTCAGGAACAACGACACCAATCCAAAACGTTTGATCAGGCCCCAAATTATATCGTTGGAACCCGCACCACCATGTTTCGCGCTGATGCTTGAACTGAAAGGGCTCCGCGTCTTTCCGTTCACGCCAGAGCCTGACACTCTCTGCCACGACGGGAGCTGAAACGTCCTCAGGGCGCTTGAGCAGAAGGTCGCCCAACGCCCTGGCAGGATCGGACGGAGGCACAAGAAAACGGCCGTCATCCGTTAGAACAAACACCTTGCCATTGCCTGGAACCCAGATCTTCTGCGCAAATTTTGAAAGATCTTCGAGCAGAATGTCGAACGCGAGAACGTACGACCGCTTTGGAGCATCCACACGCACCGCAGCCGTAATGCCCCTGTCACCACTCGGCATAAATGCATATGGCGCCGTCCAATGTATCTCATCGCCGGACCTTCCCTCCATCTGTGTGTACCAGGGACGGCTGCGCGGATCGAAATCAAATTCGCGTGTCCACGTTCTCAGTTCTCGACCCATTTCGTCCACTTGGCGCCATTCAGCGGTCGGCGAACCACCCCGTACAATGACGTTGAGCCAGCCGTCCTTGCGCCTCACCAGGATGAACGCGTTCCCCAACGCGTCTCCGGTGTTGATGGACGCCATTTGTGGGATGGCGGAGAGAATCGGAATCAGAACGTTATTGGCCGTCTTGATATCGTCAGGGGAAAATATGCCACGGAGCCCGAAATCCCTCACGACCTCCATCGACTTCGAAACTGGAGAGAAATAATCCCCCAATTCATATGCGACGGTTTCAGAGACCTCTTCAAAGAGCGAGGCCAAGATGGGGTGCACCGCTTTGATCGCTCCCGCTACGCTGTAAATAAGCAGGCTCCCCGAGATAAGCACAACCAGAAGGAGGAGGTTCTTGAAAAGGCTCCAACGAATGCTGATCGGACGCCGCTCCGAGCGTTTTGTCATTCGCAACAGATACCAGAGCGGAAGCATCGCAACAACACGATGACCAATCGGCATCGTGCTTGCTCAAGGAAGATGTGCGTGTCTAGGTTTTCGCGAGTGCCCGCATTTTTCGCTAAATTGAGAGAGCACCTTGCTAACGGCCCGGTGGTGCTGGCAACGGTCGTCGCGTCCAGTGGTTCGACGCCGCGGCTTGCCGGAGCGCGACAGTTCTTGACGGTCGATGGAATAATGGCGGGAACGGTCGGTGGAGGCATAATGGAATCGCGAGTGATCGAATCTGCAAGGCAGACTCTGAAGGATGGCCGGTTTCGTTCCTTGGAGGCCGACCTTTTCGGGGAACCGTACGATCTGCGAGACGGAGTGTGCGGCGGACGAATGACGGTATGGCTGGTGCGATTGGCGGGTGCGGAGTCGCTGCGCGTTGTGGAGCAGGCTGGGCGACTGCTGGTCTCCGGAAAGCGCGTAAAACTGTCTACGTGCGCTGGCGGCGATCCGGGCCTGACGCTCGTTGATCACTCGGAGGCGACGGGGCTGCACGATGCACAGTTTGTCGAAACGCTCGAGCCACCGCCGCGGCTCTTGATCGTGGGAGCGGGGCACGTTGGGCGCGCTCTCGCAAAGCAGATGATTCCGTTGGGTTTTGTCGCGACTGTCCAGGACGACCGGCGTGAGATGCTTTCCGCGGCCGATTTCTCTCCGACTTATGAGTTGGAATCCGCACTGGAGACCTGCGCCCAGAAACTGCGCGCTTGGGAGGGCCGGCGCTACGCGGCTCTGCTGACACGCGGATTTCGGCAGGACATTGAAGCTCTAAAACGGCTGGCGGATGCGACGGTTCTGACTGGCTCGACTATCTCGGTTTGATGGGAAGCAAGAGGCGGATCGCCAAAGTCCTGGCGGCGTACCGGCAAGCTGGCCTGCCACCACTTTCCAACAATGTTCTGCACGCCCCCATCGGAGTTGAGATCGGGGCCGAGACGCCGGAGGAAATTGCCGTCAGCATCGCAGCAGAGATGATACGCAATCTTCGGCGGAACAATGGGGCGCGAAACGCATGAGCGAAGCAGACTTCGCCGTCGTTCTTGCGGCAGGGCGTTCGCGAAGGATGGGGACCGACAAGGCGGGCATGCCGTGGATCAATGGGAAAACGTTGTTGGAATGGACCGTTGAGATCCTGAAAGCCGCCGGTTGGTTCCCGATCGTTGTCGTCGGCCCCCACAACACGCCGGCCCCGACGCTCGAAGGAGGCGCCCTGAAGCTTGTTCGCAACGCGCACGCCGACGAGGGAAAAACCACGTCAATCGCAAAAGGAGTTGCCGCCATTCCAGAAAACGCCCGCAACATCTTGCTCGCATCCGTCGATCAACCCCGTCCCGCGGAGCTCTACGGCACGTTGAAGACGATCGTCAATGAGCATCCCGCATCGATCGTGGTCCCAGATAAGCATGGCCGAAACGGTCATCCTATAGCGCTCAAGGCCGCAATGCGCGACCGGTTACTGACCCTCGACGAAGCCAAGCTCGGTCTTCGTGGCCTTCTAAACGAGTTCGCTCGCGAGATTCACCGGATGCCATGCGACCCGAAATGGCTGATTTGGGACTGCAATACGCCTTCTGACTATTGGACGGCCAGAACCTGGTTTGAAGCCCGAATGCGGGGTAGCCTCAGCGCGAAATGGTAAGCGTTCAAAGAAGCGGACGAGTCAGCAGCAACGGTCCAGTTCTTTGAAGATCCGATCCGCGCTGAAAGGCAAGCTTGTAAAGCGCACGCCGGTCGCGTCGGCCAAAGCATTGCCAAGGGCGGCGGATACCGGAATGACCGGTGCCTCGGCCATGGATTTCGCACCGAGCGGACCGCAGCGGTCATAAGTCTCGACAAAGTGGATCTCCGCCCGCGGGACGTCAGCGAAAGCGGGGATGCGATAGTTGCGGAAGGTTGGGTTGACTACCGCGCCGCGTTCATCGATGACCATCCGCTCGAAAAGGCTCGTGCCTATCCCCTGGGCGATGGCGCCCTCAGCCTGGCCGCGGCATTGCATGGGATTAATCAGCGTTCCGCAATCGATAGCCTGAACGCTTTGAAGGATGCGAATTTCGCCGGTCACACGGTGGACGGCTATTCGAAACCCGTGAGCGTAGAATGCAGTGAACCGTGGAGCGGCATACGCCTTGCGTGAAGCCTGAAGCTTGTGGCGCATATGAGGAACCGCGTCGCCAAGGTGGGCCAGAGGGAGACCATGTTCACGATAGACGACTTGAGTGTGTTCAAGCCGGCATTCTGCGGGGTCCGCACCAAGCACGATCGCCGCGGTTTCGCGTATATTGCTCTCAAGCGCCTTGGCGGCCAACGACACAGCGAGACCGCTGACGCTAATCCCCACACTCGCGAAAGTCCCGCTGTCATAGGGTGTTGCATCGGTGTCCGCGACGACAATCTCGACATTCGCCGCCGTCGTGTTCAGGACACCGGCAGCGATTTGTCGAAGGCTGTTGATGCTGCCGTTGCCGAACTCAGCCGCTCCGCATGCGAGATGAAAGGTACCATCGGGGCGAAGGATAAGATTCGCCTGAGAGCGATGTTCGAGGGGCGGCGCGCAATCCTGCGCGTGAATGGCGACTCCCTTGCCTTCCAACCAGTCATCACCCGCCGGTTTCAGCTCCCCTCTACCGCTCCTGAGAGCTTCCTGAACGATATCGAGACATTGATCGAGTCCGTAGCTGGTGATTTCGGAATCATCCGGCCCCGGCCAGATGCTGTGAAGAGGATCGTCCGCACGCACCATGTTGATGCGGCGCATCTCGAAGGGATCGATCTCCAACCGCCGGGCCAGTTCATCGATCGCGGCCTCCACTGCGAAGGCCGTTTGCGTCGCGCCGTAGCCGCGGAAGGCACCCGACGGAACGGTATTTGTGTAAACAGCAAGGCCGACACCACTCTTGTTTGGGCAACGATACGTCATCATGGACGAGCCGAGCGACGCACCAAGCGTCTCACCTCCGTGATTGCCGTAGGCGCCGGTATTCGAGACATTGCGAATTTGCATCGCGGTGAGGGTCCCATCTTTCTTTGCACCCACCTTGATCGTCACTTTCATCGGATGTCGAGAGACGCTGCCGATGAATTCTTCGGTGCGCGTCCACTCCCACTTTACGGGCCGGCCGGTGCGCAACGTTGCGAGCACGCAGAGTTCTTCGCTGAGCATTTCCTGTTTAGCTCCGAAGCCGCCACCGACGCGTTCTGAATAAAGGTGAATTTGTTCTGGGTAGAGCGCGAAGAGATACGCGAGCTTTGCCTTTGTGAGGTGCGGCGTCTGGGTGCTGGTTCGCACGTGAATTCGACCGTCCTCACCGATCCAGCTGATCGAGCCATGAGTTTCGAGATGGGCGTGCTGGATTTTGCACGTGTTGAATGTCCCTTCGTAGACGGCATCGGCCATGCGGAAACCCGCATCGACATCGCCGACCTGGCTTTCGATTTTCTTCAGGATGTTGCGGCCGGGTTCGGCAATGCGCGCTTCGGGGCTTTTGTGATGAAGAATGGGCGCCGAGGGTTGCATAGCCTCTTCGGGGTCGAAGACAGCAGGTAGAACGTCGTAGTCGACCTCGATAAGACGGCATGCTTCCTCCGCAGCGCCCTCGCTTTCGGCAACGACCGCGGCGACACGCTGACCGAGGAAGCGAACCACATCGTCGAGGATGTATGTGTCGTCGGGATCGACGTGGTAGTCGTCGTGGGTGGCGCTTGTGTAAAGGCGCCGCGGAACATCCTCCCATGTGAATACGGCGCGCACGCCCGGCACCGCGAGTGCCTTGTCCCTGCGGATGGCTAGGATCTTCGCGTGCGCGTGAACAGAGCGCAGCACCTTGAGATGCAGCATCCCTTCAAGGGCGAAATCCATCGTGTAGCGGGCCTTTCCGGAGACAATGGATTCCGCGATGGGACTTTGCAGGCTTGACCCGCAGGCTTTGCCAGGCAGGTCCGGCTCGACGGAAGCAATTCCGCGCACGGCGTCCTCAATGGCGTGATAACCGGTGCAGCGGCAGAGATTTCCCTTGAGGTAAAACGCGAGGTCGTCCTTTTGCGCCTCGGTAAGGCACGCCGAGGTCATGATCATGCCCGCTGCGCAAAACCCGCATTGGAACGCCTGGGCATCAAGAAAGGCGCGCTGTGTTCGGTGCAGAACGCCGTCACTGGTGAGCCCTTCGAGGGTCACCACCGATCGCCCCGCGGCGCGAAACGCCGGAATGAGGCAACTGTGAACCGGTTTGCCGTCCAGCCAGACCGTGCACGCGCCGCAGTCGCCTGCATCGCAACCTTTTCGTACATCAAACCAACCATGTTCCCGAGCGAACGTCCGCAGGCATTGGCCCGGCCTCGCATCGGCCTCGAAGTGATTTCCATTAATCGTGAATTCCATGACGCTGTCAGCCTTGGAGTTCGGTGCGAATCTGTTCGGCGAAATAGTATGTGAGATGTTTTCGGTGTGCGGGTGATCCGTGGGTATCGTCAAGATACAGATCATCAGGCACCGCAGCGTCCAAGGCGCTTTGGACTGTCTTGGCCGACGCTGGCCCTTTGAAATGCAGCTGAACGGGACGCACGGTCGAGGCAGTGATTGTTAAAAGGAGAGAACTCGTTTCCGGGCATCGCGTCCCGATGAGCAGAGTCTCGGAGCGCCCGAGATGAGTCAGGGTGAAGCGACGAAAAGCGTAGACCTTCCTCAGCGCCGAAGTCGGAAGAAAGATCGACCGCAACAACTCACCGGGCTCGAGAACGTTTCTATGGTTGCCGACGACAAAATCCATCACGGGTAACTTGCGCGGCGCACCGTGAAGCGGCCAAAGCGTGCAAACGCCCTCCAGCGCTGCAGTGAGGGAGATCATTGGTCCCGCCGGGAGCGACATGACAATGTTGCCGCCAACCGTGGCCTCGTTCCAAATCTTGAAGGAAGCGAGGAACGAACGGCAGCACTCGCGAAAAAGCGGGGCGGTGGTCCATTCGGGCGGAGCGGCGAAACGGTCGAGTTCAACCACCTTGCAGGTCGCGGCTATTTCCAAACCTTCATCCGTCGCGGTGATCGCTGGCCAACAAAGGGTTTCCAGATCGATCAGGGTGCGAGTCTGAACCTGGGGCTCGGAAAACAGCCAAGTGCCTCCAGCCAACCAAGCGCAACCGGAATCCCAGCTTTTGACATCGTCCGCGCTCGTGGGCTGATAGACGGTCGCTATCGTGTGCAGGTCCACGGGCTTCCTCAACTCGCAACGGACATCGCGTCAGACCTCCCACAGCAGCTGAATCGTCCGGAGAAGTGCCTCACTACTAGCAAAACAGAACCGTTGATTTGTGATTTCTCTAAACAGCGGTTGAACGTATATGCGCAGTGCGGCCCGCTTCCCATGCGATTGTGACGAATGAGGCTGGATTGATCAGAATCCCTGAAATCTTGAACTTGAATGGGCTTCGCGCTCTTCCCCTGCAAACGCCGAGAATCCCGAGAACCGCAAGAAATGGAATAAATGACTCTCCCCTTTGACCGCTCGGCTTAGGTGGGGCATCGTGTTCGCTATGAGGCTTTCAACTTCTCCCTCACTCGCGAGATTTTGCAGGACGGTCCATTGCGAATGCCGCGAGGAATCGATGAACTCGGTGGACAATAGAACGCGATGATCACGAATACGCCACGATCCGACTACATGCTGCTGTTCCGCGGAACAGACTGGCACAAGGGCCTCTCCCAAGAGAGCGTACAAACAGTAATGAACCAATGGTATGACTGGTTCGATCGGCTCGCTCAGGAAGGGAGAGCCACCTCAGGTCATCCGCTTGCATATGAAGGCAAGGTCGTATCGGGCAAGAAAGGCCGAACCGTTGTCGATGGGCCATTCATGGAATCCAAGGAGGCGATTGGCGGCTACTTCCTCCTCAACGTAAAGGATGAGGACGAAGCCATCGAAATCGCAAAGCAATGCCCGGGGCTCGGACATGGTGTGGAAGTCGAGGTGAGACCCGTCGTGCAATTCTGTCCATCCGGCGAACTCGCCAGCTTACCCAGCGAGCAGACTGCTGCTTGACCTTCGAACACATGCCAAAAGCAGTGGCTGCTTTCAGCTCGTAAACTCTTTGACGACGAGGGCCACATTGTGGCCCCCGAAGCCGAAGGAATTGTTCAACGCCACGCGGACCTTTTGCTTTCGGGCAGTGTTGGGCACGTAATCCAGGTCGCACTCGGGATCAGGATTATCGAGATTGATCGTCGGCGGAATCACCCCGTCTTTGATTGCGAGGGCACAAACAGCCAACTCGACGCTACCGGCGGCGCCCAAGAGGTGGCCTGTCATTGATTTCGTGGAGCTGATCGCCACTCGGTGAGCATTTGCTTCCAAGGCAAGTTTAATCGCTCGCGTCTCGAAGATGTCGCCTATGGGTGTCGACGTCGCATGCGCGTTGATGTAGTCAAGATCGGAAGCATTCACATTAGCGTGGCGCATGGCAATTTTCATCGCCCGCGCTACCTCCCGCCCCTCGGGATGTGGCTGGGTCATGTGATAGGCATCCGCCGTGCATCCATAGCCGGACAGCTCGCAGTAAATCGGCGCAGAGCGGCCCCTGGCATGACCAAGCTCCTCAAGGATGAGGACACCCCCGCCCTCCCCCATCACAAAGCCATCCCGATCCTTGTCAAAGGGGCGGCTTGCCTTCGCAGGTTCGTCATTTCGCAAGCTCAACGCACGCATCGCTGAAAAACCCGCCACGCCGAGCGGGGAGATCGTTGCTTCACAGCCTCCGGCCAGGAAAATGTCGGCATCCCCAAATTTGATCATTCGCCAGGCCTCACCGATCGAGTTGCCGGCCGTGGCGCACGCAGTGACAATACAAAGGGTGGGCCCTCGCAGACCAAACTCTTGCGAAACGTGCGCGCTTGCGGCGTTTCCCATCATTCCCGTGATTCCAAAAGGAGAAATGCGCGATGGGCCCTGCTCAACCAGCCGGCGGGTCGACCGTTCCATGCTCTCCAAGCCACCGATGCCTGTCCCGATGGACACCCCGAACCGGTCGCGATCGATCCGTTCCAAATCAACGTTCGCATCTTCCAACGCCATCTTCGAAGCAGCAACCGCGAACTGCACGAAGCGTTCCGAACGCTTCAAGGATTTCGTGTCCCGAAAATAAGGCGCCGGGTTGAAACCCACGACCTCGCCGGCAATCTTGCAGGGATAGCCCTCGGCTTCGAACGCCGAAAACCTGCGAATGCCGCTCACGCCTGCCACGGTATTTCGCCAGAATTCCTCCGTAGTCAGCCCGTTCGGAGCGACGACACCGATTCCGGTAATAACCACACGACGATCCTCTGGAATTCTACTCGCTGAATTTGAAGGCATAGGTTCGTCTA
>DATDAX010000098.1:0-6191 GCA_036525175.1 Terrimicrobiaceae bacterium | reverse complement strand
CGAAAGAATGAATCGAAGCCGCCGGACACAGGGCCATTCTGGTGGGGGATTTCATCGAGCGCGTTCCAAACTGAGGATCGCGGAGAGCGTCCGGACTCGCCGAACTACTTCAAGACGGATTGGGATTTGTTCGCAGAGGCGAAGCGCGTTCCTCCCAAAGGCGACAACGCCGACTTCAGCTGGAGCAATTTTGACAAGGATCTGGAAGCCCTGAAGCAAATCGGCGTGAACCACTACCGGTTCAGCATCGAGTGGGCGCGCGTCGAGCCTCAGCCGGGCCGATACAACGATGCGGCCATCCGCCGCTATGTCGATATGGCGAGGAAACTCAAGGCTGCCGGCATCGAGCCGGTCGTGACCCTTTGGCATTTTACATTCCCGAGCTGGATGGTCACCGACGGAAAGCCGAACAAATCGCGCTGGTTGCATCCCCTCTATCGGGAACGCTGGCCACTCTACGTCGAGAAAGTCACAAGGGCGATGGCGCCTTACGTGAGAGTCTACGCACCGCACAACGAGGCGAATGGCGATCTTGCGCTCGGCTACATCAGTGCGACATGGCCGCCGGGTCACCTGTTGGATTTTCGAATGCTCGGCGCCGCGATGCAGCAGAGCGTCTGGGGATTTCGCGAGGCTGCTGAGATCATCCGCGAGAACCGAAAGGACGCCCTCATCATGAGCGTGACGGCGCAGCCCTATTGGTACTGGGGACTCTGGGACCCAACACGCGCCTACTACAATTTCATGCAGCGGCTCAACTTCACCTATCTCGACCGGACATACGATGTCTGCGATTTGATTGGATTTAACTACTACTACAGCGAGTACGCCGACTTCACCGCACTCGTCGCTCTCAAGGCCCGGCGGGGGCGCAACTACAGCCTGCTCGGCTGGGTGATTCAGCCGCGTTCGCTCTACAAGCAGGTCCAAACCCTCAGCCGGCGCTACGGAAAGCCGATCGTAATCACGGAAAATGGCATTGCGACGTCGAAGGACGTCAAACGTGTGCGCTACCTTTTCAACCACATGCTCGAGGTCAAGGAAGCGATGGACGACGGCTATGACGTCCGTGGCTATTTTGTATGGACGCTGGTCGACAACTACGAGTGGCACCACGGATACAAGGCCCCGTTCGGCTTGTCGCTAATGGATCCGTTGACCAAACGGCGCCTCCTTCGTCCGTCCGCGCTCTTTTACAAGGGCATCATAGGAACTTCGAAGGAAGCCTCAATGCTCGACGAAGTCTCAACCCAGCCCGAGCTTCCCCCAGGGTTCATCGAGCGCTAACAGTGCGGTGATCCACGGAGTCGGCGGGATCACTTACCCATCGCCGGCTGTACCTTGATCCGTCTAAACGGATACCCTCATGGGCATGAGGACGTAAAGGAATGGCGTGTTGATCTTGATTACGCCGGGGCTCATTTCATCAATGAGCTCGAGATGGACCTCGTCGTTCGAGAGATTGCGCAGGGGGTCCATCAGGAACTCAGGGTTGAAAGCGATCGAAAGATCGCGGCCCCTGTAGACCACCGCCAGCGCCTCCCGTGCCTCTCCGACCTCCGGCGTGTTCGCGGCGATATCCAGGTTGTTCCGGGAAAAGTTGAGCCGAACCGAGCTCGTCTTGTCGTTGCTAAGCAAAGAGACGCGGCGGACGCTGTTGAGAAGGGCCTCTCGCTCAATCGTGATGCGTTCCTTCGCTTCACCAGGAATGACCTGCCGGTAGTTTGGATAGTTTCCTTCGACGAGCTTTGAAACAAGCTGAGACCCATTCAATTCAAAGGATACCAAATTTTCTCCGACCGATATTTGCATGTCGCCTTCCTCACCGAGCAACCGCTGGAGCTCTGTCACAGCCTTTGTGGGAACGATGAAATCCCGCTCGTGACTGTGGGGAAATTCGAGGTCACTGTCAAAGAGCGCGAGCCGGCGGCCATCCGTCGCAACAAGCGTGAGCTTGTTATCCTTGAACGAAAAAAGAATCCCGTTGAGCACGTATCGGGTCTCATCTACCGAGATGGCGTAGGAAGTCCTGCGCAGGCCATCCTTGAGCTCGGATTGCCTGATTGTGTATGTCTTCGCATCCTTGAAAGACGGGAAGGCGGGGAACTCCTCCTTTGCCAGGCCGTAAATCTTGAAGAAGCTCGCGCCGCAGCGCAGGGTCGAGATGTTCTTGGCGTCGGTCTCGATGGTGATTTCGGAGGCGGGAAGTTCGCGCACAATGGCGGAAAGGCGGCGGGCAGGCAACGTGGTGGCGCCGGCTTTCTCCACCTGAGCGACAATCTCGCACCGTATGGCGACCTCCAGGTCGGTCGTCGTCAGACGCAGGCCGGTTTTTGTGGTTTCCAGCAGTGCGTTGGTGAGGACCGGCAGCGTGGAACGTGTGCTGACGACGTTTTGGATGCGTTGCAGGCCTTCCAGGAGAGCTTCTTTGGTGACTGCTAACTTCATGTCTTTAATGGAAAGGTCTGATTTATTGAGGCGACCTTGCGAAGTCAAACATTAGTCCCACGCGCGAACCAGCATCGCGACAATACCGCCGGTCACCGGTGTTGGCGATATTGTCGATCCAACTGAGCCTTTCGGCTATCGCTGAAGCTGGCTGTCGAGCAGGCGGATGACGTGGCGCGTCTGTTCGTCCTCTTCGATACGGCGTTTCACCAATTTGCAGGCGTGAATGACGGTGCCGTGATCTTTCCCGCCGAATGCGTCACCGATGTCGCTCAGCGAGTTGTTGGTCAGCTCGCGCGAGAGAAACATGGCCACCTGGCGGGGGAAGGCAATGTTCGCGGGGCGTCGCTTGCTCGTCATGTCCGCCAGACGCACATCGAAGTGCTCGGCGACCTTGCGCTGAATCTGCTCGATGGTGACGGCGCGTCGGGCCTGCTCCTGGAAGATGTCCCTGAGCAGATTTTCGATGACTTCGCGGGTAATTTCGCGGTCGCTGAGAGACTTGTATGAGGCCACGCGCATGAGCGCTCCCTCGAGACGCCGCACGTTGTTGCGGATGCGATCGGCTAGAAATTCAATCACCCACGGCTCGAGGGCGATATTCAAGCTCTCGGCTTTCTTCTTGAGGATGGCAATTCGCGTTTCAATATCCGGGGGCTGCAGCTCCGCAGTCATGCCCCATTCGAAGCGCGAGACAAGCCGTTGTTCGAGCTTCTCGATCTCGCTGGCCGGACGATCACTCGAGAGCACGATCTGCTTATGGCCGTCGTGAAGGGTATTGAACGTATGAAAAAACTCCTCCTGCGAACGCTCCTTCCCCGCGAGAAACTGGATGTCATCAATCATCAGAATATCCGCATAGCGGTACTTCTTGCGAAACTTGACCAACGTGCCGTGCTGGATGGCATCAATGAACTCGTTGGTGAACTGCTCGCTGGAAAGGTAGACGACGCGCGAGGATTTTTGGTTGTTGATGACGAAATGGCCGATGGCCTGCAGGAGATGCGTTTTTCCCAGCCCGCTCCCTCCATACACGAAGAAGGGGTTGTAGGTCTTGGCGGGCGCCTTGGCCACCGCAATGGCGGCTCCCTGCGCGAATTGATTGTTCGAACCGACCACGAACGTTTCAAACGTGTTGCGGGGATTCATTCCGGAGGTGGTCTGAGTCTGGGGGCGCTCGGAAGCCATGGCGCGTGCCGGCGCGTGCTCTACGTGGCCGCCCGCAGATGAAAATGCCGATCCGTCGCCATCCCCGGAGCCGGGAGCGATAAACTGGATTTTCCGCGGACCCCTGAGAACCTCCTGCGCGGCGTCCTGAACCAGGCGCAGATAGTTGCTCTCGATGAAGAACTGATGAATGGGATTCGGCACTCGAAAAACGAGCTTGAGACCATCATCGGAAACGACATCTACCCCCTGAAACCACCGCTCATATCCGTCGGCGCTGATCCGCTGTCGGATCACCTCGGAAACCGACGCCCATATGTTTCCGCAATTCAATGTCATAGAAAGTTATGCACGAGATTTCCAGCCAGCCCCAGTAGCCAAACCCGGCAGTTTTACCTTCCTCAACACAACCGAAAAAGGCGGAGACGCCAAGTTTTTTTCGGAAATTCGTGGAAGAAATGTCATCGTAATAAGTTTTACAGTATCAACTTATGGATATTCGCGCGAGGTGGATCTCTCGAAACTGTTCCTCACAACGCCATTGTCTCCGTTGAGGCGCTACGCGCGCGCGTTTTCTCATTGAATTGGGGGATTCAAGATCTTCACAAGTTGTTCACAACCTGGCGGCCTTCGTCTGCCGCAAGCGGCGTGAGAGTAAAAATCTGCGGATTGCGACTCAAGCAAAAAGGGTTGAACGGTCCATAAGAAAATTTTGTGCTATACGGGCAAAACGCTTGACGAGCGGCAAAGTCAAGCACCCATGCGGGTTTGGCGGTCAAGGTACTCTTCAGCGGAGCGCACCTGTGCTGCGGGAGTTTTGAAGCAAACGGCCACTGCGAAGGTTACGACGGCTCCAAATGCAATTCGCCAGGGAAACTCAATGCGGGGCAGCCAGGCCGGTGCCCACAGGACAGGATGGGGGCCGCCGGAGACGGGAGGGTGAATCAGGGTCCACAGGTCGTTGTGGAGACCGCTGAGGACTGCGACAACCAAAAACCCGCACACCATTGCGAAGAGATTTCCCATTTCGCTGCCACGTCTCTTGGTGAGCAAGCCGACAAGGAACACGCCGAGGAGCGAGCCGTAGGTGTATCCAAAGATTCCGAGCACGATGGGAATGATGCGCGCATTCAGGACGATCTTGGCGTAAGCGGTCGCTGAACCGATAAGGATCAACACGATCGAGAAAACTACCGTACTGACGCGCGCAGCGCGCACGATTTGAGCCTGAGAGGCGTTCTTCCGGAAGTAAGGCCGGTACCAATCCTCGGTAAAGCTCGTTGCAAGGGCATTGAGGGCGGTGCTAAGGGACCCCATCGCGGTAGCAAAGATGCCTGCGACGAGGATCCCCCTCAATCCCGGCGGCAGCTCGTGGACGATGTAATACGCGAAGGGCGCGTTCTTGCCAGGCTCCTGGTAGAACGCCCAAAGGAGGATCCCCACAAAGAGAAACGCAAGGACAAGAGGAAGATCGGCAAAGCCCGATAAAATCAGCGACAGGCGGCTGCGGTGATGGTCCTTTGCTGTAAGCATCCGCTGCACCATGTCCTGATCCGTCCCGTGCGTGGCGAGGGTGGTGAAGGTTGACCCAATCAGCGCGGCCCAGATCGTGTATTCACTTTCCAGGATGCTGCGCACGTTCTCGCCGAAGCTTTTCCCGGCGTCCACACCGCTTGAGAAAAATTGCCAATCTCCGGGTTGGTTGAGCGTTTGCGTAACGCCCTGCCAGCCGCCGGGAATCGCATGGAGCAGCGACCAGATGGCGAACCCGAGGGAGCCGAACATGATGCACGCCTGTATGACATCGGTCCAGACCACCGCCTTGATGCCGCCCAGGGCGGTGTAAACAGCGGTCAATGCCGTGATGAATGTCAGCGCAATAATATAGATCCAAACCTGCTGCCAAATATTGAGAGTCTCGCCGGTTACCATTTCGTAGCCCATGACAAAGACGATGGCGGCGACGTATAGCCGTGTTCCACTTGCAAGGGCGCGCGTGATCAGGAAGATCGCCGATGCCGTGTCCTTCGTCCTGGTCCCGAAACGAAGCAAGAGGTATTCGTAGATCGATACGACGCGAAAGTCGTAGTAAGGCTTGATGAATATATAGGCGATGACAACGCGTGCGAGGATGGTGCCAAGCGCAAGCTGCGCGTAAGTGAAATTGCGCTTCTCGTAGCCCTCGCCCGGAGCGCCCAAGAACGTTGCCGCGCTGATCTCAGCAGCGAGGATCGAGGCGAGGACCGCCCACCAGGGAATGTTTCGATTGCCCACCGCAAAACTCGCGAGGTCCTTGCTTCCGCGGCCCTTGTAGAGACCGACGGCAATAATTACAGCGAAATAGAGGAAAACGATGAAGCCATCGATCAACAAGCCACCCGTGGAGTTTGATGCCATGCCCTGTCTTTAAATTAACTGACTTGTGTGACCGGTCTGGAGAGGATCTTGGAGTTGCGACCGCTGGCCTCATATTTGAGTCGACGTTCGGCCGGCAGTGATTCCGGCGAGGCCTCAACGAATCCGCCCTTTTGCTGCAGATAACTGAAGGCCTGGGTGGAGAGCGCAAAGAGCCGCTT
>DATDAX010000097.1:0-7821 GCA_036525175.1 Terrimicrobiaceae bacterium | reverse complement strand
GCACTCCTCGGTGGTTCCAGCCGTCGCGCGCGGCAGTCGACGGAGATCGGCCAAAGTCTGCCGGCGCTTCGAGAGGTTTCCGGTGGCCAGTTCTCCGAGCACCACGGCGTGGATGGAAATGCTCTGCTGGCTCAGCACGGCAGCGAAGCCCGGTAGGCCGCGCCGGAAGTGCTGCACCCAGACCGACGTATCCGCGATGATCATTTGCGCCGCCGGGTTTCCGAGCGCCGCCGCGGCGGCACCTCCAGCGCCGGCATCGCGCCGCCGAGGGCGGCGAGGCGGCGGGCAGCCTCGCGCTCGACGAGCGCCTCAAGCCCCATCCGCACGAGCGCCGTCTTTTCAGTCACTCCCGTGTATTCCCGTGCCTTCGCCAGCAACTCGTCGTCAATGTTGAGCGTCGTCCTAATGCATACAGTGATGCCTTAATCGGATGCTCATGTCAATTGCAGGCCCTGTGCGGCGGTGGCTCATTTTTCCGCAGCGGCACTCTGTGAGCGCCGGTTCCACCCAAGCCGACCGTCGTAGACGGCAAACTGCTGCGCCAACGGCGCTGTGTCATATTAGCCTGGGGGCAACGCCAGGCAACGCCCCGGGAACTTCGCACGCACACAACCGCAGGGCTGAAGGCGATTTCTATCAGGAGGAAACGGCGAGTTCCCACGCCAATCCGGCGCATGACAAACGTCATGCGTGGGATCGCGAAAGCCCCTTTGAGTCGCGCTTACAGCGCTCGCCCCGAGGAGGGGTCGATTTCTGGGGCGTTGCCCCAGGCTGATCATGAATCCGCGCCGTTGGCATTAAACGAATGCTATGAGGCCTTCGACCAATATCAAACTGCTCGTCCAAACAATCCACAGATGGAACAGGATGGACGCGGATTGAAACCAGAGGAATGTCATCGAGCGACGCAGCAGCCGCCGGGAAATTGGGTCTTATGGGACCGGATAGATTGTTATGCCGACGCGCTCGATATGCTCTCGCAATGGGAGAAGTTTGATGGACTCAAAAGGCTGGACTTCAAAACGATAGGGAAGTGGAAGTTCATCCAGTTCTGCAGCCATGGATTCCGCGCGAATTGCATCCACATGGCCCCAGAGCGCGAGGTCCACGTCGGAATGCGGCGTGTGCGTGCCTTTGGCGCGCGAGCCAAAGAGCTTGACCAACCTGACCTCAGGGTGCCGCCGGAAGACCCCCGCGATCAGGGTCAGTTCATTCGGAGCAAGCCCTATTGCTTTCATGGCTTTCTCTGCGCCATGAAGAATTCGTGCAAGGACGTCATCGCGGGAAGGTAACGCGCATCGATGTCCTCAACGGCCTTCTCAAAGACAGAGAGATCATAGGTGTGAGAAAGCAGGTTACGATGGTCGACCATGTCTATCCAGACCTGTCCATCGGAGATGATCTTCGCGGCGAAGGCATCCTTGAGCACATGCCGCGGCGTGATCGGCGCGATGATGCGACCGCCTTCTTCGAGGTAGTCCTTCACGGTCTTCCACGCGAGTTCGAGCGAATACTCGAACCGCTGGATCACTCCTTCCTTCTCCAGTGCGGAAAGCGCCGACGGACCGTTCTGCAGGGCCTCAGAGAGCAACTTGTAGGCGCGATCAAAGTTTTCAAACCGCTGCTTCCAACGAATGTCCGGATTAGGGGCCATGATGCCAGCCTAGCGTGGGTCAGCCGCTTTGCCGATCGCTGTTTGAAGGTAATCTACTCAGGTTGTCGAATTGCGGAGAAAGCCTACAGAAGAAAACGAAGGCATTGGCCCCCTCGCAGTCCGACCAATGACACGGAACGAGCGACGATCAATCCACAGATGGAACAGGATGAACGCAGATTGAAGACCAGAGGCATGTCATCGAGGCGCGGGTCTGCCTTTTTGTGGAGGCGGTTGTGAAATCCCGCCTCTTCTACAGGGCTACAGGGCTTTGGCACAAGGGTCTCTAGAGGGCTGCCTGACAGGTTGATCTTCGGTTTAGGCGCGGGTGGTTGCGTTCAGATTCCGAGAAGCAATCTTCCAACCGTGGCAACATCTTCCCGAAAACGATACTGAAATCAGACAACTGTTTTATTCCACCACATTTGCGGTTTTCACCGCGCGGTGATATTTGCAGTTTCTTCTGAAACGCAAAGGTCGATGCCGCAGGCGTTGCGCTGGCAGCAAAGCAGGAAAAGATCAACAGAAGCAACGTGGCAACGGCTTCAAGGCATGCATCATTTCCGTCAGATCCTCACGCGAATGACTTATCCATACAGCAAGTGTGACACGTGGTATTGCCACGGAACGGAAAAATACAGAAGAAAACGAAGGCTTGGGCCCCTTTGCCTCCTTTGCTGGCCTCTGTTCAATTCTTGTTTTCCGGTCGTCGTCGCCCGTCGGGCCGATGATGTGGAATAAGCGACGATCAATCCACAGATGGACAGGATGGACACAGATTGAAGACCAGAGGCACGCCATCGAGACGCAGGTCTGGCGTTTTTGTAGAGGAGGTTGTGTCAAGTGCCTGTTTTCTACAGGCTCTTGGCACAAGGGCCGTACAATGTCGAACAGCTGTCTCACACGCCTGTGTGTCTCGCTGCCAATAGCTCTCCGCGAGCTTGATCGTATTTGCGTGCAAGCGGGCGGTGTGGATGCGGTCGCGGTTGTAGCCACCGCCGTATAAAACCACCACGGGCACCGCATTCCGTGTCAAGTCCAGCACAGCACGGTCGCGAACTGCCATGTCCGCATCGCTAAGCCTCATTTGGCCAAAGCGGTCGTTTTCGTGGGGGTCCGAACCGGAAATCCAAAAGGCAAGGTTGGGAGCGAACCGCTGGAATGCGGCGGGTAGCGTGGCATCAAGTTGCTGGAGATATTCCGCCCCGCTGACAAAGCGCGGTAGCTCGACATCAAGCGAGCCCATTTTTTTCTCCGCCGGATAGTTGCGCCCGACATGGATCGAGTAAGTAAAGACCCGCTTGTCACTCGCGAAAATTTCGTTCGTGCCGTTGCCCTGGTGAGCGTCCGTATCGATAACGAACACGCGTCGCTCCGGGTCAATCGCATGCAGATCGCGGATCGCGATCGCGACATCATTGAGCACGCAGTAGCCGAGCCCGCGGTCTGGGAAAGCATGATGCGTGCCTCCGGCCAGATTACATGCCAGGCCGTCCTCGAGCGCCGCCCACATTGCCGCGACCGTGCCGGCCGTCTCGCGTCGCGAGCGCGTAAGCAATTCCTCGCACGGTGGCAGGCCAAGGCGAACCAACGCCTCGCGGCTCAGCATCCCTGTCCGAATGGTTGTCAGATATGCGGCAGTGTGCACCCGCATGAGTTGCGGGATCGAAGCAGGCTCAACAAGGTTGATTCGAGCGCGCGGACATTCTGCGCGAATGAACTGCTCCGCACGCCAGAACTTGTCCATCGGAAACGGATGCTCCTCCGGCAATGGATAGGTGTAGCCAGGGTGGTAGAAGCAACGCACGCTCGCTAATGTCGAACTACGAATTTCGAATGTCGAATGTCGATATTGAACCGCCTAACTTCGCAAGCTGCCATTCGCACTTCGCACTTCAAATCAGTTACTGCTGCTTCGCGCGGTTTTCTTGGAAGCAACTGCGATGGCCACGAGCTGGTTTGCTTCGTCTTCGAGCCGATCGAGTTCGAGCAGGCTCTGTGGCTGGAATTTCGCAATGCCAAGTCGCGAAATGGGCCGGAGCATCTCGAGCCAAAAGCTGGATTCGTCCGCTTCTTGCTCGACTATGCCAAGTTTTGCCATGAAGTCGGGCTTCGATTTCGCACGGCAGGCCGACCGATAGTTCGCCGCCGTAGAGCTCGACGAGCGTATGACCTGTCCAATCACATGGCGCATTTCGCGCGTTTGTGGCCGTTCCGAGCACACCTTGATGACGTCGAGCGCAAACTGTTTGGTTCGCCTGTGAAGTTCTTCGCTCATGCCGCCCCTGGAATATCGAACCGCCTAACTTCGCCATTCGCACTTCGCCATTCGCCACTCCGAATTTACCCCTCGTCTTTGCTCCGTGGTAACCACGGCAGACTGCCCTTTGGCTTCGGCTTTGGAACGTCGTCCGCGACCTGCAAGCCGTGATTCTTCATGTATTGTGCAAGGGCGCTGGTTATTTCGCGCGATGTGCGGCGGCAATCGATCGAGAGGCCGGCCATCAGACCATGTGCTCCCGTAAAGGTCGCCGGCCATGCGACAACTCCTACGATAGCCCCTGGCATTGCATTTGACCCACCGGTCGTTTGAATCATGAGAAATCGCCTCGGAACACTTCCTGAAAGGTCGGACAATGTCACCGTGACATCCATCTTCGTTCCTCCGCTGCCGAACCCCAGCGCACCTCGCAGAAAGCGGCTACCCTGATTCACGCGAGTAAAACGACCGCTCATCAACCAGGAGTTCCCGCGCGGCACCTCGGTTTCGGAGGACACTGCCTGCGCAGGTGCGACGTATTTGCGAATGCGTTCGAGAAGATTTGTCGTCATCTCCTGTTGCATGGTGCGCTTGAATTGTTCCAGTTCCTCTCCCTCGCGACCCACTCGAAGCATGTCGTCCTCAAATTCGAAGGTCTGAACGAAGATCGTCTGGGGCGCCATGGTCGGGGACTCAGTCAACGGGATGACTTCTCTTACGCTCACGGATGCACAGGAGCAGAGCGTAAAGCACACAGCTACAACCGCTGCATGAAACAGAAATGCAGGCTTCATGTTCGGACAAATAAGACGTCTCGCGCATCTGCCCAGAAGGTCGTTTGCCCGCGAATGCTCATCACCTTTTCTACAAAAGTTCACAATGACAGGGAAGAACTTCTGCATGTTGCGACCCTTTCAGCGATTGGTGCCGTTGTGCCTGGCAACACTGAGAGGTACAATCCGGACCTTGCGGAATTGTCGTGGCAAACGACAATGTCGTCTGCCGCCCATGAGATTTCCCGCTGGATTGCCATCGTTGAAAAATCGATCTGCAGCGCAGAGCCCGAACCGTTTGCCAATCAGTGACGTTCGCGCGTGGAATCGCTTTGGCCGTCAAAAATGGGATCGACGAACTGGCACAACGTTTCGAGCGGGTGTATACAAGTTCGCCTGCATGACTCTCGTCGCTTCAAGCCTGCCCGCGTTCGCCAAAGAGGCCCCCAAATCCCTCACACCCAAGGACGTGACGCAAACCCTGATCATCGATGGGATCTGGGGGTCACATAAGCGCTGGGAGCGTCTCCGCAGTCGCATTGCGAAGGAAGTAGGTCCTTGCAAGATCTGGCATTACGACAATAGCGGGCGTGCATCGATCGAGGCTTTGGGGAGGGCTCTCGCGTCGCATCTCAATCGTCTGAACGCGCCCGTGAACCTTATCGGCTACAGTATGGGTGGTCTCGTTGTTCGCGAGGCGATCCGCCAGACACCCGAGCTGAAGGTGCGGCGAGTCGCGTTGTTGAATTCCCCTAACAACGGAAGCGTTGCAGCGTTTCTGGTTCCGCTGTCCGCATGCCGTGAGATGAGACCCGGAAGCGCCTTTCTCAGGCAGCTCAATGCCGCGCCCTGGAAATATCCGACGTTCGCGACATGGTGCCCCTACGACCTGATGGTGTTTCCCGGGTCATCGGGACGCTGGGACAAGGCCAGCGTTCTCCTGCGATCAGACGTTCCGATACACGTCTGGCCGGTTTTTTCGGTCGAGATCCATCGATCCATCACGGTGTTTCTCGCGTCCAAAGACCCGCCGAAAGCAAAATTAATAAAATAGCCGCCGCGCTTCGAAGGCCTTACACGTCAGGGTTGGACATTTGTGAGCTCCTGAAGCAAATAGCGGAAAGATCTCCGCGCATCCGGGTTGGTACTTGGCTAGCAAGACGGCTTGGATCGCCGGCGCGGCGACTTTGGAAGCCGCTAGAAGTATCCGTTTTTAGGTAACGGAGGAAAACCTCGGACATGCACCAAACATCCTTTCTGCAAGATTTGGCAATTGTGATGAGCGTGGCGGCTGTGGCCACCATCATCTTCCGCCAACTCAAGCAACCGGTCGTCCTTGGGTACATTTTGGCAGGAGTCGTCATCGGACCGCACACTCCTCCCTTCGCGCTCATCGCGGATGAGCATGCCATAGAGACGCTCGCCGAGTTGGGGATCATTTTTCTTATGTTTGCGCTGGGGCTTGAGTTCAGCCTGCGCAAACTGCAGAAAGTCGGCGCCACGGCATTCATCGCGGCCAGCCTCGAGATTCTGCTGATGCTTCTGGTGGGCTATACGCTTGGGCGCGCATTTGGGTGGAGCAAAATGGACAGTGTCTTTCTTGGCGCGATCCTATCGATTTCCTCGACCACGATCATTATCAAGGCGCTCGAGGGCCTCGGGAAAACGCGTGAACACTTTGCCAGCCTGATCTTTGGCATCCTGATCGTTGAGGACATTCTGGCGATTGTCCTGATCGCACTGCTCTCGGGTTTCGCCATGACCGGCGAACTCGAAGCGCAAGCCGTGGGCATGACGATCCTTAGCCTTGGTTCGTTTCTCGGCATCCTCCTGGTCGCGGGTCTGATCTTCGTTCCGCGCCTGCTGAACTATGTCGCCCGCTTCAAGAGCGACGAAATGTTGCTGATCACCGTCGTAGGACTTTGCTTCGGAATTTCTTTGGTCACCGTCAAGCTGGGATATAGCGTGGCCCTCGGCGCGTTTCTGATTGGGGCAATTATCGCTGAAGCCCGTCAGATCTACAAGATCGAGACGCTTATGCATCCGGTGAGGGATCTCTTCAGCGCAGTTTTCTTCGTGTCCATCGGCATGCTTATCGATCCTGCGCTCCTTTCAAAGTATGCGGTGCCGATCCTCGCAATCACGTTCGTCGTTGTGTTGGGAAAGGTCTTCACGTGTTCGCTCGGAAGCTTTGTCGCCGGCAACGACATGCGGACGTCGTTGCGCGTGGGAATGGGGCTCGCGCAGATAGGAGAATTCTCCTTTATCATCGCGTCATTGGGCCTTAGCCTGAACGTCACAAGCGAGTTTATCTATCCGATCGCCGTTGCCGTGTCCTCGCTCACCACCTTGCTGACGCCTTATCTTATAAGAAGTTCTGACGTGCTTGTGGAGTGGTTTGATCGCGTCGCGCCAAAACCGCTCTTGGAGGCGATAGACCCTTACAGCGAAAGAGTGGGCAACCTTGGAAAGCAGAGCGGATCGCGTATCGAGCGCAAGATTCTCGGAAAGCTGGGCGGCCAGATCGCGTTGAACCTGCTGCTCATCGCGGGAATATTTATCGCCGCTGTCGTTCTGCACAGACACATCCAGGCCCGATGGCCCGATTTCCCGGGCGGAGAGGATGGAACGAAAGCCGCAACATGGCTGACGGCGCTTCTGCTGAGCTTTCCGTTGCTTGTAGCCGTGTGGCGCAAGATTGAGGCTGGAGCGATGCTCGTCGCAGAAACCGCGGTCGGCGTGGGTAAGGTCGGTTCAAGGGACTCTGCCCTGCAGGCCGTGATTTCCAGCACGATCCTTGTCTTCGGAACGGGCGTTCTCGTTCTGCTCGTGGCCTTACTAAGCTCAACGCTTCTGCCCTCGAGGAACGTTCTCCTTCTCACGCTGCTGATAGTGGTGATTTCCAGCTTCGTTCTGTACCGAGGAGCCGTTAGGCTTTACTCGCGCGCTCAATCCGCTCTGCGGGACACCTTCGCGCAGCCCGCCGACCCGCCGTTGCTGCAGGAAGCCCCCAGCCTGCCACCCCTGTTGCGCGAGGCAAGGCTGGAAACCGTCGAGGTCAAACCCGGCACAGAAGCTACCGGAAAGATGATTGCTGAGCTGAAATTGCGAACCCAGACCGGAGCGAGCGTTGT
>DATDAX010000096.1:0-6021 GCA_036525175.1 Terrimicrobiaceae bacterium | reverse complement strand
ACCCTCAGCGCGAAACGAAGACGACTACGGACCACCCGAAGGGCACGATCTCACCACTTCTTCCACCGCGACAGCCAGAAAATCAATCCTCCCGCGATCACAGCCAGAACATTGATGACCACGAAGGGCCACCACGCCTCTTCCATTGGGAGAGGCAAGGCGACATTCATCGAAAAGACGCTTATTACTAGATTCGCAAGCATGATCGCCACTGTCCAAATGGTGAACTTCTTGATGAGCTGATTAAGGTTGTGGCTCACGATCGACGCGCGTGTCCCCATGAGATTGCTTAGAACCTGGGTGTGAATGTCTGCGCGCCGATAACACTGTTGGTTCTCGATAATGAGATCCTCGAGAACGCCGACCTGGTCGCCGTCGAAACCGAGCTTTTCGGAAAGCGCTTTCATTCTCTCGAGCAGCGAACCGTTCGAGGTGATTGAGTTCACGATATAAACGAGGCTCTTTTCGAGCGCGAACATGTTCAGGAGATACTTGTTCTCCAAGGATATGTTGATGCGGCGCTCAAGAGAGTCCGAGAGCATGTTGATGGCCTTGAGATGCCCCTCGAAGTGCATGGTGGCCTGATACAGCAAGCGCAAAATAACACCATGGATTGTCTCAACCGGAAAGGGGACGCGACCCTCGAAAATCGGCGAGTCATCCGCCATCACGATAACCAGATAGTTCTTGTAAACAAAAACTCCCGTTGATGTCAGCTTCATCAGGAAATTGTCGTCGGCACAGAAGCTTTTGGGGCGCTTGAAGATGATCGCGGCGTGGTCGGGTTCCAGTTCCAACCGCGAAAGTTCATCCGGATCCAGTGACGACTGCAGCGTATGGTAGTCGATGTTGTAGTGCTCCTGCAGGTCGGCTTCGTCATCAATCGTAGGCGAAACAAATGCGATGATCTGAGCTTCGTTGGGCTCGCAGGAGACCAGACGCCCACCCGCCAGACGGTAGAAACTGCGAACGCTATCGGAGGTCTGCCCCGCCGAAGCAGGCGCGATCTCCGGCGCGGGCACCTCGACCTCGGGTGCCACCTCGATCGGGCTCTCAGTAGTCGACGCCATTAGCAAGCTTCCGTCATTCCCAGAGTCTGTCTAGTCCGCGCCTTATGCAATCGAAAAGTTTGTCGATCTCCTGGTGTGAAATGATCAACGGCGGTGAAATCGCTATGAGGTCTCTAATCCCGCGCACCATAGCCCCTTCCTCGCGGATGAGCGACCAAGCTTTTAGTCCAAGCATGCTTGAAGGACTGAGAGCACCGCGGCCGCCTCGGGGAATGAGCTCGATGGCAGCAATGAGTCCGCAACCACGCACTTCAGCCACCGCCGGATGGTCCACCATGTCGCATAGTTTTCGTTGAAAATATGGGCCTAGATCGTTCATTACGTTCTGGATAAGCCCAAGTGACTCGATTTCTTCGAGGTTAGCCAGGGCGGCCGCGGCACAGACAGGGTGGCCACTGTATGTGAAGCCATGGGCAAAATATCCACTCGTCAGAATTGTTTCGGCAACTTCGTCGCAGAGCATGGTTGCGCTGAGCGGAAGGTAGCCGCTTGTGAGTCCCTTTGCGACGCATATGATGTCAGGATCCAGGTTCCAAAGGTTGCTCGCGAACCAGTCGCCGAGGCGCCCGAAGGCCGTGATCACCTCATCGGCGACAAAGAGGATGTCGTTTTCCCGGCAAAGCTTCCTAAGGGCACGAAGATATCCGGCGGGCGGGATGATAACTCCACCCGCGCCCTGGATGGGCTCAACGAAGAACGCCGCAATCGTTTCGGCGCCCTGATCCGCGATCATTCGGCGCGTTTCGTCGATGCACCACTCACCGTAGGCATTTTCGCTCAACTCCGTCTTAGCTCCATATGCGTAAGGGGCTGGCGCATGAAGAAAATCTGCCAGAGGAAGGTCGAACGGTTGCTGACAATTTGGCAAGCCGGTCAGACTTGCCGCAGCCAGCGTCACGCCATGGTAAGAGAAGGTTCGCGAAAGAACCTTCTTCCTGCTGGCGTGCCCTTTCAGCTTCCAATAAGCGCGAATCACTTTGAGAGCGGTTTCATTGGCTTCCGAACCTGAATTCGAGAAGATCGTGTGGTTGACGCGGGTCGGCGCCTTTTCAGCGAGGAATTTCGCCACGCGGATGGCTGGCTCGGTGGTCGAATTAAAAAACGATGGATAGTACGGCAGTCGCTCGAGTTGTTCGCTCACGGCTCGCGCAATCGCCTTTGAGCTATAGCCGACATTTACACACCACAACCCCGCCAGCCCATCGAGGATGTCGCGCCCTGATTCGTCACGAAAATAACAGCCCCTCCCCTCAAGGACAATGTGCGTTCCCGACTCGCGCAGTTGAGCGTGGTCGGTGAAGGGATGCACTAAAAACTTCCGGTCCTGTTCTTGAAGGTCGCGGGTCACTGACTGATCCATGGTCAGAGATTATCAGCTCCGGCGCCCCAACGCGAGATGCCAGGATCTTGGCAGGGGTTTTTTACGCTTGACGGAACGTTCGAGTGTGGGTTGATAGCGCGGCATTCCAACGAAGAGGAGAAACTTTTGATGAGCGAATCGCTACAAGCGATTTTCCAGCACGTCATTTGGAGCTTTTGTTATCTGAGTGTTCTTCTCGGACTCTCAGCCTTTGGCATTCACCGCTACTTCATCATCTACTTGTTCCTCAAGAATCGCCGAAAACACATCGAGCCGGCGACGAGGTTTCACGACCTTCCCACCGTCACCGTTCAGTTGCCGGTGTTCAACGAATACTACGTGATCCGAAGACTCATTGAAGCGGTCAGCCGGCTCGACTATCCGCGCGAGAAGCTTCAGATCCAGATTCTGGATGACTCGACGGATGAAACGCGCGAAATCGCGGAGAGCGAGGTTGCCCGTCTCAAAGCCAACGGCTTTGACATCGACTATTGTCATCGTGACAACCGAAAAGGCTTTAAGGCCGGGGCGCTCGCGGCTGGTCTGGACCACGCAAAGGGCGAGTTCATCTTCATACTCGATGCCGATTTCGTCCCGGCGCCCGATACGCTTAAGCGCACGATCGACCACTTTACCGATCCCCGGGTGGGCATGGTTCAAATGCGCTGGGGCCACTTGAATCGCGACTATTCGCTGCTTACGAGAGTTCAGTCCCTTTTTCTAGACGGGCATCTCCTCCTCGAACAAACGGCCCGAAGCCGTAGTGGACGGTTCTTCAATTTCAATGGCACTGCTGGTATCTGGCGCAAGTCCTGCATTTGCGATGCCGGAGGCTGGCACTACGACACGCTTACCGAGGACTTGGACCTGAGCTATCGCGCGCAGATGCGGGGCTGGTCGTTCGTTTACTTGCCGGATGTCGTCGTTCCCGCGGAGCTGCCCGTCGACATGAACGGCTTCAAGTCACAGCAACACCGATGGACGAAGGGATCGATCCAAACCTGCAAGAAACTTCTACCAAACATTTGGCGTTCGCGCATTCCGCTTTTGATCAAGCTTGAAGCGACCGCACATCTGACCTCCAACTTCGGATACCTCCTTCTTGTTCTTCTCTGCGTCCTGATCCTTCCTCAATCGTTCAGCACGCACGGCGCGCTTTACGCCTGGCTGGTCGACCTGCCCATCTTCTTCGCCACGTCCGTTTCCATTGCGCTCTTTTACATCGTGGCGCAAACGCACCTGAATCCGCGCGGTTGGTTCCGCGAGGTCTGGATGTTTCCGCTCACGCTCGCCTTGGCGACCGGAATGTCTGTCAACAATGCACTCGGCGTAGTCGAAGCCATCCTGAACTACCGTTCGGAGTTCAGCCGTACGCCCAAATATGGCATCCAAGGCGAGCGCGTGCCGATGCATCGTGTTCGTTACGTCCCGTTAAAATCCTGGCTTCCGCTCGTCGAGCTGATCTTTGCATTCTATTTCGGCTACTGCACGTGGAATGCCGCCCAAATGGGCCACTGGCTCTCTGTGCCATTTCTATTGATTTTCCTCGGGGGTTTCACCTACGTCGCTTCGAAGTCCGTCGGATTCTGGATGCAGCAGCTTGCCGCATTGAATCCACCCCGTTCTGTGGCGTGAAGATCCGTCCAATCCTTGTTGTGCTGCTCGCGCTACTGGGAGGCTGCGCCAAGGACACCCGGCATGTCCTCCTCGTCAGCACCGCAGATCAACGCATGTTACTCCTCCGCGACAACATCAAGATCGCGGAATTCCCTGTCTCAACCTCCAAGTTCGGAGTCGGAGACGCACTAAATAGCAACGCCACGCCAACCGGGGCCCTCAGAGTTCGCAAAAAGATCGGAACAAATGCTCCTTCGGGAGCGGTCTTCAAATCGCGGCGCCTCACCGGAGAAGTTCTTCCCGCGGACGCGCCCGGGCGTGACCCGATTGTCACACGCATCCTTTGGCTCGAGGGTCTCGAACCCCAGAATCGAAACGCGTACGGGCGATTTATTTACATCCATGGCACCCCTGAGGAGCGCAATATCGGCCTCGCCTCCAGCTATGGATGTGTTCGGATGCGCTCGACCGACGTGATAGCTGTTTACGACACCGTGGGAGTCGGGGCCAGAGTCCTGATCACGACGCAGCCCTTCAAGCGCGCCGAATAGATTTCAGTCCGCCGCTTATGACGATTGCCTTCGACAATCAAACAATTTCTGGACCTCCGCATCGACAATATCCTGGCGGCGAACCGCGGTGAACCCCTACGGGAAATCCCTCCAACTCCGCTTTCGGTCGTGCCCCGTGCCTCCGTAGCGTAGACATTGATTTCACAATCAATCTCCGATCGATGAAGGCATCACTGAAAGCCGTGTCACGTCTCAAATCAATTCGTGGATGGCGGCGAATAGTTCTTGCGCCGGACAACTAAACGCGTAGCTTTCGACTTCTACCGCGGGGTGGAGCAGCCCGGTAGCTCGTCAGGCTCATAACCTGAAGGTCGTAGGTTCGAATCCTACCCCCGCAACCATTTTGAAACCCCGGCGACTGAAAATGTTGCCGGGGCTTTTTGTTGATACTTAGGATATTACAGGGATTGCGCGAACGGCTTCCCGCAGAAACTCACAATTTTGGTGCATGGACAGGCAACGGATGGAAAAGACTGGAAGAGGCTTTAATTTGTCCGCCCGAAAAGCTAGATTCATCGGCGAATGTCAGGATTGACTCGGAAGACCCGCATCGGACGTTCAGTTCTTCGGCGGCGCTTCAACGTCCGAGAAGGCTTGCACCAAGTCCGGCAAACGGGCTCCATGAACTTCGATCGCCGAAACAGTCTCATTTAGTTCGGCGAGTTCGGCAGGCGTGAATCGAACCGCCTCCGCGCCGATGTTTTCGAGCATATGCGCCATCTGGGTCGTACCTGGAATGGGCACAATCCACGGCTGCTGCGCCAGTAGCCATGCCATCGAGATTTGGGCGGGAGTGGCTTGTTTGCGTGCGGCCCAGCTTTTGAGCAGTTCCACGAGCGCCAGGTTGTGGGGCAGATTCTCCGGCGAGAACCGGGACTCTATCTTGCGGATGTCGCCTTCGGCAAACCGCGTTTTTGCATCGATGGCGCCGGTCAGGAAACCCACGCCAACCGGGCTCCACGGGACGAAGCCGATGCCCAGTTCCTGGCAGAGCGGGATCACCCAGTCTTCGGGCCCACGCCACAGCATCGAGTATTCGTTCTGGACGGCGGTGACGGGCAACTCGGCATGAGCGCGACGCAGGGTGTTCGGCCCCATCTCGGACAGCCCCCAGTGCAGAACCTTGCCCTGCTTCATCAGCTCCTTGACCACGCCGGCGACGTCCTCGATCGGAACCTGCGGGTCCACCCGGTGTTGGTAAAGGAGGTCGATGCGGTCGGTGCGCAGGCGCTTAAGCATGCCTTCGACGACCAGCTTGATGCGTTCGGGGCGGCTGTTGAGCCCCGGTCCACGCTCGCCCGTCTCGAGATCGATGTTCCAGCCGAACTTGGTGGCGATCACGATCTGGTCTCGAAATGGAGCCACGCCTTCACCGAGGATCCGCTCCACTTCGTGCGGGCCG
>DATDAX010000095.1:0-5036 GCA_036525175.1 Terrimicrobiaceae bacterium | reverse complement strand
CGGTTTGGCCGCACGCAAGTGATTTGCGCTGCCGCTTTGGAGGATACCGTTCCGCGTTGGATGAAGGAGCAGGGAGTGGAAGGCGGCTGGATCACGGCGGAATATTCGATGCTCCCTTACTCGACCTCGCCGCGAAAACCTCGCGACATTACGAAAGGCAAGCCTGACGGTCGCGGAACCGAGATTCAGCGGTTGATCGGCCGTTCGCTACGCGCGGCGGTCGATCTTGTTGCGCTCGGACAGCGAACACTTTGGGTCGATTGCGATGTGCTGCAGGCGGACGGGGGAACCCGCACCGCTGCGATCACAGGTGCTTGCGTCGCGATGGAGCTTGCCTGCCGCACGTTGATAGATGCCGGGAAGATCCCGCGTTCTCCGATCAGACGCAAGGTGGCTGCCGTGAGTGTCGGAGTGGTTGAGGGCGAAGCGATCCTGGATCTCAACTACAACGAGGACAAGGCTGCTTCCGTGGACATGAACCTCGTCATGACAGACCAGCTGGAGTTCGTGGAGCTTCAGGGATCCGGTGAAGAAGCGGTCTTCTCCGACGCCCAATTGGAAGAAATGTTGGGGCTCGGCAAGGCCGGAATTCGCCGGCTGATCGAAATTCAGGAATCGGTTCTCACGCGATGAAGAAGGCATTGATTACAGGAATTACCGGGCAGGATGGATCTTACCTTGCCGATTTGCTGTTGAAAAAGGGCTATGAGGTACACGGCATTATCCGGCGTGCCAGCACGTTCAACACCGATCGCATCGACCATCTTTATCAGGATCCTCACGTTCACGGTGTGAAGCTTTTTCTTCACTACGGGGACTTGGCGGATTCCGTGCATTTGGTGAAGTTGATCTATCAGCTCAAGCCGGACGAGATCTATCATCTGGGGGCCCAGAGCCATGTTCGGGTAAGCTTTGAAATCCCGGAGTATACGGCCGACGTGACGGGCATTGGGACGATTCGTATTCTGGAGGCTATGCGTGAGGCTGGGGTGGGGTCGCGCTTCTACCAGGCGTCCAGCAGCGAGATGTTTGGCAAGGTGCAGGCGGTGCCGCAGAGCGAGACGACCCCCTTTTGGCCGCGTAGCCCCTACGGAGCGGCAAAGGTCTTTGCCTACTGGGCCACGGTAAATTATCGCGAAAGCTACGCCATGCACGCCAGCAATGGCATCCTCTTCAATCACGAAAGTCCGCGACGCGGCGAAACCTTTGTTACGCGCAAGATTACGCGTGCCGTCGCCGCTATCAAGTGTGGGCTCCAGCAAGAGCTCTTTTTGGGAAACCTCGGGGCCAAGCGTGACTGGGGTTACGCTCCCGAGTATGTCGAAGCAATGTGGCTCATGCTGCAGCAGGACAATCCGGACGACTACGTGATCGCGACCGGAGAGACTCATAGCGTCCAGGAATTTCTCGAACACGCCTTTGCGCGCGTGGACCTTGATTGGAGGGAATTTGTTAGGCATGATGGCCGTTACGAGCGACCGGCGGAAGTCGATCTCCTGGTGGGCGACGCTTCCAAGGCCAGGCGTGTCCTTAATTGGGAACCAATGATCCGATTTCCGGAATTGGTTCGAATCATGGTCGATGCCGACCTCGCAAGCCTGCAAAAACGGGCTTGACGGTCTTCTTCATCGGTTCGAGTATCTCCGCTTTCCCAAATTGCCATGGCTAGAAAATGTGACATCACCGGAGCGCGTCCTAAGCGGGGAGGCAAAATTCACCGCCGCGGTCTTGCGAAGAAAAAGGGAGGAATCGGCATGCACGTGACAAAAGTGACACCTCGGTGGCATTTTCCGAACCTCAAGACCAAGAGGGTATGGGTTCCTGAGCTCAAGAAGTTCGTAACGGTCAAGGCAACGGCTCGTGCCTTCAAAACCCTGTCAAAGAACGGCACTTACAAGACGCTCGCCAAGGCGGGCCTCGTTCGGTAGGATACTCCTCTCTTCACACCTCCAGTTATGGCCTTCAGCGTCGTTAGCAAAAAATCCGGCAAGACGTACTTTCTTCACGCGCGTCTTCAAAAACTCAAGGGCGGGCAGGAAGTCACCCTCTACTATTTCGCGGGACAACCAGGGGCAGGGGCGATCGATGCACTGCCCGGGGGTTATAAGGTCTCGGAAAACGAGAAGACAGGGTTGCCGCTGTTAAAAAAAGGCTAGTTCCTCCCCGACGTCTCGGAAGGCTTTACGCTCTGGGATGTGCGCTCGCGTAAGCGCGCTTCATTCTTTCTGCGGTAACATGGGTGTAGATCTGTGTCGTTGAGAGGCTGGCGTGCCCAAGAAGAGACTGAACACTGCGCAAATCAGCGCCGCTATCGAGCAAGTGCGTGGCGAAGCTGTGCCGAAGCTTGTGCGGGCTAAGGTCCGCCGGCAGTCCAGCTTCGCGCAGATATCTCTTCATCGAGAGCCAAACGGAACGCGCGGAAAGCCTGCGACGCAGTTTGCTGATGAAGAGGGGTCCGGCATGCACGCCCGCCCGTTGACGATAATGAGAAATCGCTTCGAGTGCGGGTCGTCCGACTGGGCAAATTCGCTCCTTGGACCCTTTTCCAAGTATGCGGACTGTTTCGCTGATCGGGTCGAGATCCTTGACTTCCAGTCTCACCAATTCCGAGAGCCGCAGACCGCTCGAGTAAAGGAGCTCGAAAATCGCTGCGTCCCGACACGCCATCCAGAGCGGTGCCTGCTTTTGCCTCGCGCTGTTCTCCGGCTTGTCGAGGAAGGTCTCCATCTGGGATACTGTAAGGAACTTCGGAAGACTCTTCTCCAGCTTGGGGATGTCAATGGTTTTCAGGACGTTTGAATCGAGGATATTACGGATGACCAGAAACTGGAAGAAGCTGCGCAGTGCCGAGAATGCCAGTCGGATACTGGATCGGGCCCGGCCGGACTTCATCAGGTCGAAAAGGAAGGCCCGAAAGTCGTCGGCCGTGGCATCCTTCCATGAGAGGCCGGGTCGGAAGGTTCGAAACGCCTCCAAGGCGATGCGGTAGCTTGTTTGCGTGTGAGGCGAGGCGTTCTTCTCTCCCTCGAGGTAGAGCATGAACTGTCGAGCGAGGAGGTCGTCCGTCGTGGCGGCGCGGCGACGGGTTCGGGACGGTCGCGGTTTTTCTTTCAGGCGACAGGGCCCATCGGAGGGGTCAGCGGCGGCTGCGCAGTGTCCTCCACCTTACCGGATTTTTGCGTGCCGCGTTGGAATCGCAAGACAGCGGACCGGGATTCGACGCCATCCGGAGAGACCGCGACGATGGGAATTTCGTAAACACCATCGGGGAATATGAAGTGGTACCGGAACGTGCCGTCCGGGTTGAGCTTGATGGGCTTCCCATCAATCGTCACCTTGGCTCGC
This sequence comes from Terrimicrobiaceae bacterium, assembly GCA_036525175.1. GTDB lineage: Bacteria > Verrucomicrobiota > Verrucomicrobiia > Chthoniobacterales > Terrimicrobiaceae > DASTFP01. The sequence continues at coordinate 1,691 of DATDAX010000095.1, read as the reverse complement.
GGGTCGGTGCCCCCATAGAAGATGACCTCGGCATTGACGTGCATGAAGAAACTCCGTGCTGCGCCAAAGGAACTAACCCACTCCGATGCACCAGACCAGCTGGTAACGGCGGCTTGCGACCAGCTTGTGACAGCCGCTGAACCCCAGCTCGAAATGGCGGCCTGCGACCAGCTGCTTTGGGCGCCCTGAAGCCAGCTCGAAATGGCGGCCTGCGCCCAGCTGCTCTCGGCACCCTGGAGCCAGCTTGAAATGGCGGCCTGCGCCCAGCTGCTCTCGGCACCCTGGAGCCAACTTGAAATGGCGGCCTGCGCCCAGCTGCTCTCGGCACCCTGGAGCCAACTTGAAATGGCCGCTTGCGCCCAGCTGCTCTCGGCGCCCTGGAGCCAGCTCGAAAGCGCTACTGCGCCCCAACTCGATTGCGCGACCTCACCCCAACTGCTCAGCGATTCTCCGCTCCATCCTGCGGAGCTTTGTCCGGCAGCTGCCCAGCTCGACAAGACCGCCGCAGTCCAACTTGAAAGCTCGGCAGGACTCCAACTGGAGACTCCTCCGCTGGACACCGCGCCGAGCGCGCTAAAGAGGCTGCTCTGCGCCGCGCCCCACTCCCCTTGCGAGAAGGAGCTGATGGCACCCGGGCTCATAAGTCTTTCCTCGAGATGCTTGCGAACACGACCCTCGATCTCCTGTGAGCTGAGGCCGCCGCTTGCCATTTCTTCGAGGAAGTTGCTCCCCAGGAGAGCTTCAAGAACCAACCGTTGCTCCAAGGGGATGCCCGGAGCCGTGGCCGGGCCAAAGAGTTTGCCCTCCATTTGCAGACGCGACAGCGCGGTCATGAGCGTCTCGCCCGATTTGATCGCGTCCTGAATCCGCTCCATCAGCTTTTGGAAGCTGAGATGAAGGGGGATGGTGGCGTAGTTGAACTGGTCGGACTCCGACAGCCGATCGGTGGGAGTTTCGATCGTATAAGAACGCGCGATGACGTTCCAGATGGTGCCACGATGGTACCCGATCTCGACGGTGTATTTCGATCCGGCGTGCTTTACCGGGATGTACCAATTCCGCGTCTCGAACGGGACCTCAATTTCGGCTTCGATCGTCCTTTCATCCTGATAGACACGCAGGAAAGTCTTCCCTCCGGGATGCCGCGAAATGTCGATGTCCCAGTAGGTGAAAAGCCAATGGGGCTCCTGGGCGATAAGAAAAATCGTGTCCGAACCGTAACTCTGGGGCAGGTCACCAAGTTGGTCGAGGTCGACAGGGGGATTTGCGGGGGAAGGCGGTGAATCGGGCTCTTCGGCTGCGCCCTGCGCTGGCGGCGTCTCGCGGAGTTTGAAGCCAGCCTTTTTTTTGGTTTCCCCCGCATTTTTTCGACTCATGATCGCTAGAATACTCCTTATGGGAGATAAATCACACGACCTTACTGCTGGCAACGCTTTTTTCCCGACGCGTCCCTTGTTGAAAATCTGTTTTGCCATCGTAATTTGCCCCATATGAATATGAGGGTTCTTGCGACGTTTATAACCCTGGGCATTGCCGGTTCGGCATTCGGACAAAATGCGCTGACAACCAATGCGCTTGCGCACCAGCTTAACGATGCGTTTGCCGCAGTCTACGAGAAGGTGGCACCTGCGGTGGTTATTGTTGAAGTAAAGCGCTCCTCGGACGTGTCCTTGAGCGGGCTTCCGGAGGGT
>DATDAX010000094.1:0-3142 GCA_036525175.1 Terrimicrobiaceae bacterium | reverse complement strand
CAACGCCATTACCGCTCCTCCGAAACCGCCGCCAGTGAGGCGCGCGCCGTAAACGCCCGGTAGATCCGTTAGCCGTTCGACAAGGTAATCGAGTTCGGCACAACTGTTCTCGAAAAGCGTTCTCGAACTTTGATGCGAAGCCGTGAGCAGGGCGCCGAGCACTTTAAGCCGCCCGTTCGTAAGTGCCTCAACAGCCTCCTTCACCCGCACGTTCTCCTCGGTAATGTGTAGCGCCCGCTTGAAGCGAACCTCACCAAGTTCGCGCTGCTGTGCCCGGACCGTACTGGGAGAGACGTGAGCGAGGCAGGCGGCTTTGGGTTCTGCACGCCGCAATGTCTCAAAGGCCTCCGAACACTCCCGATGTCGCTCGGAATATTTCGAATCGACCAGCGAATGCTTCTTGTTGCTATTGAAAATCCAAAGATGGCAACTGGTCGGCATCGGCACCCGAGTGAAAGTCTCCGTCAGGCAATCGACGTGAACGAGATGATCAGGCGCCCCGAACGCTGATGTTCCCTGATCCAGAATGCCGCAGGGCATGCCAACAAACTCGTTTTCTGCTCGTCGACAGACTTGAACCATTTTCTTTCGGTCAACGTCGAAGCCATTCAAAGCGGCCAATCCATAAGCTGTCGCCAATTCGAATGCGGCACTGCTGCTCATGCCCGCGCCGGCAGGCAGACTGCTGGCGACGGCAAGATCCATACCGCGCTCCACGGGTAAGCCCTCTTGCCGCATCACATGAATCACTCCGAGCGGGTAGTTAACCCACGCAAACGGATTGGCAAGCGGTGTGACGTTGTCCAAAGCGGCTACCACCTCGCCGGTCATCGATTCGCTCACAAAGTGGCATTCGCCGTCGCTTCGAGTCGCAATTGCAACAGTGATACCGCGATCAACGGCAGCACCAAGAGCACAACCTCCATTGTAGTCGGTGTGATTGCCGATGAATTCGATGCGCCCCGGAGCATACGCCCTAGCTTCGGGGCTTCTTCCAAACGTTCGCTCGAAAAGTTGCTCAACCATCTGGAGGACGCGTTAGTCTTGAAAACCTTCAGGGTGATTCTTGTGCCAACCCCACGCGGTCTCGACTATCTCGCGGATGCCGGGAAATTTTATCTGCCAATTCAGGTCGCGCAGCGCGCGCGTCGAGTCAGCGTAAAGTGCCGGGGGATCACCCGGACGGCGTTCCCCCTTTTTTACCGGAACTTTAAGTCCCGTGACGTCTTCCACAGTTTCGATCACTTCCTTCACGGAATGCGGCTTCCCCGTGCCGAGGTTGTAGAAAAGCTGAACGCCGGGTGCGGAGAGCTTGGAGAAGGCAGCGATATGAGCGCGTGCCAAGTCGTCTACATGAACATAGTCCCGCAGGCACGTGCCATCCGGGGTCGGATAATCATCTCCGAAAACTGTCACGCACTCCCGTCGCCCTGTCGCAGCGTCGATGACCAACGGAATGAGGTGAGTTTCGGGGTCGTGATCCTCGCCAATAGAACCATCCTCAGCAGCACCGGCGGCATTGAAGTACCGAAAGGCGGCAAAGCTCAAGCCGTAGGCGGCTGCGCATGCTTTGAGCATGGTCTCTACATCAAGTTTGGTTTGGCCGTACGGGTTGATAGGGCGTTGCGGGAGATCTTCTGTGATCGGCAGTCTGTCGGGTATGCCGTAGGTGGCACAGGTCGAGGAGAAGACGAACTTCGTCACGCCGAACTTACGCATCGTTTGAAGCAGCGTCACAGGTCGCGCAAAATTGTTGTCATAGTACTTTAACGGGTCGGTAACCGACTCGCCGACGTACGCAAACGCCGCGAAGTGCATGACAACATCGATCTTCTCGGTCTCGAATATCCGTTCAAGGAGGGAAGGATCTCCTAAATCGCCATCGTAAAAAGGCAGGTGGCTGGGAACCGCCGCTCGATGGCCGAACACGAGGTTATCCAGAACCACCGGCGTATGGCCAAAGGCCTCCAGCTGGCGAAGGCAATGACTACCAATGTAACCGGCGGCACCTATAACTAGCACATTCATTTCTTGAACTCGCTATCACTTAGGTCATCGAAATCACGGGAGGCTGAGCCCGACCTTTCTGGTGGGGCACGTCATCAGGACTTTAGCTCCATGCAAACGTCACCTGCGATGAAGTAGTTTATAGCTCTTAAAGTCAAAGCATTTTTCCAAACGGAGTTAACCTTCCAGAAGAAATATGAATGCATTATAATATCATAATCAATCATAGGGATCATTCTAAGCTCAAGAGCCGCTAACGGATTCGACGGTCTTGCTGAGACGCCATTGGCAACTTGCAAAGTCGCCCGACGGATAAGGGATAGGCAGCCCGATATTCATGAGGGCGTCTCCCTGGCGAACAAGATTGTCGACCTTGTATTTCGCAGCCGCGTCAAGGCCCTTTAGCCGGAGGAAACGCTGTGGTGCGTTTGGCGGGGCAAGCATGGTTACATGCGTGACGAGCGCCTCGTCTCTGGCTGCGGAAACAACCATCCAGGCGGCTTCGTTTGAGTCGAAGGGACTGCACAGGCGGTACAGATCGCCATGGAGCAATAGCTCCCGCACCTGCTTGTAGAGAGCCGTTTGCCGTTTGACTTCCTCGCGATCCTCAGGCCCCAAGAGAGAGACATCGAGCTCGTATCCGAATGCTCCAGAAAATGCGACATCGCCGCGTGTTTTGAGCGGCGTTACGCGTCCCACCTGGTGATTCGGTACCACCGATACGTGCGCCGAGATAGCGCTCCAAGGATAGACTACGCTCGTACCGTACTGGATCTTCAACCGGGAGATCGCGTCCGTATTGTCGCTCGTCCAGATTTGCGGCATGTAGTATAGGATGCCAGGGTCGAAGCGTCCCCCGCCGCCCGCGCAGCCCTCGAAAAGAATGTGAGGAAATTCGCGCGTCAGCCGCTCCATCAACTCGTAGAGTCCAAGGATATAGCGATGGGCTGTTTCCTGCTGTCGACCGGGCTCCAAAATAGCGGAGCCGATCTCGGTCATGTTCCGATTCATATCCCACTTCACGTAGGTGATCGGCGCCGACGCCAGAATCTGCTTCATCTGCTGATAGATATTTTCCCGGACATCCTCGCGCGAGAAGTCGAGGACCAGCTGATGGCGTCCTTCGCTTCGCGAC
>DATDAX010000093.1:0-5049 GCA_036525175.1 Terrimicrobiaceae bacterium | reverse complement strand
GTCCAGAGTGATCCCGTACCGCGCGGCCGAGCTGCGGCATTCGAGATCCATCTGTTCGTTGAGAAGATTCACGTTCTTGCGGAGATCATTGATGGAGATGCCTTCGAATCGCAGGTCCTCCGGCACGGTGCCTCCCTGCTCGCGTGGAGCCTTGAAGTTCGCGATTCGCTCGCGAAGAATCGAGATGAAATACCCCATCACGTGGGCGATCGGGTTCTTTACCCCGAACAGAAACGCGTAGAGGTTACCCTCGCTGACGCTGAAGCGAATTTGTCCGCTCAAGCCGATGTTCAGTTGATCCTGCGTGACAGCCTCGAGCACCAAGCCTCCTTGATTGGCCTCGGGCGTTTCGGGATCGAAAGCGATGCTGGCCGTGGAGATTGCGACATTCACCTTGTGCACCCTTTGCCATGGCCAGCGAAAATAGGGACCTCCTGGACCGATGACCTGCAACTGCGGATAGCGATAGCGCTCGCGATCGATCTCGGGAAGATCGTCGGCGAGCGGGGTGTCCAGCGTGGTTGCTCCGCCGATGCGTTGCGCACGACCGAAACTCGTCAGCACGGCGCGTTCATTCGGTGCGACGGTGAAGAAGCCCATCATCACAGCGCGAAGCAATACGTAGGCGGTTAGACCCATTACGACGCCGACGATTATCTCAATGCCAGTCATGCTGCGAAAGTGAGCGGACGTTATTTTTGACGAACGGGCGAAGGCAAGAATGGAGTAAGGAAAATTCTCGACCCGACCAGTTCGCATGACGCATGGAGCAGTTAGCAACCTCACACCTTCTGGGGAGCATACCCGTCTCGGCTGTGGTTTCTCGGCGGCTCGCCGAAGGAGTTCGTTCGGCGGACGATGGGCCGTCTTCGAGACTCTCTCTCTATACGTTCCGCGGGACGCGTGCGCTCCTTACGTTAGTGCGCGCGAGTCAGCAACATGAGCAAATTTTCTCAAGAAGATTCATCGCAGTAGTTCCTCAGATAAGCTAATTAAAACACATGGCCACCTTCCCCTATAAAGATTCCCGGCTATCGATCCCGCAGCGTGTCTCTGACCTGCTGGGGCGCATGACGTTGCGCGAAAAGATCGCCCAAATGTACTCCCAATGGCTGATTCTGTCTCCGGATGGCAAGCATCGGATTCGAACCGATGCGTTCGCTCAAAGCGCGAGCACCGACGATTTAAGAGAGATGCTCAAACTGGGAATTGGGCAGATCACACGCCCGCTTGGCACGCATCCGGTTGATCCCAGGGAGGGAGTGCGTGCTCTAAATGCCCTCCAGAAGTTTCTGGTCGAGGAAACACGGCTTGGCATCCCTGCGATATCGCACGAGGAGTGTCTGGTGGGGCTGATGGCGAAAGGCGCCACGCTGTTTCCATCGGCGCTTAACTACGGCGCTACATGGAACCCCGAACTCATCGAAGCGGTCGGCGGGGAAATTCGCAGCGAGGCCAGACAGATTGGCTGTCATCAGGGCCTTGCGCCGGTTCTGGACGTCTCACGGGATGTGCGTTGGGGACGCACCGAAGAGACGATGGGAGAGGATCCTTACCTCGTCGGGGTGCTGGCCACCCGCTATGTCAGGGGACTGCAGGGAGAAAACCGCGAGCTGTTGGCGACCCTCAAACATTACGTAGGGCACTCTTTTAGCGAAGGAGCTCGCAATCATGCGCCGGTGCATCTTGGCCCGAAGGAGCTCAACGACATTTTCATGCTCCCCTTTGAAATGGCGGTCAAGCAGGCCAATGCCGGTTCAGTAATGCCTGCCTATCACGACATCGATAATGAGCCTTGTCATTCCTCGCGCTTGCTCTTGACGGAAGTTTTGCGCGACCAGTGGGGCTTTGACGGCCTCGTGGTCGCCGACTATGCCGGGGTCAATTTGCTCCACTCTCACCACGCGGTAGCGAGGGACAAGGCCGAAGCCGCTGCGCTCGCCTTCAACGCGGGACTCGATATCGAACTGCCGGGATTTGAGTGCGCCGAGCATCTGCCTGAGGCGGTGGAACGGCGCCAGATCAGCGAGGAAAAGATCAACGAGATCGTGGCGCGCATTCTGTCCGAAAAGTTTCGTCTCGGCTTGTTTGAGAATCCCTATGCGGACGAAAGCCAGGTGAACCTGCAATCCGAAAGCGCGAAGCATCTGGCCAAGGAAGTGGCGTTGCAATCGGTGGTTCTGTTGGAAAATCGGGGTGTCCTGCCGCTCGACGTGTCCAAGAGTCCCAGAGTCGCTGTCATTGGTCCGACTGCGGATGATCAACTGGCGATGTTTAGTGGCTACAGCTTCCCGGTCCATTTGATTGTCGCGAATATGCAGGAAGAACGGGTCCAATACGCGAAAACCCCGCTGCAAGCTCTGACCGAACGCCTTGGTGCGAATCATGTACGCTATGCCAAGGGCTGCGAGATCCTTACCGAACGCAACCCGGAGGCGCCGGTTTTTCCCGGCGACGTGGATTCGGACGTTGCCGCAAGCCTGACGCGCACTTCACCGATCAGCCGGGATCTCTCGCAGATCGAGAACGCGGTCGACTGCGCGCGCCAATCCGATGTCGCCATCGTCTTTGTCGGTGACTTGGCTGGTCTCTTCCAGACGGGCACCGTCGGCGAAGGGTCCGATACGGACAGCCTGCAGTTGCCGGGAGTGCAGGAAGAGCTCTTGAAGCGGATCATTGCAACCGGCACGCCGACGGTCATCGTAATGACCTCTGGCCGGCCGTACGCCCTCAACGGGCTGGAAGATCTGGCAGCGGCAGTCTTGATGGCCTTCCAGCCGGGGCAGGAGGGAGCTGAGGCGCTCGCCGATCTGCTCACGGGCAAGGCAAACCCGAGCGGACGCCTCGTGGTTTCGATCCCAAAGAACGTCGGTGCGGTGCCGTATTACTACAACCACAAGCTCAAGAGCGGCGGCACTCCCATCGCCTATCATTTCGGCACCAAGTATTCTTTCGGATATGGATTGAGCTATACTCGATTTGAGTACAGCGAACTCTCAATCAAACAGGATCGCGTGGACATCAACGGCACCGTGGCGCTTTCCTTCACTCTCAAGAACTGCGGCGAGCGCGAGGGTTGCGAAGTTGTCCAGGTATATGTGCGCGACGTGTATGCTTCGCTGGTTCGTCCTGTAAAGGAGCTTAAGGCCTTCAAGCGGGTGTCCTTGCAATCCGGGCAACAAGCAACGGTTGGCTTTGCGCTCCCTGTCGACATGCTGAATTTTACCAACGCGGACAGCCAGCGCATCGTCGAAGCCGGCGAGTTTGAAGTGATGATCGGCGCTTCCAGCAGCGACATCAAGCTGAAGGGCAGAATCGAAGTTGTTGGTGAGAACCGGGTGCTCCCTCGACAGTGGCGCATGGAAAGCCTGGCCAACGTGGAGCTACTGCCCCGATGAGTTGATCGCGCCGGCCAATGGCCATTTTCAGGTGTCCCCGGACCGCAGAATTGCTATGTTCCTCAACGTGAAGCTATAGACCGCTATGGGGGGACCCCTAAATGTCAATGATTTGATTACACACCGGAGCGACCGCTCTGGCGTGGAGGAGCTTTCACTCAATATCCATAAGTTTCCGGCTGGTGCCTGGTCGTCGTTCACGCCTGAACGAGACGCTTACACGTTTTGGTACCGCCCCCGGACGGAGAAAGGACGCACGTGGGTTACGGTTCCGGAGCTCGGGTTGAGCCACCAGCACGTCAGCCGCAGTCACTTACTGATCTCTCCGCCTTCCTTGCCTGTGCACGGCGAGCAGGAACAGGCCGAGGGCACCGTGGCCAACTTCAGTTTTGATTCACGCTTTTTCGAAGCCCTCGCCGGGCAGATGGGTCTTTCGGAGATTATTTCAAAGCGACATTGGCACCACTTTTTTGCGATCGATCAGCGTATCGAAGCGTTGTGCCGGCTCCTGATGGAAGAGACCGAGGACCAGTGTCCGAATGGCCCGCTGTACTTCGAGCCGCTAGCCCGCGCTTTGGCGCTGCGAGTACTTGGCTCGGTGCGCGATCAGCACAGCCGCGGATTGCGTGCGGCGACGGTTTCGCCGGGCGTCCGCCACGCTGTCCAACGCCTGGAGGCCGATTTCGCGGACGAGATCTCTTTGGCCGAACTTGCTTCCATGGCGCAGATGAGCCGCAGCCATTTTGCAGTCATGTTTCGGCAATTTACCGGTTACACGCCGCATCAATACCTGCTTTTGGTGCGCCTCAATCACGCGCGGAAACTCATTGCGCAAGACAATCCGGCACTGTCACTGGCAGAGATTGCCGCTGCGAGCGGCTTTTGCGACCAAGCGCACCTCAGTCGTCATTTTCGTAGCTTTTTTGGCACGACGCCCGGAGCTTTTCGCTCACAGCATAGCATTCTCGAGGCAGGACCATCCGCGTTGAGTGGACGCACGAGCGGAGGGAAAGTCGCAAGGTCTGCGAACATTGACACCGGGAGATTTCGAGTGCCTTGAAAGATTGAACTGCTAGCTTCCTCGGTGTGAAGGCGTAGGCGAAAAAATGGCTGGGGCTCTCAATGTTAATGACTTGATCATTCACCGGAGCGATCGATCCGGAGTCGAAGAGCTTTCCGTCACTATCCATAAGTTTCCCGCCAATGCACCTTCTTCGCTGACGCCCGCGCGAGACGCGTACACGTTTTGGTACCGCCCCAGGTCAGAGAAAGGGGACACGTGGATCACGGTTCCGGAGCTTGGCCTGAACCACCATCATGTCAGCCGCGGTCATATTTTGGTGTCTCCGCCTTCCCTGCCCGTGTACGGGGAGTGGGAGCAGGCAGGGGGAACCGTTGTCAACTTCAGTTTTGCGCCCCATTTTTTCGAGGCCATGGCCAAGGAGGTGGGTCTTGGCGAGGCTATCTCAAAGCGACATTGGCATCATTTTTTCTCAATCGATCAACGCACTGAAGCGCTGTGCCGGCTCTTGATGGAGGAAACCGAGGACCAATGCCCGCATGGGCCGCTTTACTTCGAGCCGCTTGCCCGCGCGTTGGCCTTGCGGGTGCTTGGCACCGTGCGCGATCAGCAGAAAAAAGCGGCCGTCCC
>DATDAX010000092.1:0-3526 GCA_036525175.1 Terrimicrobiaceae bacterium | reverse complement strand
ATGCGATCGCGTGTTTTCGCGGCCGCGTTTTACCTGACGCAGTTGCTGATGATTCTGAGCACTGTTTTCAGTCTGGTTGCGGCATCGAGAACCGATAACGCAACCGCAGACATCTTCGGTTTTCTCAATGGGCTTTTCTGGTTCATGGTCAGCGTCCCCCTCCTGTTTGTCATGCCGCTGCTCGGTTTTGGTGCCCTGCACGCAGAAATGAAGGCCCGAACGCTCGAGTTGGTATTTTTGACCCGCCTTTCGGCCTGGCGCATCGTGGCCGGGAAATGGACAGCGCTCATGGCGGAGACTTTGCTTCTCGTCTGCGCCATCCTTCCCTACGTGATTCTTCGCTATTTCCTAGGCGGAGTGGACATCCTCGAAGACTTGCAGGGGTTATTTCTCCTTGTTGTAGCGAGCGCTCTGCTGACGGCGACGACGCTTGCCATGTCGCCTTACGAGTCAAAGCTTCTTCGAGCGCTCTTCATCGTTGGCCTCATCTTCGTCTTTCAATCTCTGATTGGCATTCTGTTTGCCTGGATGGCGTTTTCCCGAACTGGGATTTCGTCGAGTTCCTCGATTCCCGTTTGGCAGGTGTACGTGGTGCTACTCGCATTCGTTCCCGCGTATATCCTCCTCGCTCTCGAGATCGCGGCGTCGCGTATTGCGCCTCCGGCCGAGAACCATGCAGTGCGTAAGCGATTGATCGGAATTTATTTGCTTATTGTTATTCCCGCGCTCGCTTTCATGATCCCGAATGCGAAGGGACTTTACGGCATATCGCTGTTGCTCCTTGCCGTGGTTATCATTGATGCGCTTGCGGAGCCCGAGGAGGGCCTTCGCGTTGTGCGCTGGCCGTTCCAGGGCATGGGCAAGGTCGGCCGCGCGCTATCGCTTTTCTTCACACCCGGGTGGGCCTCAGCTTCCTGGTACGTGCTTCTTGTTGCTGGTCTAGGCGCCGCGATGCTGTATTCCCAGTCGCGTCTCGACGACGCTATGGAGGTGCTTGAGTATGTCTCCTATCTTGGCGCGCTCGTATTCCCGGCTGCGCTCATCCGCCTTCTGAGCCCATCGACGCGCTACTTTTTAGCCTTTTACATCGGTCTGCATGCTCTCTTTGCGGTGATGACATTTCTTGTGGGAATGATTGCCGGAATCACCAATGAGCCGATGACTAAATGGATTTGTCCGATCCCAAATTGCGCGTTGCTGCTCAGGTTCTACGACCAAATCGCCGGTCAGCAAGCTGCGGACTCTCTCAGTCTCACCGGTCTGGTGACAGCAGCGTCGCTTGGAGTCCTGCTTGCGCGGGCATTGACTCCGTTGCGCGGAGGTGCACGACCAACAGTCGGAAAAGCAATTTCTTGAGAGTCCGAGGGCAGGTGTGTCATTGCAAATGCGCGACATCTGTGCACGCTAGAGGCAACTTCGTGTGAGACTTTTTGGATATCTCTCGATTTCGAGTGGGAAGGGATGCCATGCCAAAGCCTGAGTTTCAGCTTCCTTCAGAAGACACGCCGGATACAGCGTTCGACATTTCGCTGCGTCCCCCCATGTTCGAGGAGTTCACCGGGCAAAAGAAGACCGTCGAACGGCTGCAGTTGATGGTTGAGGCTGCCCGCCAGCGTGGCGAAGCCCTTCAACACATTCTCCTGAGCGGTCCTCCGGGCTTGGGCAAGACGACGTTGGCCTACATCGTCGGCAACGCGATGGGAGTCGACGTCAAGAGCACCAGCGGCCCGATGATCGAGAAGGCGGGCGACCTTGCCGGGCTCTTGACAAATATTGAGCGCGGGGGCGTGCTCTTCATCGACGAAATTCACCGTCTCCAGCCCGCCATCGAAGAATACCTCTATCCCGCTATGGAGGACTTTAAACTCGATATCGTTATAGATCAGGGGCCGAGCGCCCGGAGCGTTCGACTAAACCTCGCAAAGTTCACTCTCATTGGCGCAACGACACGCGCAGGCATGATCAGCGCACCCTTGCGTTCGCGCTTCGGGATGACCTGCCGATTGGACTACTACGAGGTCCTCCATCTTCAGAGGATCGTGGAACGCAGCGCGGGCTTGCTCGACACCGAGACGGACTCGCAGGGAGCACTCGAGATCGCACAGCGCTCCCGTGGCACCCCGCGCATCGCAAACAATCTGCTTCGCTGGGTGCGGGACTTTGCACAAGTGCGCGCGAAAGGGCCGATTACGGGTCCCACAGCTGTGCGAGCCCTGTCCATGCTTGAGATCGACGAGGATGGATTTGATGAGATGGACAAGCGCATCATTGAGAGCCTGATATCGCTTTTCGACGGCGGGCCCGTCGGTCTCAACTCTCTGGCGGTGGCCATTGGTGAGGATGCCGGGACCCTCGAAGAGGTGCACGAGCCTTACCTGATCATGCAAGGATACATCAAACGGACGCCACAGGGACGGGCCGCTTTGCCGCGTGCCTATCGCAAGCTTGGCCTCGAACCCCCACGAAGCTCGCCACAGGCCGATTTGTTCGAAGGTCGATGAGCGCTTAGCGTGAGGCGAGGACTAGCGACAGCCCGCGCGGTCTGGTGTTTCGAGTTTTGTCGAAGACTTCGGAGGTGATTTTATTAGCACCTCACGGCTGTGCGGCGTTTGCCGTCGCGATTGGGGGGTTCAGTAAAACCAGGTTCTTACGCGTCTTACGCTTGTCGAGGGCCACGACAGCGCGGCCCTCCGCGGTGAAGGCGAGGCCTTCTGGCTTGCCCTCGATATTCTCCAGTCGCCAAACGGCCCCGAGCGCGGCTGTGCCTCCTCCGGGCGAAAGGTCGTCGATCCGGGCGATGGATTCGGACTGATCGCTAAGCAGGTAGAGGCAGCCATCGGGGCCGATCTCGAGATCACTGAAGTCTTTGCACGCCTTGGCAAGTGCCCGCCCGGGAAGCCAGGTGGCGAGCCCGACAAACTCTTGCTTTCCCTTCGCGACCACCCAGCGATCACCTGCCGCCAACGCTCCGCCGCGCGTAAAACCTTGCGAGCGCGATCCGGGCGGCCCGAACTCGATGAGCGCCGCCGGATCCTTTTCCTTCGCAACGAGCAGATGCCCACCAGGCAGGAGCACCATCCCTTCCCCGTGGGAGCCAGCCGGGTCGGCCCAGGACACCGCGATCTCGTCGTTTCCTTCCACGTGAAGTTCGATCGATGCAAGGGTCTGCGACATTTCGAAGTCCACCAACTCGACGCGGGGCGGCCACTCCTGCAAAAGCAGCACCCTCCCCGCCCCATCCGCGCAGACGGCCTCGATCTGCGGGTCATCACCGGCAAGGTCCGAGTCCGTGAACGTGCCGACATTCTTGGTCTGCCAGTCGAGGGATTCATCGTCGGATTCGGGAAGGGAAATCCAGACGACCTTTGCCGCCCGGTCGCCGACCGCGAGTAGCGACATCTGCCGATCCCTGCCGCGTCGCAAGCAGATGCCCGAAACCTCGCGCAACGGCACATCGACCACGCGGCTGATGCGCAGACGGTCGTGCTTGTCGGGATTGGTCGGTGGCATGCGCGTCAACTCACTT
>DATDAX010000091.1:0-5165 GCA_036525175.1 Terrimicrobiaceae bacterium | reverse complement strand
GATCCCATGAATCTCTATAGGCTCGCTGATGGACGACAGGAACTGGCCATCGAGTCGCAAACGAACTCCACATCGATAGGATGCGGCGAGTCCGAAGCGCCTGTACCGCCTGGGCTCACGCCGCTGATGGGCCGGGATACCGAATTGAGTTTGCTGAACGACAGGTGGGAGCAGGCTCAAGAGGGGATGGGCCAAGTCGTCCTGGTGATCGGGGAGGCGGGCCTGGGCAAGTCTCGACTCGTGCAGACGCTTGCGCAGCGTGTGCAGACGCAACAAACCGACGCCACCTTAGCGGCGACTGGCGAGTCCGAGGTCGCGTCGGTCGACCAGGACTCTCCCATTATCGAGTGGCGGTGCTCGGAACAGTTTCAGAACTCGGAGCTCTATCCGGTGTCTGATTACCTGGAGCGCTTCCTCGGTGCAGAGCTTGATCCATCACCGGCGGCTCGCTTCGAGCGATTGGCACAACGTTTGGACGATTACGATCTGGGGACGCCAGAGAGAGTTTCACTATTTGCAAAGTTGCTTTTGCTGCCACCGGATGAGCGGTATTCGGCGGGCGACCTCAGCCCTGCTCGTGAGCGTGAGGAGACATTTCGTGCGCTACGTGAGTGGTTGCTCGCCTACTCTCGCAAGCGGCCGGTTCTCTTCGTGGTCGAGGACCTGCATTGGGTTGACGCGTCGAGCCTGGAGTTTCTTCAACAGTTTATCCGCGAGGGTCCGCACGATCGAATTCTTACGGTCCTCACATTCCGTCCGGAATTTAAGACCCCGTGGCCAGCGCTGGCGCACCAAACGAACCTGGCCCTCAATCGACTGACACGGCGACAAGTAACCGAGTGGATGCGAAGAGATGCGGGCGAAGTTTTGCCGGAGGCGCTGGTTGCGCAAATTTACAATCGCACAAGTGGAGTGCCGCTGTTGGTCGAAGAATTTGGCCGACTTGCATTTGAGTCTGCGATGTTCGAATCCGCAAGAGTGGCAGCTTTTACCTGCACGGTGGAGGGCACAAGAGAATTGCCTGCAACGCTGCAGGAGCTCGTGTTGGCCAGGCTCGATCAAATGTCGGGTCAACGCGACGTGGCCCAACTCGCCGCCACACTTGGTCGGGAATTTGACTACGATTTGCTCGCGGCCGTCGTGACTGTTGACGAACAGACGCTGAGGACCGAGTTGGCAAAGCTGGTATCGGCGGGGATCCTCTACGCTACGGGTCAGCCGCCTACGTGCGCCTACTTTTTCAAGCATGTGCTGATCGGGGAAGCGTTGTATAGCGCGATCGGCGAGATCGAGCGCCGGCGATTTCATCGGCAGGTCGCCGAGGTCGTAGAAGCACGGTTTGCGCACCTGGTTGAAACCCAGCCCGAACTGCTCGCGGGGCATTTCACGGAAGCTGGGATGATAGAGAAGGCGATCGGATATTGCTTGAAGGCGGGCTTGCGGTCACGAGACCGGTTCGCCCACGCCGAAGCGATCAGCCACCTCACCAAAGGCCTCAAACTGCTTGAAACCCTGGACGCATCGCCCGAGCGTGATGCTCGCGAATTGGAACTGCTCGCTCCGCTGGGCACTGTTTACATCGCTTCACGCGGGTATGCAGCGCCTGAGGTCGGTCCGATATTTCATCGCGCCCGTATGCTCTGCGAGCGAGTGGAGCAAAAACCGCAACTCTTCACAGTCATGTGGGGAAATTTTGCTTTTCATATAGTTCGCGGCGACTTCCGTATTTGCAGTGAGTTGGCGGACGAAGCCATGGCGTTTGGCGAGCAATTCAACGATCCCGGCATCCTGATGGAAGCTCTCTTTCTAAAGGGCCTAACGCGGCTCTATCGAGGCGATTTTGCCGGGGCGCGAGATTGTTGCGAGCGAGGAATCGTCGAGTTCGACGACCGCGAGCGCACAGCGTTCTGGGCCGGGCTAGTGGGCGAGGATGCCGGCGTCACGCATCGCTGTTATCTTGCGCTGGCTTTTTGGCACTTGGGTTTGCCTGCCCGGGCGCTTGAGCTCAACGAAGAGATGCTCGAGCTTGCACGCGCGATTAACCAGCCCTTCAGCCTCGAATACGCGCTGCATCATACGGGCTGGCTCTACCAGCATTGCCGACTGGGCAAGCAGGAACAGGCTGCCGCGAGCGAGCAAATTCGAATTGCTACGGAACAGGGATTCGTTTTCTGGCATGCCACAGGCACACTTTACGCTGCGGGCGGCGCGCTGCTGCTAGGGCGGCTGGAGCAGGGGATTCGGCTACTGCAAACCGGGCTGGAGGCCTACCGAGGGACGGGCGCAGAACTGGCCGTGCCGTATTACTTGAGCATGCTGGCAGATGGCTGCTCTCAGGCGGGCAGGTTCGCAGAAGCGCATGCAGCCTTGGACGAGGCACTCGCACTCGTAGAAAAGAACGACGAGCGGTTCCAAGAAGCGGAATTGCACCGGCTCAGGGGCGAATTGGCTCTGGCCGAGTCAGGTGATCAAACCGCGGCTGAGGAATGCTTCCGTCGCGCCGTCCAGACAGCCCGGCGCCAGCAGAGTAAAGCGTGGGAACTGCGCGCCACCACAAGCCTCGCACGACTTTTGCAAAGGCAAGGCCGCCGAAAAGAAGCCTTCAGGGCGCTCGGCGCCGTGCACGGTGCTTTCACTGAGGGATTCGCCATGCCAGATCTCGTCGACGCCGCAGCCTTGCTTGAAAACCTCCGCGACGAGAGTATGCGCGCGGAGTTTGCCGCGGGCATCAAATACGTGCGCGACTGCATTCCCCCGCCGATGGACGGCTTGGTCTCGGTTAATTGGCGCTACCTCCCGGCCTCCACCCTTGCGGGCGATACGATCGGCTACCACTGGGTGGACGAAGATCACCTCGCCCTTTACCTTGTCGACGTCACGGGACATGGGCTGGATGCCGCGTTACTATCAGTCACCGTAGCCAACGTGATACGTGCGGGCGCCTTGCTCGGTGCAGACATGAAGCGCCCCGACCAAGTGCTCGCCAAACTCAACGATGCCTTCCAAGGAGAACAACACGGCCAAAGATTCTTCACGATCTGGTATGGTGTCTACCACCGCGTCAACCGCACGATGACCTGGGCGGGAGGTGGTCATCCCCCCTCGATCGTTCTGCTTCCTGGCGAGCCGAATCCGCTTCTTCTTCCTTCCTCGGGCCTGATGATGGGTGTGCTTCGTGGTATCAATTTTCCCGCTCAGTCGTGCCACATTCCGGCGGGCGCGCGCCTGCTGATCTTTAGCGACGGCGTGTTTGAAATCTTTCGCGATGGTAGCACCGCGTGGAATCTTGATGCTTGTATTGCGTATCTTGCAGCGCTTGCCGACGAGCCCGGGAGCGTCATGGATGACCTTGTGGATCATGTCTACCACCTTCGCGGATCGCGTCATCTCGATGACGACTTCTCCATTATCGAGGCTCGGTTCAAGTAGTAGCGCGTCGAGAATTCGGCAAAGGCTTCGCGCCCCAGAAACAAGCCGCGAGGTTGAATGAGTCTGGTTTGGATCTCAGCCGAATCGCCATTGAATTTCGCAACCATCGACCGCCGGCCGGGCCGTTTTGAGATCTTTCTTGCGCGACAAATGCGGATTGTGTCGCGTAAGATGATAGGGGCACGCGTGCTGCTTTGAAGGAGGAATTCAGATGAACTCGAATCAACCCTCGCCCGCGGAATTGTCAAAGGCCAGTCTCATCATACGCTTCGCGGCGATCGGCGCGGTACTCGCTGGAATTGTCGGCTTGTTCGCATATGCGGGCGGTTGGCTGACGCCGCACAGACTCTCGCCGGCATCGATGATCAACACGTTCGAACAGGTGAACGGACCGCATTCCGGGTTCCGCCGCAATCATGCCAAGGGAGTCTGCATCAGCGGTTACTTTGAGAGTAGCGGCCGCGGCATGGCGCTGTCGAAAGCCGCGATTTTCCATCCGGGCCGGGTACCAGTCATTGGACGATTTGCGCTGGCGGGAGGTCAGCCCTTCGTCACCGATGCGCCAAAAACGGTGCGCAGCATGGCAATTCTGTTCAAGCTGCCCAATGGCGAAGAGTGGCGCACGGGCATGAACAACATACCCGTCTTCCCGGTCAAGACCGCTCAAGGATTTCACGATCAGTTGCTGGCATCGGCCCCGGACCCCGCCACAGGTAAGCCCGACCCCGCCAAAATGAAGGCCTTCCTGGACGGCCATCCGGAAACCGCCAAGGCCCTGCAGTTGATCGGCAATCGTCCGATCTCGTCCGGATTTGACAACAGCACCTACAACAGCCTGAACGCCTTCCGTTTCATCGATGCGAGCGGCACGGTAGTTCCGGTCCGTTGGTCGATGGTCCCGATTCAGCCGTTCGCGCCAATCGAGACGACGGACCCAGGAAAGGCCGATAAGAACTACCTCTTCGACGCATTGATCACGAGCATCCTCAGTCGCCCATTGCAGTGGCGCCTGGTAGTCACGGTCGGTGAGCCGGGAGATGCGACCGATGACGCGACGATCCCTTGGCCGCCAGAGCGGCAGCAGATCGACGTGGGTACGCTGACGATCGACCTCGTCGAGAGCGAGGACACCAGTCCCGCGCGCGACATTAACTTCGATCCGTTGATCCTACCCGACGGCATTGCCGGCTCCGACGATTCCCTCCTCAGCGCCAGATCAGCGGCCTATGCGCAGTCGTTCACACGTCGCGAAGGCGAGCGCAAAGATCCCAGCGCGGTCTCGGCCGCGGAAACCGAGAAATGAACAAGCGAAAACCTCGAACACAATTCGCCATTCAGTCGCGCATCCTCCATTGGCTGATGGCGGCGATGCTTTTGGCCATGCTGTTCATCGGCGTGTCGATGGTCGCCTCGTTGGGAGACTACCACACACTCGTCGCGATCCATCGTCCGCTAGGCATCATGATCCTGGTTCTGGCCGTCATTCGGTTTGTTAATCGTATGTTCACGACGTTGCCGCCGTTTCCACCGACCATGTCCCGTCAGGAACGATTCATGGCTTCGTCCTCCGAAAAGTTGCTCTACGCTTTGATGTTTGCTCTGCCGCTCGTCGGCTGGGGGATGTTGTCGGCGGGCCATTATCCGATTGTGATGTTCGGATCATTTCACCTTCCGCCGATCTTGCCGGCGAATCCGATGCTTTACGCCGTGCTGCGCAAAACGCATACCATTCTTGC